>JABGPL010000019.1 GCA_018644935.1 Calditrichota bacterium | reverse complement strand
CAGTGAATCCGTCAGCCGACGGATGGTCGGACAGGAATGTCCAACCTACTGTAATTGCATTCTCGGACTGACTGGTTCGCCGGAAAGACGAAAAATCCGCGCAATCCGCGTCATCTGCTGTGAATCGAAGTTCTGTAATAAACACTTTTTTCCGGCTTCGGAGAAGCCGAGCTACTTGCTCCCTTGCCCACTCGCTCCCTTGATCACTTCATCACTTTCCGTCATTTCCGTCATTTTTCCGTCACCACCTCAATCCCCCGCCCACAACCACTTTCCGCCAAAATGGTGACGAAGTGACGATAATTCTTGCTATCCCTGTTCTGTCATGTGCTATATGATGATGTTTGACTTTTGCGGAGAAATGTTGTATATTGTCAACATAAAGTTGCGCATATCGTAAATAGCGATGAGTTTTCGTAGCTCGGGTTCTCCGAACCCGGGGAAGACTGATAATGCAACAATCCAGCAGGCAGCCGCCCTCGTCTGCCATAATTAAAGTGTCATTAGCCAATAACGAGTTCTTTGAAAATTCAAGAGTTTTGTAGGGGATCTCCAACAAAATACAAAAAAAACCCGGGTTGCAAGAACCCGGGCTACTTACTGTTATCTGATTATATGCAAAACGCGCTGAAGCGCGCACTCAATACTTTAAAAAACTGCCGTTTCCCGATATTCACCAAAGGCATCCTTCAGCACCTCAACCATCTCACCCAAAGTCACATAAGCATGCGCACATTCGATGAAATTAGGCATCAGGTTGGTGTCTGACCTTGCTGCGTCTGCCAACTTGGCGAGAGTTCGTTTCACATCTTTTGAATCGCGTTTCCTGCGAACTTCCTGTAAGTTTGCGACCTGCAGTTTCTCTACTTCCGGTGAAATTTTCAGGATTGGGATTTCTATCGTTTCATCTTTGTCAACATATGCGTTCACGCCTACGGTTTTCCGCTTTCCGGATTCGAGCTCTAATTGGAACCGATATGCTGCTTTGGCGAGTTCGCGTTGTTGGAATCCGTTTTCCAATGCGGCGACTACCCCGCCCTGTTCGTCGATCATTTCGAAATACTCTTCAGCAGCAGCTTCCATCTGGTCCGTCAATTGCTCGACATAATAGGAACCTGCCAGAGGATCAGCGATGTTCGGGACACCGGTTTCGTGAGCGATAATTTGCTGAGTTCTAAGCGCGATCTTGGCAGCTTTATCCGAAGGCAGAGCCAGGGTTTCATCCATTGAATTCGTGTGCAATGACTGCGTTCCTCCGAGAACACCGGACAGTGCCTGTATCGCAGTTCGGACGATGTTGTTCTCAGGCTGCTGAGCTGTCAGGCTGCAACCTGCTGTTTGGGTATGGAACCGGAGCAGCCAGCTACGCTCGTTTTTCGCGCCATATTTATACCGCATCCGCTTCGCCCAGATCCGCCTTGCTGCCCGATACTTCGCAATTTCCTCAAAGAAATCCTGATGTGCATTAAAGAAATGGGAAAGACGCGGCGCAAAGTCATCAACCTTAAGACCCCGTTCGATACTCGCTTCAACATAGGCAAAACCATCGGCGAGTGTAAATGCCAATTCCTGAGCGGCTGTGGACCCAGCCTCTCTAATATGATATCCGGAAATCGAAACCGGATTCCAGAGCGGCATATCTGTAGATCCAAATTCTATCGTATCAACCACCAGCCGCATTGAAGGTGTTGGCGGGAAAATGTACTCTTTCTGAGCGATGTATTCTTTAAGAATGTCGTTTTGGGTAGTTCCACGCAGCTTGGCTCTGTCCGCACCCTGACGTTCCGCAGCAGCTATGTAAAACGCCCAGAGGATAGCTGCCGGACCGTTAATGGTCATTGAGGTGGAGACCTTTTCCATCTCAATGCCGTCAAACAACACTTCCATGTCTCGGAGTGAGCTAATAGCCACTCCGCAATGTCCGACTTCACCCAAAGCCCAGGAATCATCTGAATCACGCCCCATCAATGTCGGCATGTCAAAAGCGACGGAGAGCCCCGTTTGACCTGCATCAAGCAGGAAATGATATCGTTTGTTAGTCTCTTCCGGGGTCGCAAAACCGCTGAACATACGCATCGTCCAGAGTCTGCCGCGGTACATGGATGGATGTACCCCGCGAGTATATGGGAACTGTCCGGGCATTCCAAGCTGTGCTTCCGGATCCCAATCTTTCATATCATATTGTGTTACAATCGGTGGAACATCTTCGGACGAGACAGTTTTAAACAATGTATCATCGCGGAGTTTCGATTTTGTAAATTCCGCATCCCAACGTTTGTATGCTTCAGAAGTAGGTTTTGAATTACTCATTTATAACACCTTCAAGGAAATAAACTTATCAACGATTAACTGTGCCGCTTCTCGAACCGGCATTTCTCCGAGCGAAATCCGCTCAATTTCTTCCTGTGGGAGATGATCCCATATACGACGTGATACGATACTCTCTGCCAGCCTCTTTATCCGCTTAGATTTTTGACCGGCTCGCCTCGTTTCAAGAAAACCATTCTGTTTTTTTTCTATAAAATAGTTTTCAAGATATTGGTAAAGGTCTTCAATCCCATCTCCGGAAGTCGCCTGCACCGGGATCACCTTTATTGGATTATCATGGTCCTTCAGCATTGTCGCCATTTCAACATCAGCGACGAAGTGGGCGGCACCCTTGATGTCCATCTTGTTTACAACAAAAAGGTCTGCAATTTCCATCAATCCAGCTTTTATCGCTTGTACACCGTCACCTGAAGACGGCTCGAGCACAACCACTGTCGCGTCACAGGCTTCCATAATATCGACTTCAGTCTGACCAACTCCAACTGTTTCTATTATTATCCGGTTGAACCCAAACATGTCATACAGATCTGTTGCCTCCATTGCTCCCTCTGCCAACCCGCCAAATGCACCCTTAGTTGCAAGGCTGCGGATGAAGATGTCCTCATCAAGGGCATGGTCAGCCATGCGTATCCGGTCGCCCAGAACAGCACCTCCCGTGAATGGACTGCTCGGATCAACTGCAATTATCCCAAGCGGGAAGTTGTTATCTCGGATCTTCCCCGCCAATAGATTTATTAGCGTGCTTTTTCCGGCACCCATTGGTCCGGTTATTCCAATCCGAAAGGCATTTCCGATTGGTCTTGAATTGGGAATTTCAGGTAAGAGCTCACCCGGCCCGATTCTTTCAAGCCGACTGAGCAGTCTTGCTAATTCTAAACGTCGTTCAGGTTTCATTTATAATGTGTTAAACTAAAATGTTTTTACAAAAAGCAAAACCCGCTGTATAATGATCGGTTCATCGAAAATCATTGATGAGTGGTTTTACGGACATTCTGGAAAACCGCATATCACCGATATCCGACAGCCCGAGATCAATTAACACCGGGTATGGTTAATTGGCAAAGAATTAGCCAATAACTCTAAAGTATTAGCTATACAACTTTTTGAATCGGTCGAAATCATCGAATTGGAGCGCATTTTTCGAAATTGAGCAATGTCCCTCTTCCTCAAATTTCTTAATTACACGTGAAATGGTTTCCCTCGATGTTCCGGCAATTGATGCTAAATCTCTCTGTAGAGGCATTTCTTCAATAATTACTTTTCCTTCCTTGCTCCTTCCAATGTCCTCAGCCAACCGAATCAATGTTGCTGCGACCCTACCTTTTGCATCGAGTAATGATAAGCTTCGAATATGAGTGTCTGATTTACGGATTCTTCCAGCAAGTTCCTTAAGAAGTGCAATTGCGATTTTGGGAATTTTCTCAATAATAGCCAAAAAATCAGTTCGTTGGAACATGATCAGTTCGACTTCATCGATCGAAGTAACCGATGCGCTCCTCCCATATCCATCAATAACAGCTAATTCGCCAAAAAAATCTCGCGGCCCAAGTATTGCTAAAATGGCTTCACTTCCCTCGTCGGAGATATGTGAAATCTTCACACGCCCCCGTTTGATGATGAACAGATTATTGCCCACATCATCCTCAAAGATTATCAGGTTGTTTTTGCGGAACTTCCGCTCGACAGCAACCTCTCTGACAATCTCGAGCTCTTCCTCGCTTATATCGTAAAATAAAGGAAAAACTCTGAGTGCCTGAATTTCCATCCAGCCTCCTTAGATACTGGCAGCTTTTTCCGCAGCATGAGAATAACGCTCAATCTCAGCGCGAACAATAGGTTTAAGATAAACACCTTCTACATTACAAAGTGCTATTACGCCAGCCAATGCAGCGATACGTTCATCTATCGTCTGACGACCATTCAGAATCAGCACAGTTTCACCGCGTATTGTACAAACACCGGTTTTAAACCACCCTTCTTCCTGACGAATATCAGGGAATAACCTTCCTGCAACTTCTTCTAACTCACGACAAAGACGTTCAAGTTTCAAATTGCGCTTCAAAGGCATTCCTTACGATTGTCTTTTCGCAATTTTTCAACAATGTTCTTTACATCTTGCGCCCGGTCGAGTGGGCAGATTAGTGTTGCATCTGAAGTATTGACAACTAATACATTATCCATTCCGATAACGGCTGTCAGCTTATTAGGAGAATACACTAAATTGTTCTTAGAGTCAATATATATTGCATCTCCTTCGGTAACATTTTGCACTCCAGGCTTGGAATGAATTCTAAACAATTCATCCCAACTGCCAACATCGCTCCAACCAAATCCACCACTTATCATAAAAATTTTTGAATGAGAAAGCTCCATAATCCCATAATCAATGGATATTGACCGAATACGATTGTAGTGCTCACTTAGTATTTCAAAATAATCATCTCTGCCATATGCCTGATCAATCAGCATAAGCTGTGCGTATTGATCTGGCAAGTGCTCTTCCATTTCGGCAAGAATTTGTTTTGCTTTCCAGATAAAAATCCCACTATTCCAAAAGAAATCACCCGACTGCAAAAACCTTTCTGCCGTTGGTCGATTCGGTTTTTCTGCAAAGGTTTCTACAGTGTATACCCCTTCAGGTAATTTTGAGGCTTCTTGTTTTATCTGGATATAACCATATCCTGTCTCAGGGCGGTTTGGAGGAATTCCAAGCGTAACTAAAGAGTTATCTGTATGTGCCAATTCAATTCCAGTTTGCAGAACAGATTGGAATTTTTCCAGATCAGTTATTCGGTGGTCAGAGGGTAGTACAACCATCACAGCATCTGGATCCAACCGTTTGCAATGCAAAGCAGCCAAACCAATACATGGTGCCGTGTTTTTAGGCATAGGTTCTATAATTATGTTAGAAGCACTCACCCCGGGCAGATGGGGTTTGATGATCTCGACTTGCTGTTGACTTGTAACAACAACAACCTGATCCTTTGGGATGATTCCGGGCATACGACAAACGGTCTCATGCAGAAGACTGTTCGGACCGGTCAATTTGAGTATCTGTTTTGGAGACATCTCTCGTGACAGTGGCCAGAACCGAGTGCCTGAACCCCCAGCCATTATTACCGCATATGCTTTTGGTATATCCTTACTCATTTTCAAATCGACCTGTTATCCGAATTAAATCCGCCTGCATCAGCACACAGACGCAACTATTTGCTCCTAAACCACTTAAAAACAAGCGGTATAAGCAACATTTGACCGAACATTGCAGCTATACCAGGTGTCATGGCTGCCACAACATAATTTCCAAATGCCCCACTGTACCCGCTGGTGAAAACAATAGTGACAAGAAAACCAATTCGTCCGACAATCAGAGCCGTTCCAATGGCAAAACTCATCCTCCAGGAGGATTTATTACTGAGCCAGCCTGTTATGCATCCATATATGGAGAGCTCAATCATCATCGCCGGTAAAACGGGAACTAATGGGAAACCAGTTAATAACCAGTTAATCAGTGGTGCACCCAATCCGACAATCATTCCTATTCGCCAACCATAAATTATACCGGCGATGATGACAGGCAGATGCATTGGAAGAATCCACCTAACCGGTAGACCGGAGACATGGACGAGAGCTGGCAGTACAACTGTTGCGATAAAAAACCCGAGTAGAATAAGCCCCAATCTTAACATCCGGGGTAAATCTTCGAGGAGGTATCCCAGAGCCTTTTGGAGATTACCACCAGTCGAGAGGGAATTTTTCATCTATCCTTATCTCAAAAACTATCCAAAAAGATAAATATATATTAAAAAAGTCCGTAAATCACCTTTAGCAGGGGTAATTCACGCCTAATCAAAATTTAAGTTGATCCCACCAGATTCCCATCTTTCACGTACTGTAACCGTATCCTCATATAATACAAATCTTTCGCTGAATTTAAATGGAAGCAAAGCTCCTGGATTATAAACTCCATTTTTGTTACGATCCTCAAAAGCCCAAATCAAATAACCACCAGGTTTCAAATGCTCAATACTATAGTTTCCCGTGTTTTCAGCTCGATTAAAACCCTTGTCTTTTGAGTTGCTGCGCTCTGGTCGGGCTCCAACTACAACAGGTATTAATCCAGATCCAAAAATATTGCCGGATATTGATCCGGTTTTTACAGGGTCAATGATTGAAAAATAATTCACCCAATCTGTTTCTATCTTCGTTTGGATAGAATCTGTACTAACAATGGTGCTGTCCTGGATTGGCTCCACGGCAACAGCTCCAGGATTACCACTCGCATCAAATACTTCTGTCAAATGGAGTTTTAACTCACATTTTACTCCAACTGGAACCTCACTATCTGTATGCCACTCTAAAACATTTGCACCAATTGTCTGTACAGAGATTGGCACTGATATCGAATCAACTATGCTTAATTTCAAAATAGATTTCCAGTCACACTTCACAATCTCATCGTCAAAGGTCAGCAAGCCGTCAATTTTTACAGAGACATCCCTCCCATCCTTTTCTGGATTAAAAAATGTAATTGCTGGGGGGAATGTATCCGGCCTTGCCTCACCTCTAAAAACAGAATGCATGGTGTCTCCCGTTAGAATCACTCTGTATTCCTGATCAGCCAATTGTTTTTCTGTCCTGAAAATGATTCGGGTTGAGTCCTGAGGGTCATACCATGCACTCGTTATTTGCAGGCTTTGAGTTGAGTCTTCAATATGCACCTTTTCCAGAATAAGGTCCCCATTCCATTGAGGATTGCGGTTAATTCTCAAACTCGCGTGATGTTGATCCGAGGCCGAAGCGAACAGGAATTTGATTTTGCCAGTATCAATTCGCGTCGGTTGAAAACTCATATATTCAAGGCTGTCAGAAAGGAGAGTTATATCTTTCCAGGGGAATCCAATCCTATCCACCCCTGGGTCAAATTTATGATCCCGGTCTTTATCATCCCAGCAAAGTACTCGGTATGTGTCATCAGGCAAATATTCTAATTTATACTTTCCATCTTCTCCGACCTGAGTCAGATACCTCGGGTCACCGAAAATTGGATCAATAATAGAATCGGCTTTTACACTCCATGCACCAACCAGCATGCTTTTAACAGATTTGGAATCGAAGACTCTCCCCTCAATCATGCCTTTATCCAGTCTGCTGCCTGTTGATACAGCAAAGGAAAAGCTCTCCGTCAGGTTGTTTTTTCGAAGATCACTGAGTCCTGACCCGATTGTTATCACAACGGTTTGATTTTCTGGTATTTGGTTTTGCAGTTTTATTCGCACTGTTTTTCCTCGCCAGGAAATATCAGGTTTTTCTTCCGGCAAAGGAGAGATAAATAACGCCTCAGCAAAAGTCCCCGGATCCACCGATTCACTGAAAGTGATCTCAAACTTTGTGTCTGGATCTATCAGCAAGGCACCATTTACCGGCACCGACTTCAGAACCTGAGGTGGTTCTTCATCGGCAGGTCCACCCCCTGGCCTCCCCATAGAAGCACAGCCACACCAGTAGACTAAACCAAATGCGAATATTAGTACTACAATCACTCTTTCTAAAGTTTGAAACACAGCTTTATGTTGTTAATAAAACACCGATTCACTAACCTTAACGGGGAAGATAGGCTCTTTACGAAAATAATGCAATATTCATTTACTCAATGCAGCTTTGCTTTGGCAAAGAAAACAGTATAATGGTAAATCACAGCAAAAGAAATGTGTTTGATTCTGCACATTAGAAAGAGAAGACTATTCCGAGACTTCTTTATTGTACTGTGACCTTTTAAGTTCTTTAGTTATTTAGGTATGAATAAAATATATTATCTTTAAAACACCTTGACAAGTACATTCATTAAGAGTATCTTTAGCTTATCTTCTGGTGGCGTTAGTCATATGATTAACTCAATAATATAGGAGACATTGGAGGTTTTTTGTTTGATATATCTGGTCATGAATTGCGCACTCTGCACAATGGTTCAGCCCTGCCGGGCTGCATCGCATTGTCTTGGACGGAACTCAATTACCTTCAGGAACCTACTTACTGAGGATGGATGCAGGTGAATTCAAAGCTACGATTAACACTGAGGTATTAGGATGAAATGTAAACTGATTATACTCATCTTTGTGACTCTGTCCTTGATACTAGTTCCTGTAGGATCAACTCAACCACGGATTGATGTTTTCCCATTGGAATATGATCCATTTCTGTGGGTTGATGAAGAGATGGATTTTGATATTGATATTGCAAATCAGGGTGATGAAGATTTAACATTTAACATCAATATTGTTTATCCTGATGAGGTAGAGAATGACTACTTGATGATTAGCCGCGAAAACGGAGTTATCGAACCGGAAGGGCTGTTAGGAATAACTGGAAGTTACAGGTTTGGTCTGTTACAGGAGGGTCATAATATCGCTGAAATTCTAATCAACAGCAATGATCCTGACCGTGAAACCGTAGTTTTCCGGTTTCATGCGTATGTTTGGTGGCCCTATTTAGATATTGAGCTTGCGGAAGGATGGAACCTGATTTCTTCTTACTATTCGATACTTCACATAAATTCGATGGAATATATATGGCGTGAACAAGTTAGACATGACGAGCTTATTATTACCAAAGATGGTGAGGGCCGATTTTTCCTCCCGGCTTTTGACTTTAACAATATCCCTCTTTGGAACTTTCGTGAAGGATATTTAGTGAAGATGGCAGAAGCTTCTACCCTGCAAATCGATGGAGAGCCTGTAGAAGCTGATACACCTATTCCCCTCGATGAAGGTTGGAGCATGATTGCCTATTTCCCTGAAGAGGAAATTGAAGCTCTTGAGGCTTTCAGGAACATTGAAGATGTGCTGATAATGGCTAAGGATGGTGATGGTCGATTTTATCTTCCTGAGAGGGAGTTTAATAATATGATACACCTTAGGCGTACTTCCGGATACTTGTTGAAGGTTAGCGAAGATGTTGAATTTATCTGGAATGCTCCTTAGGCTAAAATAGCAATCCAATACAGATGCTTAAATAACTAACCTGATTTACAATTCGGATGACCACTCTGTGAGGATTGAAAAAGATAGCAGAATAAGAGACGTGATACAGTTTGATATATCCAATCTGCCCCAAGCGACACAAAAATAATGCGTATGAGTATTTCACTAATGTCATATTCTCGTGAAGTGCATGGATTGGACATTGTCTTTGGATATAATGGTGCTGAAGGAAGTCATGGGCTTCCCCTCGACGCTTATACCCTCATTGATCCCTATCGAACATGGGCGACATATGAAAGAGTTTATAATTTTCCTGACCTGAAGAGTATGTTGATATAAATGGGACAAGGAGAGCTCTTCTTCGGGAATGGGAAGATTAACGACCATATCCCTAATGGATCATGCCAATAACGATGACTATAAATGTGCATACATTGATGACATATTCCTCTATTTTGAACGGTAGGTTATTCACACGCGCAGAGGCGTATGCTACCGGCGATGATGGTCGAGTAATTCGGTAGCGTAGGCGTCCCAGCCTGCTTTTGTTTGTTGCATTTTCACACGCACGGAGGCGTGTGCTACCATTTTGTTCGCGAACTTGGCAAAAATTTGTACCTATGAACATCAATATTTATCGCAGAAATTTGCCACACTGGCGCTTAGAGGGCGCAACCTACTTTATTACCTGGCGTCTTCAAAGAAATCAACCGCCCCTTCGACCCGAGGAACGGACACTTGTTCAAACGGCAATACTGCATTTCGATGGAGTCCGATATGATATTTCAGCTTTTGTTGTGATGGATGACCATATTCACGTGCTCCTTAAGCCTGAACCCGGATGGGAGTTAAAATCTATCACTCATTCATGGAAATCTTTTACGGCGAACCAGATCCAGCGTAAATATCACAGAAAAGGTGGGATATGGCAGAAAGAATGCTTTGATCGTATCATTCGGAACGAGAAGGAGTACCTGAAACAAGGTAACTACATTCTCGGCAATCCATTTGTGCGATGGCCAGAGTTAGAAGAATATTCATGGGTTGGTATTGGTCGGTAGCGTAGGCGTCCCCGCCTGGGTGCGTCCCCGCCCCATTCCACACGCACGGAGGCGTGTGCTACCACATTCCATACGCCACATTCCACACGCACGGAGGCGTGTGCTACCAGTTAATATGCATGAGAATAACAAGCTCGGTACCGTAAAACTCAAAAGCAGTCAAATTGTATCATTATGCTGTTTTTCTTACCACCTAACAGCTTGACTTGGACAGAATGATGACTTATATTAGAAGTCTGTAAAAAAAATGGAGACACATTTGAAAACATACATTCCAAAACCCGCTGATATCAAGCAAGAATGGGTGCTTATCGATGCAGAAGGTCAACGTCTCGGAAGATTAGCGACAAAAGTTGCTACATTACTGAGAGGAAAGCATCGACCGAATTTCACCCCATTTCTTGATACCGGCGATTTTGTAGTTATTATAAATGCTGACAAGATTGTAACAACAGGTAAGAAGGCGGATCAAAAGACCTATTTCCGTCACTCTACTTATCCTGGCGGCCAAACAGTTACTACATTTAAGCAAGCTATGGAAACGAAACCGGAGTGGGTGGTTCGTCAGGCTATTTGGGGAATGATTCCTCATAATATCCTCGGGCGCAAGCTGATAAAGAAATTAAAAGTTTATGCAGGTCCTGAACATCAGCAGCACGCACAGAAACCCGTTCCAATGGTTCTAACAGCAAATTCTACAATATGATCAGGCGGAGATTAGTTTGAAGGGAGAATGCAATTACGCCACCGGACGACGGAAATCGGCAATAGCGAAAGTATGGCTACGACCGGGAACTGGCCGGGTGAGAGTAAACAAGCTCGACATGATGGGTTACTTCAATAGAGAAACTCTGAAGATGATCATCGAGCAACCACTGGTATTAGCTGGTGGCTTAGATAAATACGATGTCGATGCAAAGGTACTTGGCGGCGGAAAATCTGCCCAGGCAGGTGCCATGAGATTAGGCATGTCAAGAGCTTTGGTTGAAATAGACCCTGAGTTAAGGTCAGTTTTTAGAAAGAATGGGTTATTGACCCGCGATCCACGAGAAAAGGAACGGAAAAAATATGGACAACCCGGTGCCAGAAAAAAATTCCAGTACTCCAAACGATAGAAACACTGTACTGGACCCTCTCGGTATGAAAATTGAATCAAATTCAATGCCAGTACCAGGTATGCCGAGGGTATCAGTCGACCAATTATTGCTGGCTGGAGCACACTTCGGACATTTGACACAACGTTGGAATCCGAAGATGAAGCGATACATTTTTATGGCTCGCAACGGCATCTATTTGATAGATCTACAGAAAACACAAAATCTCATTGAGAAGGCTTGCAAGGAAATTACTAAAATTTCAGCTTCAGGTGACGAAATTCTGTTTATCGGTACGAAACATCAAGCACGTGACATTGTTCGTGATGAAGCGTTAAGATGTGGATGCCCATATGTAACATATCGTTGGCTTGGTGGAATGCTTACAAATCACCAAACGATTCGCCGCAGTTTGAAAAGTCTCGAATCCTACGAAAAAATGGAAATCGATGGCACATATGATAAGATCAACAAGAAGCAACAGCTCTCTATAAATAAGTCGAAAGAAAAACTCACCAAAATTCTTGGTGGAATTAGAGACATGCGACGTTTACCAGGTGCCATATTTGTAATTGACACTAAAAACGAAGATATCGCAGTTGCTGAAGCCAGAAAACTTGGAATCCCAATTTTTGCGATTGTTGATACAAATGTAAATCCTGAAGTGGTTGATTTTCCGATTCCTGCGAACGACGATGCATTTAAGTCAATTTGGCTGATCTCTAAAACTATTGCAGATGCCATTCTCGAAGGCAAGAAACATTTAGTTGACTCTCGCCCAAAAGAAAAACGAGATGCAGCTCCTCATTCATCCGACAGACAAAAACCACGGCGTTCAAGACGTCGTCGTAAACCTCGGAGTCATGATGGTGGCGCTCCACAATCTGGAAGAGAAAATAAAGAAGCACCCAAAAGCAAGGAAGAGTAATCATGAGCCCAATAACAGCTAAAGACGTGAAAGATCTCCGAGAT
The DNA here is from genome assembly GCA_018644935.1 of Calditrichota bacterium. GTDB lineage: Bacteria > Electryoneota > AABM5-125-24 > Hatepunaeales > Hatepunaeaceae > JABGPL01. The sequence continues at coordinate 46,358 of JABGPL010000019.1, read as the reverse complement.
AAAACCGGGCTTGGTATGATGGATTGCAAGAAAGCTCTCGTGGAAACGAACGGCAATTTTGAAGAAGCAATCGATTACCTTCGCAAGAAAGGTGTCTCGAAAGGTGCAGCAAGACAGGGAAGAGCTACAGGTGAAGGCGTCATTGATGCATATATTCACCCCGGCAGCAAAGTAGGCATACTTATCGAAGTCGGATGCGAAACAGATTTTGTTGCAAGATCCGATGAATTTGTAGATTTGGTTCACAATCTCGCTATGCAAGTTGCAGCAGCCAAACCGACATATGTTTCTCGAGAAGATGTTCCTGAAGATATAATCGAACATGAAAAAGAAATATATAGGGAGCAATTAGCTGCTGAAAACAAACCTGCCCAGATCATTGAAAAGATCTCACAGGGAAAGCTTGATAAGTTCTTTAAAGAAAATTGTCTTATAGAACAATTGTATATTAAGGATACCAATCAAACAGTTAGTGAAGTGGTCCTTACAATAGCCGGCAAATTCAAAGAGAACATTCAGGTGCGTCGATTTGCGAGCTATATACTCGGTGAATAGTTGAGCTTTTCTCAATATAAAAGAGTCCTTCTGAAACTCTCCGGAGACATTCTAAAAGGCAACGAGAAAAGTGGTATCGACTTCAATTTAGTTGGCAGGATAGCTGAGGAAATCAAACGCGTATCCAGCTCGGGGATTGAAGTTTGTATCGTTGTAGGAGGTGGCAATCTTTTTAGAGGCTCAGAAGCTGAAAAGATTGGTTACGATAGAATTATTGCAGATAACATGGGAATGCTTTCCACAGTCATTAATGCAATGGCAATTCAAAATGCGCTGGAAAATACTGGAATTCAATCGCGTGTTATGTCCGCGATTGGAATTCAGGAATTGGTGGAGCCATTCATCAGACGACGCGCCATCAGACACCTTGAGAAGAAACGTGTCGTTGTTTTTGCCGCTGGTACTGGAAACCCATATTTCACAACAGACACTGCAGCAGCATTGAGAGCGACTCAGGTTTCGGCGGATATAATTCTAAAAGGTACAAAAGTAGACGGTGTCTACGATAGAGATCCAAAACTTGATACAGAAGCTATCAGGTTCGGAGAAATTGATTATATGAAAGTAATCAGTCAGGGATTAAAAGTTATGGACCTGACAGCGATTACATTTTGCCAGGATAACAAAATCCCGATCTGTGTATTTGATCTCACTGAGGAAGGCAATCTCTGGCGAGTTATCTCTGGAGAGAAAATAGGCACAATGGTCAAGGAGATTCAAGAGTGAGCGATACCCCAAAAGAAGCTACGGCTAAAATGGAAAAAGCGGTTGCACATACTCGTGACGAAATGATGCGCCTCCGGACAGGAAAAGCAACACCGACTTTACTTGATACAATCAAGGTTGATTATTACGGTAATCTCACACCTTTAAAACAGATCGCCAGCATTGCTGCCCCTGAAGCACGCTTGCTGGTTGTTTCGCCTTTTGATGCCAGTGCTCTCAGCAACATTGAAAAGGCGATTCAGGCGAGTGATCTGGGATTTAATCCTCAGAATGACGGACGCATAATCCGCATTCCGGTTCCTGTACTTACAACAGAGCGCCGCGAGGAAATAATCAAGATTATTAAACGCTTTGCAGAAGATGGAAGAGTCTCAATTCGAAACATTCGCAGGGATGCGAATGAGCAGCTGAAAACTGCTGAGAAGGATAAACAGATTTCAGAAGATGAAATGAGACGTATGCAGGATGTGGTCCAAAAAGAAACAAATAAATTTACCGCTGAAATTGATCTTTTGCTGAAAAACCGCGAAAGTGAAATTCGGTCGGAGTAGGACGTTTTTCCCAATATTGTGTTGAGCTTCACCGCTAACATGATGTCATTACAAAAATCTGAATGGAGGAAATACCGATGGCATTGTACATCAACGAAGAGTGCATCAACTGTGGTGTCTGCGAACCAGAATGTCCGGTTGAAGCAATAACTGAAGGTGACGAATTTTTTGAAATAGATGCAGAAACATGTATTGAATGTGATGGTCATTTTGACGAACCTCAGTGCATTGAGGTTTGCCCGGTCGAGTGTATTTTCACAGTCGATGACGACTAAGTAAGACCCATATAGTTGTAAGAAAATGGCGGGGTTTTTCCCGCCATTTCTCTCTCTACACTAACTATCCCGATCTACCGAACCAAAACAACCTTCCGCATATCCGAAACAGATCCAGCCTCCATCTTCACAAAATAAACCCCTGCCGGAAAACCGCTTGCATTCCAAACAAACGCCTGATTCCCAATCCCAACATCCCATCAACTAACCGTGAAACCTCCCGCCCGTTTATTCCAAATATTGAGAGCGAAACATGATCTTTGTGCGACAAATACATCAACAGCTTAACTGATGATTTAAATGGAATAGGATTTGCCAGGGTTTCAGATAACGTGGAATTGTAGAAACTCCGTATTATCATTGTGTTGCCAATTTGAATAGCTTCTGGAATTCTAGTACTGGTAAATCTTTTATGTAAATATCATTTCAATTATGTAAAGGCATTATAAGCAGGCATTTCGGCTATGTCAAAATTATCCAGGTTGCCTGACTCAAACAATGTTCTGTGATTCCGACACAATTATCCAACTCTTAAAATCAAAAAAAAGGGCTGGAAATTTATCCAGCCCTTTCAAAATTTTATATGTCGAGAGTTACTTACGGCAGGTAAACAACCCGCTTAATCTCGTTCTTTTTTCCAGAATCAAATCTGATCAGGTACTCCCCAGCTGGAAGATTATCAGGAGACCATTGGAAATGGTGTTTTCCCTGTGTGAGGTTACCGTTCCAGATATCCTCAATCCTGCGACCGGAAATACTGAAAGATGTCACCTTTGTCAATTGAGCAGCAGGTAATGTAACTTCAAGCATGAGTGTTGAATTAAAGGGATTGGGATAAGCCTCTGCTAAACTGAAAGATCGGGGTTCAACATATGGATTATAAACACCATCAGGAACCGATTGATCAAAATAAACAGCTCCGATATCAGATCGGGTTTCATCCGGATCATAAATTACTGGATCTCCAGCATCTATGCAGGGAGATTTGATTTCGTTCCCCTGATCCTGGTTTTCCCATCGTGGGGTATATGTCAAAGAATCTAATAATGGATCTGCAATGATATCAGTAGGGTCCCCTTCCCAAGTCCCCGCATAATTAACTCCATGTGCCCAAAGGTTATTATATTCACTACCCGGAACAACTACGGAAGCGTTATCTGAGTTTATTCCGATACTGCCGTTATTGCCGCCAAGAATGGAATTATTCTTAATCATAAGCACCGAACTACTCGCATCAATCCCAATCGCTGTAATGAGGGAACCGAACATGTGAAGAGTGTTATTTTGTAGGATTGCTTCCGTGGATTCGACCAATCTAACACCATACATAGTATGATATGTTTGAGTTCGAATAATATTATACTCAATAATCGGATTAATTGAGTTAAGGGCATAAATTCCAGTTACGGTCGCCCCAAAACCTCTTGAACCGCCATTAACTTCTATCCAATTTCTTGAAATCTCAGGTGAGCTCTCGCTCTGAATGTTTATCCCGGTGGCTGGGTATCGCGAGAACGTTTGAACCTCTATCCTATTGCCCGTGATGGTGGCATTAGATTCTACATGAAGATAAATTCCATCTGCCTGCCGGAGAGTTTGATCATTACCCACAATTATTGTGTTGTTTGCAATTTCAGGGCTGGATCCAGTACAATCAATCCCATAATTGGTGGCAGTTATTATGTTATGTCTTAAAGTAGGGCTGGAATACTGACACTCAATTGCAAAAGTAGCATTTTTAATCTCGCACCATTCAAGGATTGATTCATTACCAGCGCTTTGCACAAATCTAAAACCCGACCAACGAAGAAATTCCCGCTGGTGGAAAACGATTTTATTCGCAGAGTCACCTATCGCAATAAGTCTACCGTTAACGGTGATTCGAGTATTGAAACGAACAACGACTATTGATGTGCCGGCGTCAATTTCCAATGTACTGTCAGCTGGCACATTAATGTTTCCCATTATGATAATAGGATCATCAGGACCTAATCCCAAATCTCCCGGCCAATGACCCCAGACATCTCCGGGTTCAACCTGAGCAAACATTTCAGGAGGGCACAGGATAACAAGAGATATCACAATGAAGAGCACCACAACAATGCGCGACTCTCGCGTATGCCATTTTTCAGGAAACACCTGATTTGTCATGTTTTTCTTAAATCTTCTCATTTTTCTGTTCTTTTTACCTCATAATCAAATAAGGTGGTGAACAAGTATTAATACCTTGCACTGAGCGTCAAACATCCAATATCAGAAGGTCAAAGAAATTTATCCTTAACCGATGGTCTCTTTAAAAGTTTTCTTTATAACCGTATGAATACAAAATCCCGCAATACGGTCGAAAGCACTTGGTATTTTACTAATTAACTTACTTTTGTAAATTCAGAAGCAGGGCAAGTTTGTTGTGCAGTTCACGATTTCTTATAGATTAGCAGTCCTGTGGAGGTCGAGTTCTTTATTGAGAAAGTGATGTAAAAAATGAACTTTAATCAGATTTTACACTTTCCTATCCTGAAAGTAACTATAAATTGCAGCAAAGTCAAGCATATATTACCGAAATACGCATTATTTGCACACATCTTTAGAAAAGATTATTATCCGGAATTCCGATCAGATCATCACCTGAATCATGATCAATTCTTACCCTTAAACACTTACCGGCAGTAAGACCGGATGATTTAAGTTTCAAACGCAAATAGTTGCCAGTTATAGCTTTCGTATACTCTTGATTTGGCTGAATATGGTCAGGAATTGCGTGACAGATTCTACCAATCTGCTGTTTACTAAAAATAACGCGCTTCTCCTGCCCAATGTTTGTGACTGAAGTCACTCTTCTTTTGATTTCTGTTGGAGACCGTCTGAATTTTAGTTTAGCAGCCTTTGTTCCGGGCCGTTCTGAATATCCAAATGCATGTAAATAGGTTATCGGCAGATTTGATATATCTGACACTAGTTTATCAAAATCAGCTTCAGTTTCGCCTGGAAAACCAAGAATCACATCTATTCCAAAGCCGAGCAAAGGATTGGATTTCTTTGCATCAACCAACAACTCCAGAGTTCTTTCCAAACGTGGTCGGCCCATTGCCCTAAGGACTTCCCGCGATGTGTGCTGAATAGGGACATGCAAATGGTTACAGATTCCAGGGTTATCAATGACGATTCTAATTAGCTCCTCATCTATTTCCCAGGGTTCAACTGACCCTAACCGGATCCTGCGCAAGCCACCGATAGCGGTCAAATCACCTAGAAGTCGTTTAAAAGATTCACCACCTTTCAAATCTTTGCCCCAGGCACCTATTCTGACTCCAGTGAGTACTATTTCTTCCGCTCCGATATCAACCAGTCTTTTGGCACACACCAGGACGTCTTCAGCAGGCAAACTACGACAAGTACCTCTTAGCAGAGGAATGATACAATAGGAACAAAAATGGTCACAACCATCTTGAATTTTCAATAAGGGTCTGGCCCTGTTTAAACTCTGTTTTTCTAAATCAGCCCTAATTCTAAACGGATCCGAACTCACTCTAACAATTGGTTGTTCGGGTTTTCCCTGCCACCAATCCGTTGAAAACCTTTCATCAATTCCAAGAACGTAATCCACCCCCGGGATGCTCCCGGTCCCTTCAGGGTCCAACTGAGCCATACAACCAGTTACAATAACAATTGCCTCTGGATTCTCTTTGACCAGTCGATTGATTGCATGCCTGGATTTTGCCGCTGCCTTTCCGGTAACAGCACAACTGTTGATGAATACTATATCCGGATTTTCCTCATCCTTCTGCATCCGCTCAGCTATTCCTGCAGCAGAGAGTATGTTACCAATCTGGTTTGATTCCGATTGGTTCAGTTTACAACCCAATGTATGAAAACGTGCTTTATTCAAATTGTCGACCATTTAAAAATGAAATCCAGCCTGATGAAGTACTTTTCTTCACCAGACTGGATATGTATCTACAAAAGACTATTCTGAGTTCAGATTAGTCCTTTTTTTCGTCTTTCTTATCAGAAGCTTTTTCTTCCTTTGCCGGTGTTTCTTCAACCGTTTCAGCGGCTTCTGTTTTCTCCGGCTCAGGAGCCGGGTCTTCAACCACTTCAGCTTTTACAGCAGATTCAACCTTCTTGGTCTTTTTGGTTTTTTCTACTGGTTCTTCTTTGTCATCGGGAGCGTCAGCACTTGCCTTTTCTCCGTCTTTAGCTTCTTCTTTTTCTTTCTTTGCTTTCTTTTCCTTTTTGACTTTTACCTCAGTAACTTCTTCAGGTTTTTCGTCAACAGGAGGTTCAGCAACTTCAGGTGCGGGCTCTGTAACAACAGCTTCTGCTTTTTCAACAGGTGCAGCTTCGACTGGTACTTCCTCTACAACTTCAGGAGCATCTTCAACAGTCTCGGTTTTTTCTTCTTTGAAAAGAGATTCGGGGCTGGAAACTTCTTCTGCTTCCTTCTTATCTTCTTTCTTCCGTGACTTCTTCTTTGCACCATCTGCTGGTTTTTCATCACCAATAACAGCACTGCCTATCAGATCACCAATAGTAGTTTTTGTCTCGTCGGCACCATCATTGTATGTACGATAGCTATCCCTGTCTTTTGTACGTTCAACTGATGAGTGAGAAAGAACTATCCTGTGGTTGCTTTTATCGAATTCGATAACTTCAAGTTCGATATTGTCACCTTCTTTAATTTTCTTTTTGTTATCACCAGCAAGAGATTTTCCGAGCTGTGAGTTTGGAATGAATCCTTCTACTCCAAGCGACAACATTACAACAACGCCTTTCTCAAGAACACGGATTACAGAACCTTCAGTCTTGGCTCGAATAGTGTATTCACGTTCAAAAGTATCCCAGGGATCATCTTCCAATTGCTTGAACCCAAGGGCAATACGACGCTCGTTTTTATCAAAGTTAAGGATAACAACTTCAATTTCCTGACCCTTCTTCACAATTTCACCAGGATGGCGAACTTTGCGAGTCCAAGACAAATCGGAAATGTGAACCAAACCGTCAATACCAGGATCTAATTCAACGAAGGCACCAAATGGTACGAGATCGCGAACGATACCTGTATGCTTGGTTCCGGGAAGGAATACCTGTTCGAGGCGTTCCCACGGGTCTTCTTCAACCTGCTTCATACCGAGGGAAACTTTGCGGTTCTCACGGTCAATATTCAGGATTACAACCTCTATCTCATCATTTACATTCACCATCTGGGACGGATGCTTGATATGTTGTGTCCAACTCATTTCAGAAATGTGTACGAGACCTTCAACACCTTCTTCGAGTTCAACAAACGCACCGTACTTGACGATAGAGACAACTTTACCCTTGACCTTGGAATTGATCGGGTATTTAACTTCTATCTCATCCCAATGGTGTTCTTTTAGCTGCTTCAGTCCGAGGCTAATACGACGTTTTTCTTTATCGTAATGAAGAACCTTTACTGCGATCTTTTCATCCAATGAAACGACATCAGACGGATGGGAAACACGTCCCCATGAAAGATCTGTTATATGTAATAATCCGTCGACCCCACCGAGATCAACGAATACACCAAAGTCGGTAATATTCTTGACAACGCCTTCAACGACCTGACCTTCTTCAAGTTCTGCGAGTACTTTTTCACGAATTTCACGTAAACTCTCTTCGACGAGAACCTTATGGGACAGCACGACGTTCTTCCTTGCATTATTCACTTTGATAATGCGGAAGTCCATATTGGCGGTAACAAGTGCATCGAAATCACGAACCGGGTGAACATCAATTTGAGATCCGGGCAGGAATGCTTCAACTCCGAACAGATCCACAACCATACCACCCTTGATACGGCGTACAATCTGCGCTTCGACCATTTCACCGGACAGATACAGATTATTGATTTTCTCCCAAATTCTCTGGAATTCGGCTTTCTTCTTTGAAAGTATCAGCGAACCGTGACGACTCTCAATACTATCAATACATACTTCAACTTCGTCGCCAATGGACAATGTTTCGGGGTTATCAAATTCTTCAAAGGAAACACTTCCTTCAGATTTGAACCCGATATCTATTGCGACATCACTTTCACCGATTGCGACGATTTTACCCATCACAAGTTCACCTGAACGGAAGACCTTCATCGTCTCGGCATATCTTGCCTCGAGCTCTGAACGTTCTTCTGGTGAATACTCATCTTCTTCCTTGATGTCAGCAATGTCCATGATGACTTCTTCCGGCAAATCATCTTCATAAGGATCTGCATCAAATAATCCCGTTGAAGGTGGATCTGCTTCTGTCTCTTTCTCGGAACCGCTTTCAGGTGAAGCGGGTTTAGGGTTAGGCTGCTCATCCGAAGGAGTCGCTTCTACAGTAACGGGCTTCTCTTCCGGTGTAACGGTTTTGGGTTCTGATTTCTCTTCCTGAACTTCAGGAGTGGAATCAATCACAGGGTCCGTAGCCTTATCATCCTGTTTAGCCTGTGGATTTGGTTGTTCTGTAACCATTTTAGTCCCTTGACCAAACCAGTTGTTAGTTGGTTAGTTAACGAAATTTACATCATATTGTTCTGAGAGCTTTAAATTAATATCTTTTAATAGAAAACGCAAATAAAATTTGCTGTAAAATAGAAACTTATGATAAACGCAACAAAATGTTGAAGTGTCCGAAACTGCCTGAAAATAAGCCGTTTTTATGCATATTAGAATTAAACAATCTTACATCTAACTCTGTTCAAAAAAGTGCCATTAATCGCCTGAAAGGATAAGTGTCATATTAACAAATTGTTACAAATCACTTATTCTCTTCCTACACATTTAAATGCTCACTCGCTTGATAACATTTCACGTGAAAACTATATCGCAAAATACACGAATTTACAATTGGTTGTGATCGGAAAGTTATTTGAAACTATAACTGGAGTTTTCAGAAGGATTTGTGGAGGATCATAAAAGTTTTCTAATTCGTCAATTTCGTAGATCCATTTATATATCAAAATCGGATATCTTCAATGAGATTTGCATTAAAGAGTCTCACCCACCCCGAGATAAAATCGTGGGGAGCCATGCGGGGATTTTGCGACGTCGAAGTATAAAACGAGTTCAGGTGGGATGACGAATCTCAAACCTCCGCCATACCCCTGTTTGGTTTTGACATACCTATCAGATCGCTCTCCCCAGTGTCCATCTACCACTTCGCCAATATCATAAAAACTGACCACCTCAACATCCATAGCCCAGACCGGAAAGATGCTCCAAATTCGGTGCGCCAGATTCAGAGGAAAATCCCAGTTTTTCAGGACTGTGAGATGGTACTGCGCTCTACCGCAGAGAATAGTGTTTCCATAATCTCGTTGGGATGGTTCACCTCGAAGGGTGCTCTCGCCTCCGAGATGATTCTGAATCGGCGGAGGAATTAGTTCTTGAAATTGCCCCAGAAACCTGAGGTAAAATCGATTCCTATGTGAGAATTGACGTGCCAGAGCGATTAGAATTTCTCCGGAACGATCAAGATCCAGTTTCCAATCTCGATCTTCTGCTTGACCTATTCGAAAAGACAGATCAACTATACGCCCATTTAACGGTCTGTTTGGATTCATCGTTGCATATCTGGCTCGTAATCCCGCTGAATATGATGTCCCTCTATCAAATCTCCTCTTTGGGTATGGCCATTCAAAATCCCATGGCAACTCTGTATTTTCCAAACATTCGATCTTCCTCGCAGAAGAAAAATCAAACTTAAAATCAGGACCAATTGCAAAATTTTTGCTTCGCTGATAAAGTCGGGAATATCTAATTTGATAACGGTTTACAACTGCACTGGCATAAGGTTCGGGTATCGGTTTAAAGGGATCATATAATTGCCGGATTGCCTTGGATGCAGAAGCATTCAAAATATTTTTGACGTAACAGTTTCGAATCTCTGCTTGCAAACTTATGCTGGAGTACCCTTTTGAAGATGTCTGCAGCGAAGTATAAGCCAGTAGATTGGGAAATTTCGAAATCCCCGCAGTAAAACCAACCGCAATTCCCTCATCCGTACTCGCCGATGCCCAGGGCGCAGCAATGAATTTACTTGTGCTGTCCGGTTTGGTGGGCGTTTGAGCGTTGTCAGTGGCATATAACTCACTGATACCGATTGTTATTATGGAATTTATAACAAGAATTAGGAACAACCGGATCCTGTTATGGAAGATTGATTCATGCATGTTATTATTTTTTTTCTATCCTTAAAAATTATCATCAACTATTTAAAAGAATTGCCCGGAAAACATTCCAGGCAATTCTTTTATAAACTCAAAAAGGGGATAAACTAATCCAAAATCACATCATCTGACCAAAAGCACTTTTCTCGCTATCGGAGTCTGACCGACAACATTGATGCGAACCAGATATAGGCCACTTGTCAAATTTCCAGCACTAAATTTCAGCACATGGCTTCCCCCTGCCATTGGTCCATTTACAATAACACCAACTTCGGATCCCTTCACATCAAAGAGACTGGCTCTCACGTTTTGCGTAATTGGCAGAGTCACACCAATGTGTACAGTGGAATTAAAGGGATTTGGATATGGCGATGTTACTGCTAAATCCTGTGGAAAATTAACTGGACTATCAAACACACCATTTGGATTTGGCGTTATGTAGAAGCTGAATGCTGAATCACACCTGGTTGTATCCAACCCTGAAATCGCATCGACCCACCAACTGCCCTGTATGAAATTCTCCCAGTACCTGATGCCTATTGAATCCAAAATGGAGATATTCATATCATTAATATCACCAGAATTGTAAACCAGTGTTGTGTCAAGGCTATCAGCCTGGATTTGGTAATATACCGTGTATGACAATATCGATTCCGGATCCGGGTCGTAGGACGTCTGCCACATAACTCCAAATCGCAAATCTTCAGCTGCACGAGCCGTGTCCCCGTCAACAGGGAAAACCAAACTAAATGCGGTCGGTGGCTGAGGTTCTGCGGTTTGAAAACGCCATGTCTGCGTAGAATACCTGCCCTCGGTGTTCCAGTCAACAGCTCTCACCCGCCATAGATAATAGGCGTCTGGCTGCAAATCTACCGCCCAGAAACGATTAAGATCACCACACCTATAAAGATCGTATTCTGCGAAGTCCGGATCCTGACTGACTTCGAGTTCGTATGTCACAACATCAGATGTATCAAAATCTTCTGTACTATTCCAAGCCAGATTAATCTCATTCCCCTCAACCCATGTTTGATGAGAAGGCTCGCTTAGATCAAATGGTTCAGGGTGCAGGGGAATTGGCTCGGAATGCCCGGTATATATAAAATCATCATTAGGGTGATCATGGCAATTAAAGCACTCCTCGTTATCAATATCCTCATCGACATTTTGACACACCGGATGACAGGTAAAACAAGCCTGTCGACTGATCTTATTGATATCCGCATGTGCTAAGTGGCAGGAGCAACAGACCTCAACTTCTTCTTCAACATGCACTTCACGATTATGCTCTATCGCATTCCAGGGAAACTCTGAGTTGTGAGTATGGCAGATTACACATGAAGTTATGTCTTCTATGTCATGCTCCGATGGATTTTCGTGACACTCCTCGGTACCACAACTGAGATAGAGATTAGAAAACGTTGTGGTTGGTTCAACCTGACCAACCTGAAAATCAAGTTGAGGATATGCATCAAACCAGCGATTGTTTGCCCGTCGATGAATTTCAAGGAAGATTGTGTATGTCCCAAAACCTCCTAAATCCTCAGGTAGATAAATCTGCAACTCACCAGTTTCAGGATTGTAACCGGCATCAGCATCAAACCCATTCTGAACGCTTTTTATCTGATAGAGATAATAGGGTTCAACTGTCATATAGTTCTGTCTTGGGCCGGATACATATAGTTCGAGCTCTCTGACTTGATCCTCCGGGACATCTGCTCGAAGGATGTTGTCGTCATTGTCAGTAAGTACCAGTGACGCAACGAGTGTATCGCCCGGGACATAGAATCCACCCTCTGGGACCGCGAGATCTAACTCCACGTTCAAGCCGAAAGCAAAAATCTTTCCAGCCAAAAGACTCAATATGCCTATTACCAGGAGACATCTAAAAGCTAATTTAGAGTGCGTATTTTCATAAATTTCAGTAACCATTTAAATCCTTACTTAAGCAGCATAACTTTTTGTGCATGGTTGAAAAGATCCGACTCAAATCTGACAAAATACAACCCGGAAGCTGAAGAACGCGCATCCCAAACTGAATTATAGCTCCCGGCTTTTAAGACTCCATCCTGCAGGGTAGCGACTGTTTTTCCATTAATATCACAAACTGAAACCGTTACATTTGTCGCCTCGGGCAACAGATAGTCAATCTTAGTAACGGCGTTAAACGGATTCTGATATGCCGGTGAAACAAAATATCCCCTGGAGTTCTCTACTTTTGCAATTGCATTGATCACAACAAAGGAATCTTTTATATAAATAACTTTCTTTTTCGATAGAGCCTTTAAATTGATCACAATATTTTTGTCTGAGTCCCAAAGTTTCAATCCGAGCAATTCACCTTTCAACATTCCATCAACCGGCTTGGTTGATTTATCATCACCCCAGACAGAAATTCCACAAAGACCTTTCTCGTCAACATTTCCAACACCGACAATTCTGCCAATTTTGTTTACCACTGCGATCTGATCACCCAATTGTGGAGTTAGACCGTTAATCTCCTTTACCAGAAGACTCATGTTTTCATCGGTTGGAGATGGTGATCTCCAATGCCCAGATTTATTCTCTTTTTCCAACGTACTAAAACTTGCAACCGCATTGCGTTCACGTGCATAATTGAGAACAACATCGGCATCAACATACACCTGATAAGCATTTCCCGGACTCCATGGCAGCATATTCGAGAATTCCAGCTCTGGCATCAAAAAATTACCTTCGATATCTTTTGCGATCCTCACATGATCAATAATTGGCGCAAGTGCATCAAAATCAGGGGCTTCTGCCATTAAATCATACAGGGGGTAATACGGTATCAAATTCCAACCAGCTCCCAACGGGATGTCGGTATCAGCCGGGATGAGAGAACCTTCAAATGTTGATTCAATTTCTGCAGTCGTTTTAACCTGATACCCATCTTCCAGATTCCAATATGGAATACTGTTAAATCCAAACTCCGGCACGAAAAATCGTCCCAATTCATCTTTCACAATCTCAACAGGTAAATTGTCTTCATCAATGCGCAATTGTTCAACTATAAGCTCAACATCCGGTCCATCTTCAATGGTCCAGAACTCCTCAACCGGTGAGATATTAAAAGAGATCAAATTCCAGCCATTTCTGAAAGCAATCGTTTGCCCCGGAACAACTACACTAAACCGCCAATTCTGACTCGAGTTTCTTCCTAATTGATTCAAGTCAGAAGCACGTACCCGCCAGTAATAATTACGGTTATAATCAATTCCATCAATATCTATGCTTGTGCTCTCACCAGCGTCAAAAGTAACGTAGTTTCTGAAACGACTGTCTAATCCGAGTTTTACTTCATATGTTATTATATCACCTTCATCATTATTTGGTGACTCTTCCCAGGACAAGCTGACAGGCTGGCCTTCAATTTCATCTCTGTTATCAGGGCTAACCAGGTCAAACGCTCGTGGTGAACTCGGGGTAAACTCATTCATCCACCGGTAAATTTCTCCCCAATGGCAATCATTGCAATTGGCATATGGATGTCCATGACCTGTATCGCGATGGCATGATGTACAGGCAGTGAAACCATACTTATCAATGTCCGCATTTGCCCGGTGGCAATCAGTACAGTCACCTTCTACATCATTATCCTGATGTTCGCGCAGGGAATGCATAATATCATCCCAGGGGAAATTGTAGTCATGTGTGTGACAAATTATGCAGTTTGTCAGGTCATCTGTATTGTGCTGCGAGGGAGCTTCATGGCAATCATCTGAATTGCAACTCAAATATCTTATAGAGTTTGTAATTGTCGGCTCGTCCTGCCCTACTTGAAAATCCGCATAGGGAAAGATGTTTAGTATTCCGTTTTGGAATTGCCTCTCTATCTCAAAAATGACCGTGTAAGTCCCGTTTTCAAGACCGTTTCGAGGTAATTCAATTTCAATTTCACCTGTTTCAGGATCGAATCCGGAATTACCATTAAAACCATTTCTCGTTGACAGGATTACAAATTCAACATATCGCCCAACACTGTTGTAATTATGACGAGGTCCCGAAACCCAAAGTTCAAGAACCCTCAAGCCGTTGTCTTCAAATTGATCGATACGAAGATTATTCCCATCCTCGTCAAAAATGAGAAGAGTCGCTATGAAACTATCCCCCGAATCATAGTGTCCCCCATCAGGATTGGCTATTTGTAGATCTGCGGTTACTCCCTGAGCGAACAAAGTCTGCGTAGAGAACAAGATGGCAATGCAGAACAATCTGAATAATTTTACAGAAAAGATTTGCCTTAAAAACAAAAGCTCATTCCTCTTCTACTTGAAGTAAAAAACAAAAATTATGTAATTTAAAATATACCATTCAGTAAATCATTCTGCAATGATTTTTACTTTCCGCCAGGCCCCATATTTCTTTTCAAGCGAGAAGATTCGGATTCATTGTGTCGTTTTATACTTTTAAAACATATATCCTGCAAATTAGTGAGACTTTTTGCTTATATTAATATTTAAATTGTAGGTCGGTTTCAACCTTTTTGTTAATCTATTTCGTGAGGAAATCATGAGATTTTTTTCTCTTATTCTTTTGGTTTTGTTCCTGTCAATACCTGTTTTAGCCCAACCAGGAAATAATTATATAGGTGTATCTCACTGTCTCTTGTGCCATAGTGGCGAAACACAGGGGATGATAGTAGAGAAATGGAAAGCCGGCCCACATGCCCGAGCGTTTTTATCACTTGGAACTGAAAAGGCAAAACAAATATTGAAGGAAAACTATGCGCTCGTCGGCAATCCTCTTGATCATTCTTTTTGCCTCGACTGCCACGCTACTAAGATAGATCCCGAATCGACAACAAGTACTTATCAGAATAAAGAGGAAGGAGTTTCCTGTGAGGGCTGTCACGGTCCAGGAAAGGCATACTCGACAAGTAACATCATGAGCAACCATGACTTAGCAGTTAAGAATGGATTAATTGCTGATCCAAAATCTGCCTGTAAGAAATGTCATAACGAAAATGGTCATACTCCTGTTTGGTATAACTATGAAGAAAATTGGTCAAAGATAAACCATGCCAGAATAAAGGTGGATACAAATCAAGGGCAAAAACAACCGGGAACAGCCGTAGATGGAAAGCAGGTACCAACTACCATCGAAATGATGAAAACCCAAGAGCTTGATTTACCAGTTGCAAAGCCATTGCAGACAAAAATTGATAAACCCGGTGTCAAAAGAGGGAAGAAATAACTCCGCTCAGAGAGAAATAATTTCTCCGGATTTGACATAATACAACCGGGCTTTGGTGATCTCCTTTTTTACGGCTTTGCTTAAAGCAGTTCTATACTGATTAACTTGTTTCAAATGCCCTTTTTCATCCTTTTGCCCGGTTTTATAATCTACGATGTGAAGGTTATTCTGATCATCCTCCCAGATTAGGTCAATTATTCCCCGCATGATTCCATTGCCCAAATTTGAGACTATTGGCGCTTCCCTCCAAACTCTTTTCGCCAGTCCAACCTCATGCCAGATATCACTTTCCAGACAACTCTTGATGAGTGGCAGCAGATCACCCATTGAAATACCTTCTTCCCGCGCTACAAAATCAAGAAGTTTATTATCAATTTCTGTGTTTACATCGGTGAGTGCCATGTACCTGTGAAAAGCACTGCCAATATTAATCATATCTTTATTCTCCGAGTCGGGTTTAACTTCAGGTTGATCCTGAAGATGCTCATCAACAACCTTTTCACTCGGTCGGAATTTTATCGGTAATCGTTCTAATGCTTCACTTAATCTTTGTTTGCGGTCTGATTCCCATGAATTCATTTCGTCCCATACTCTTTCAACCCCTTCTATTGCTGCAGGCTGATTGTTGTTTTGAAGAGAGACATCTTCAAGAGGTGGCATATTTTTCAACCGCCAGAGTTTTCCAGCCTTTGAATCTGTTGCACCAACTTCAGTGAAAAACTTTACCAACCATTGATACCAGAGCCCCTTCGGGTTACCTGCGGAATCTTCCCTGTAAAACATCGGCATAATCAGATGATCTCGAGCTCGAGTCATCGCAACGTAAAGCAATCGCATTCTCTCGGCAATATCTGCCTGGGCTTCCTGCTCGTATGCTTGATCATATCCCATTGACTTAAAAAAGCCTCTCTGTTTTGAACCAATAGAAATCGTAATCTTCTTTTCAAGCCGATTTGCAATCACTTTTCCGGGTTTGAAGCTTCCAGCTGACATATTTGCAAGCAACACAATTGGAAATTCCAGTCCTTTAGCAGAGTGAATTGTCATCAACCGGACTCCAGCATTTTCCCGGAGCTGTCCAGACCCTTTGTCGTCCTTTTGTTCAATGCGGTTTTTGAACCACCTTAAAAAACCTCGAAGACCTGCTCCGTTTTCGTTGCCCCACTTTCTCGCATGTGCAAGGACGCGATCTATAGCAGCCTCATCTATCCAAGTTTTCCTGTCAGAAAGGATAACCTGCCTTATTGCCGTTTTTTCAAACAACTCCTCGACCAATTCGTCAACTCGTAATTCTTTTCGCCTTTTATGCAGGTTGCACAACAATTCCATTGCAGGAATTAATTCATCGGGCAGACCGTTCGATACATGACGATAATCAAGTTTTCCTGATACAGCCTTGTGCCATGACATTATCTCGCGATCAGCTATTCCAAAGAAATCAGAGCGCAGAGCAGCGACAACATTCAAACCATCAGCCGGATTGTCTATTGCTGCAAGAGTGCAGTATAACTGCTCTATTATCACCTGCTGGAAGAATCTCTTTCCGCCCTCGACCTGAAAAGGGATATTCAATCGATTTAGTGCATCGGCATATAAATCAATACCTGTTACTGTTTGGAAGAGGATAGCAAAATCGCTCCACTGGGGCGAGGCGAATTTGGTTTCGTTCTTTTTATATACTTTCCATTCGGGATCAGAATGTGCTTGTTTAATCAACATTGACAATGCATCTGCCTCCGCGGCACGAATTTCATCTGCTTTTGCGGATCCGGGGTCCCAATTTTCAGCGGGAAACAATATTACAACAGGAGGGGACGGCTGTGAAACAGGCCTCCTGGGGTCCGGCGTAATGGCTCTATAGGTGATTGTTCCGGCATTTGCATAATCCCACACCTTCTCAAAGAAGAGATTGATAAAATTTACTATTCCCGGTGATGATCTGAAATTCTGGGTAATCTCCACCTTTCTGCCAGTCTTAATTACCTGCTTTACCGCTGCCCCATAGATGTCCGGATCTGCTCGCCTGAATCGATATATTGACTGTTTGGGGTCCCCGACAAGGCAGACTTTTCCAGGTTCGAGATTATGCTCGAATGCATTTGATTCCTCTGCGCGCTGAGCTGCGAGAAGCATTGCAATCTCAACCTGTAGAGGGTCCGTGTCTTGGAATTCATCAATTAACAACCTTTTATACCGGGAATGAAAATCACGTTGAATGTTTGGATCTAACAAAAGATTTCGAGCTTCAATCAACAGATCCTGAAAACCTATCTTCCCCTGGATGCGTTTTTCGTCGTTAACTCTTTCTGTCAGATTCTTCACCCATTCAATAATCAGTTCAAGCGTTTCCCTGCGTAAGGAATCGACATTCTCACTCGTATCGGATTTAAGAGCTTTCAAATTTGCTTTCTGCTGACGGCAAATTTCCTTGTTTGTCCAATTTTTCTGCGCACCTTTGTTCGGGCTGAGCGATGAAACCTTCAAGAGCCATCCGATAGCTTCGGATTCGTTAGGCTTTTCTGATTGAGGTTTTGCGCTTTCAATATCAAGTATTTGTATTCGACCGGGATCAGTTTGATTAAAGCAATTTTGCCTGGCAGTGTTTGCAAGTTTCTCTACCTGCTGCACGGTGTGTGAAACAACGTCTTGAAAACTAAGAGTTCCACTCTCTTTAACATAACCATCCAGTAAATCCCGATTCTGATAAAGAACTGATACAAGCTCCCGCAAATCATCAAACCTGCCATTTAAGTGAATGAAACGTTTCAGCCACAGATCCCTCTTTGAATCCTTTTTTAGCAACTCACTATTTATTATATCATTAACCAACACTTTTTCAGCATCAGGTTCAATCATACTTATTTCAGGATCCAACCCCGCTTCAATTGCCCGTTCATGTACAATCGTTCTTGCAAAAGAATGGATTGTAGAGACTTGTGCAGTATCAATTTCATCGAGAACTTTTCGCATTTTCAATGATATGCCTTCGCGACCATCATCGAATAATCGCTCTTCTATCTTACCCCTCAAACGCTCAATTAATTCCCCGGCAGCTTTTTCCGTGAAGGTCACAGCCGCAATGTCATTTATACTGAAATTCTCAATCAGACTAATTATCCGGTCAACCAGAAGTGTAGTCTTTCCAGTCCCGGCTCCAGCCTCCACGACCATCGAGCTGTTTATCTCAG
The DNA here is from genome assembly GCA_018644935.1 of Calditrichota bacterium. GTDB lineage: Bacteria > Electryoneota > AABM5-125-24 > Hatepunaeales > Hatepunaeaceae > JABGPL01. The sequence goes on along the minus strand of JABGPL010000019.1, from coordinate 27,676 downwards.
TTCGAACGGTCTCGCGTTGTGAGTTATCAAGTGGGTATAAATTTTTTCCCATTAGTTTATCCCCCTTAATGACACCAGAGCTTCTATTTGTGAATCCTCGGTTACATTGAAATACTTCATACGGCTGAGTCGGTTACAGGCTGAAGATACAGGGCAGGACTGACAATTACTGTCTTCAGGTATGGGTGGAAAATATCTATTTGTTATGCCGTTTGTAATAAACCTAAGAATTCTTCTCAGATCTTCATCCCTATCCACCAGCATTTGTCCAGAAATACCATAACGCTTATTTACACCATCCGGCTTTATTTGTACATATTCAGCAATGCTACTGTTAGGATCAATACCAGATGAATTTTTGAGCATCGCTTTTAGATACAATGGTAACTGTAATCTTTGTCCACCCCGCAATTCTTCAGGTTTAGTAGAAGTACTTCCCGTTTTATAATCGATAATCCTGATTGATTTTCCATCTGCTAATTCATCAATCCGGTCAATACTACCCTTTATTTTCACTGATAACGTCTCGCTTCCTTCCCCAAAAACAAGATCCTCCGATATCCTCTTCTCAGTAGAAATAACCTTGATTCCGCTTAGTTCTGCCAAATCATTTCGCAGGAAATTTGACAATCTCGTTTCCATCACAGAAACTGCCAAATCCCAGATAACCTGTGGTGCGGGACATTTTCGTCTCCAACTATCGGCCTCAATTTGCAATTTTTGCCTTGCGATTTCTTGAATGTTATAAATATTTTCTATCACATCTCCGATTTCTTTGCCAACAATAACTTCCCCATAAATTTCTTCGAGTACTTTATGGATTATACTCCCAATAACATGAGGAGGGATTTCAACGACCAACTCGGGTTCTTCGACTGGTGTCACCTTTAACACCTTTTGGAGCCAATACCTGAATGGGCATACTGCATAGCTTTCGAGATCCGTTACAGGAAATTCCGGACTCTCCTGACATGCATCAGATTCTCCCCTCAAGAAAACACCATCCCATGCAGAATATGCTGTCTGATCCCTCCTAAATATTGAAGCTCGTCTGTTGCGATCGTATGCCTCAATTCGTCCGGAATAAATTTTACGAAACGCCAAATGCCTCAAATTCATGGGTACATTGATTTCTATCCAATTTGAAATAAAATCTGTTGAGTTGGTGATACTTCGCGAAAAATTGCTTTTATCAACCTGACAGGAACTAACTGATTTTTGAAAAACGGATAGTCCTTCAAGTTGCTCCGAAGTAACAGGATGCCCATACATAACACGGCAAAAATCGAGTAGAAAGCTTGATGGAAGATTTGATTTGCTTCCCTCGATGTCTAAAGCGGGGTATGTCAGGAAAAGTTGTCGTCTGGCTGAATCCACAGCAAGTGCAAACAGTAATCGCTCTTCTTCTCGTCGACGGCTTTTTAGTGGGAGACAAAATGGTGTATCTGCTGCCTGTCTTTTTATTAGACGACGTACACCATCTGGTAGTATTGGATCTTCCTGAGCCGAAACAGGAATTGCTCCTTGTACCAAACCTGGAATAAAAAGAACATCAAATGCAACCCCACGACCTGTCATTTTATCAAAAATCGCAACTCCGGATCCAAGATTCCCCATTTTAACAGAAGCCGATCCGAGAGATTCTATTATCAGGTCAATGAAGACCTGAATCTTTATCGATTTGCTGATTTGATTGAGGTCTGTCATATCAGTGATTATTCTTAAAATTTGTGCTTTGGTATCACTGTCGGTGAGAAACTCAGCCAGATAGGCACTCACTCCCGAAATAAATTCGAGATAGGTTCCGTTAGTTGGTATTTCATCAAAACAATCAAATAATCTCTTAATGAAGCCCCGAAACAATCCTGTTTGATATCTATCTTCTATATTATCTGAACTTGACTCAATCCATTCCAGTGTTTTATCCCAATTCTCGCGACCACCTTCGATTATTGAGGTACTATTACTAATCTTTTCCCAGATCACTGTATCAGATTCCCTTTCACCTCCCTGAACTGAAAATCTGATCTTATACGTCGAGATAAGATCAACCAAATCCCTGCGCTTGATCTTATGGCTGATAAGTTTCAGCAATTCTAGTGTCGTCCTCCCCTCCTGTGATTCAGAAAGGGATGTCCCAATTGCATCATAATACGGGATTCCAGCTTTTTGCAAAGCACAGCACACAGCATTTTTATATATTTCCGGATGCCAGATTAGAATTCCAATATCATCGAATCCAAAATCCTTATATAGTGTCAATTCGTTGATTTTTCCAGTAATCTTTAATATCTCATTTGTCACGTCCAAACCTTTTATAATCCCAACCTCTAAACCATCAGGCTTAAACCTAACTTCAGATTCTCCTGGACAATGTCTGAACAGCCTCGATCCAAAACCACTCAGTATACCAGATTTTTGGTGGATCAAAATATTATCTTCTTGACTGCCCAGCTTTATGAATTCTTTATATGAAGATGAAGCATATTGAAACGCACTCCCAAAATCATCGTCTGAATCCCAATATGGAATCAGCATTTCAATACTAATGTTTTTGGACAGTGCTTCAATCACATTAAATTGACCTTGTGCAAAATCATAAAATCCATAAACAAAGAGGTTTTGACTCTGAAATACCCCTGCAAATACTTGACTAATATCTTTTATTTTAGTAACTTCGCTATAATATTCTTTGAATTTGCAAAGAATCTGCCGGTACAACTTAAACATCTTTTGCAATGAAGTCCATTTCCATTGGTTGGGAAGCTGTTTAGTGGAATTGTCCTCCGAAAATTCAACCCCTGAATCATCAATTTCATTAAACGTAGAAGTCAGACTACATTGGAAGCCTGTACGCTCAAGAACTTTGCTGAAATAATTCTCATCTCTCGCAGCAACAATAATTTCAGAGATGATTGCTCGCTTGCCAATTTTCGGCAAAACGGGACGACCATCAACCATTTGAGCGGCTAAACTACATTCCCGGATTAAATCTGCGAATGTAATAAAACGAACATTAAAAATGTCTCTGCAGTTTTTAACCATGTAACCTGCAAGGTATTGAGCAAGTAATCTTGACCCAACAAGGACAATTACAGGGTCGAGAGGATTATCTTGTTTAATACTAATGATTTGCTCAAACAGCCTTGATTCAAGTCCTCGATGTAACATCCCACTCACAACTCGAACATGGTTGTTATTCAGATCGGATTTTTGCATTTTTTTCTCACACTGATTGTCTACAATGCTAAAATAATTAGGTTTTTTGATATATCAATGGATGTACATGATCTAATAGTTTTTCAAGAGTCAAATTTAATGAGAAGAATGATGTATAACATAAAGGAAATTGAATAAATGAAGCTGGTCTGAAGGACTGAATTTATTTCTTTACATCTTTGTTTACGTTTTGTGATGACAATCACTTGAGACGTGGGTCAGATTACGCTATCTTCAAAGGCTGTGTGAGTCATACTACGCTCTACATCTTTGTTATCACCTACACAGATTTCTTTAATTTTGATTTTTTTTAATAGATAGATTTAATAAGGAGGACGGTAAAATGAGACGCTTAAGCGTATTCGCGATAATTTTTATCTTTGCATTTGTGGTCATTCCCAACGCGGTTTTGGCTGATGATCCCATCGTTGAAGTTATTTCCCCGAATGGTGGGGAAGTTGTTTCAGTGGGACACACAGTCACAATTGCATGGAATGCATCTGATGTTGATGGCGATCTTGATTCTTTCGACATTCAGTATAATAAAAGCGGTGGCGGCTGGATCGATATTGATCTCAACGTTGCAGGAGGACCTGACGGATCTTTTGAATATGAATGGGAAGTACCCGATGACGTTTCCGATGAAGTTCTAATTGCAGTTTCCGCTTTTCAAGCCGGTGATGCCGTAGCAGATGTTTCTGACGGCGTGTTTGAGATAACAAAACGTAATCCCGAAGTTCATGTCACCTACCCTGATGGCTCTGAAGTCCTCAGATGGAATGATCTAATTCAAATAACGTTTGAAGTAAATGATCCTGACGGCGCAAACGAAATCAACCTTAATGAAGCATACTACACAATAAATGATGGTTACAGTTGGAACTTCATTGCCAGTTCAGATGGTGATGATTTTGACATCTTCTGGACCATCCCTGAATTTAATTCTTCAGATTGCAGGGTCAAAGTTGTATCAACTGACCATACCGGTTTAGTTGGTGAAGCTGAATCACACAGTAACTTCACCCTTACAGGTCCAAGTGAAAGCGAACAACATTTCGCTCCCGGTTGGAGCCTAATGAGCTTCCCGGTAATACCCGATCCTGATCACAATACCATTGAAGAAATCTTCGGTGATGATTTCCATAGGTTGTTTGTAGTTTATGGCTGGAGCCCGGACAGAGGTCATTTTGTCCCTGAAGTTATCGAACACGGTCAAGCATATTTCCTCGGTGGAACTCAGGATGCAACAGTTGATATAGTGGACTATGATGTTTACGCTGAAGCCACACACGAACTTGAATTAGTACGTGGCTGGAACATGTTTGGCACACCCTGGTTTCAACGGGTTGATCTCCTTGATGCGGTAGTGACTGTTGGTCTGAACGGTGATGCCATGTCTTTTGAGGATGCTGTTGATTTTGAGATAACTGGACCAGTTGGCTATAACTTCTTCCACAACACTCCCGATGAGTTATTACCCGGTCAAGAGTTACAACGCTACTTTGAACATCAGGAATTACTGCCATGGAGAGGTTACTGGTATATGGCATTGGTTGATTCTGTCGTTGTTACGATAGAACCAACGGGAGCATTTCCTACACCAATGATTGACGGTGCTGACGATGCTACGCCTGACAATTGGCACATTGACTTTATTGGTCTTGCTGGTGAAACTGCTGATGTATGCCGTGTAGGTTCGAGAGAAACTGCTACAGCAGGATTCAATCCCGTACATGATTGGCCACAACCCCCAGATGCACCTGTTGAGAATCCCATCAGACTTTATTTTGACCACGGCGCATGGGCTGCAAGTGCCGGTCAGAACTTCTCACGTGACATCCGGGCACCTTTTGCACAAGGCGCAACTGATGAGTGGACTATAACAGTTTCAACAGTTCACCCTACAGAGGTCACAATTTACTGGCCAGAAGTTTCAGAGACAATTCCATCGGGCAATGGCACTTACTTCGAAGTTTCAATTACTGACACAGAAACAAACGAGGTGATTAACCTCAGAGAAAACGAGAGCTACACCTTTGACGCTAATGGTGAAAGAGATTTTATTGTCCATGTTGAATCACCTCTTTCTGTAGAAGACAAGAATTCGACCTTACCTAACAACTTTGGGATCTCTGCAATATATCCCAATCCATTTAACTCAACGACTGTTGTTAATTATCAGATCAACAATTCAGCAAACGTGAAGCTGGCATTATTCGATTTGGCTGGTCGTGAAGTTGCAGTTCTTGCACAGGGTAACGTATCAGCAGGTAGTTACACCTCTGTAGTTTCCGGAGCATCATTTGAATCTGGAGTTTATCTCCTTCATTTGACTTCTGGTGGTCAGTCACAAACTGAAAAACTGACTCTGATCAAGTAGTTCATACATCATTCCCCTGAACTGAAACACCACCGTGCAATACAGGTGGTGTTTCAGTTCTTCCTTTTTGCACATGAATCAACCTAAACTCTCACGTCGGCAGCTTAAAAAGAAGATCATTGAGGCTTTGGAAAAGGCTGACTTTTCAGAAGCCCTCCAGGATCTGCGTGCTTTACCTCTATCAACCACAATAAACGGTCTATTAGGCACATTATTACATCCTCAGCCAGAAGTCCGGTGGTTAGGAATAACTGCTTGCGGGATACTTATTGGGGATCTCGCCAGAATTGACATGGAATCCGCCAGACGAAGTATACGTCGTCAGCTCTGGAATCTTACCGAAGAATCCGGCGGTTGCGCAATTGGAGCACCCGAATTGATAGCTGAAGCTCTGGCAAATGATGAGAATCTGGCTCGAGAATTTTCACCATCCTTTACATCTCATATAATGCCCGAGGGTAACTACCTTGATTTTATCCCACTCCAGACCGGAGTTGTATGGGGATTGGGCAGGTTAGCGAAGACTTATCCGGAATTTCTAAAATCCTCTGTCTCGTATCTCGAACCACTTCTCGAATCTGAAGATAAGGCAATTCGGGGAATGTCCGCTTATGCAATAGGATTAATTCAGCCTGACTTTAACAGCTCACAATTAGAAGCCATTGTAAAAGATGAGAGCAAGATTCAAATATTTTTGAATCTGAAACTCACTGAAATCAGCATTCATGATTTATGTCTTCAGCCTATTCCGGAATTGAAGGTAAATTAACAATAATTCTCTCCCGACTCTGTTTAAAAGAAACCAAAACAATTATCAAACTTGACAAATCACCCTCGATTAGCTACGTTTCCAGATATCAACCACATTAGGTAAATGTATCAATAGTTATAAAGGAGTGGACTATGAGTACCCCGATTGGCGCAATCTGCCATCTCGAACTTTTCGTAAGCAGCCTTGATAAAAGCCCTAAGTTTTACGAATCTCTCTTCGGTTGGAAAACCTCCGGACATGATTCCGGATATCTGTTCTGGGAAGATACTGACGGTTTCACCGGCGGCTTTACCACAGCTGGAGGTCCCGTCATTAATCCAGCAGCCACATTTTACATCAGAGTTGATAATATCTCGGAAATGCTCAAGAAGATTGAGCGAAAAGGCGGAACGATCATTCGGGAAAAAACTGAAATTGGTGGTGACAACGGTTGTTATGCCCTGTTCCGCGATTTATCGGGAAACAATGTCGGATTATGGGCGGCGGACTGATAAGGCATGCCTTTACCCACACCGGGAAAAATCGACATTCTCAAAATTCTCAAGAAGTATTGGGGATTTAATGATTACCTTCCACAGCAAAGAGAAGCAATAGAATGTGTTCTCGCATCAGATGACTCTGTAGTTGTACTGCCTACTGGCGGTGGAAAATCGCTCTGCTTTCAAGCACCTGCCCTCGCCCTTGAGGGAATGGCTGTAGTCGTTTCTCCTCTCATCTCTTTGATGAAAGATCAGATTGATGCACTGCGTGAAAACGGAATTCCCGCAGCCTGTATCAACAGCTCACTGACAAACGAAGAAAAGCACCAGGTGAACTTTGATCTTCGCAGTGGAAAGGTCAAAATTCTTTATGTATCTCCTGAAAGACTGGCTATGGAGTCATTTATTGACTTTTTGCAAGGCTTCTCAATTTCCTTTTTTGCCATAGATGAAGCCCACTGCATTAGTGCCTGGGGTCACGATTTCAGACCGGAATACCGTCAGTTAGGAAAGCTGAAACAATTCTTTCCAAAGTCTTCAGTTCACGGATATACAGCAACTGCAACCCAAAAGGTGCAAGCTGATATCGCTAATCAACTCAGCCTGACAGAACCTCACACTATTGTCGGAAAGTATGACCGACCAAATCTCATTTATAAGGTCAAGCAAGCTAATCAGCAGATAAATCAGATCGCTACTGCGGTTAGGCGGCATCCAAAAGAATCGGGAATAATATACTGCATTTCGAGAAAGAAGGTCGAGAACGTCTGTGAGAAGCTCGTAAAAATGGGATTTAAAGCTCTCCCTTACCATGCAGGAATGGATGGCAATATCCGCAGGAAAAATCAGGAATCCTTTATACAGGAAGGGACGGACATTATAGTTGCAACAGTCGCCTTTGGCATGGGAATCGATAAATCCAACGTTCGGTATGTGATCCACTCCGGAATGCCTAAATCCCTGGAACACTACCAACAGGAAACAGGACGTGCGGGTCGAGACAACCTCGAAGCCGAATGTTTGCTGATATATTCAGCCGGTGACATAATGTCGTGGAAACGCATTTTGAGTGATCTGGAGGAGGGAAGCAAGGTGACAGCTTTTCGAATGTTAAATGAAATGTATAATTATTGCACAGGAATTGTATGTCGGCACAAATCTTTATCTAATTATTTTGGACAGAATTACGATGCAGAAACGTGCGATGCGTGCGATGTTTGTCTCGATGAAATTGAGGTCGCTGAGGATGCTCCAGTTGTTGGACAAAAGATCCTTTCCTGTGTAATTCGGTTAAAAGAGCGATTTGGAGCGGATCATACCAGTCGAGTACTTTCGGGATCAGAAGAAGCACGGATTCTCGATTTTGGACATGACAAACTCAGTACTTATGGAATTCTTAAGGAGTTTTCCCAAACTCAGATTCGAAACTGGATCGAGCAGCTAACCGGGCAGGCATTTCTTTTAAAAACCGGAGAATTCAATACTCTTTCGGTTACAGAAAAAGGCTGGGAACTAATCAAAGGAAATCAAAAACCTAAACTGCTGAAGCCGGCTCAGAAAAAGGAACATATCAGAGGTTTATCTAAGGTCGAAGCAGCCCAATGGGATGGGGTTGACCGCGATCTGTTTGAAATTCTTAGAGAGCACAGACGCCACATCGCACACCAGAAAAAAGTGCCGGCATATATTATCTTCGGAGATATCACTCTAAGAGACCTTGCTCGTCAAAAACCAACAAGTATAGAAGCTCTCTACGAGGTTTATGGCATTGGAATAGCCAAAGTCAATGAGTATGGCAAACAGGTGGTTTCCATCATTAACAATCATGTGTCAGGCGACCCGATTGATGTTGAATCGCAACTCAAAACTGACAATGCTGAAGAGAAGGTTGAGGACAAAGATCTCTATTGCCAGTTATCAAACCTTCGGCGTGAAATTGCCACTTTCAAAAACTTACCAGAATTTATGATTTTCAGCAATTCAACTCTTGTCAGCATCGCAGATAAAAAACCAGCTAGTATAGATGAGTTACTGCTCGTTAACGGTGTCGAAATAGGTCGCGCACAGCAGTTTGGCGAAGCATTTATTGGGATTATCACAAAATATAATAAGAATGGTGAAATTTAATATCAAAACTACCTGATTCAACTTGCCCAGAAGCAAACTGTATTATATATTTCCTGACCGAAGAACTGAGATTAAATTAAAGAGAAGGCTCAATCAATGAAGAAATTTATTTGCTTTTTACTCATTTCAGCAGTTCTAACTACTGCACTCCCCTCTTTCGCAATTGACAGATACGAGCGAAAGTCTATTTCCTATATCAATTCATTGTGGGTGGCTACACCGGAAGCAAAAAACGTTGAACTGGGGCAAATCGACTATATGCTCGAAACAGTCAAAGAAAACATCGAAATGGAGCGCTTTGATTACAATCCACTCCCCGAATCCCTGCTTCGGAATTTCATCAATGCAGCGAACGCCGACTCAAAACTATCTGTTAAGGAAATTGCTGAATTGATGGAGGCAGAACTCGCACCAGTTATTATCGAAATTCTTGAACAGGCAGTTCCGGAAAGAGGAAAAGAGTTAGTCTCGGAAGAAATGGAGAGACGGGCAAGTGTAATAAAGCAGAAAACATCAGGAATAACGGTTGAGGAGATTGTTAAAGTCATGAATGCTGCCTATATCTACTTGCCGGTTCTTACGGGTTACAAAGAAAAAGCAAAGGACAACGACAACTATTCCTATACAATCAAGGGTGGTATAATCTGGTTTCATGTTGGATTTCGAGATGACGTTCCATTTGTAGAATTAAAAGTCGCCAAAACTACAAGGTCAATGGGATTTGGTTCTAAAAAACATGCTTATAAATCAGCAGTTCGCAATTTTGCTCGAAATCTGAAAGTCGCGACACAGGATGTCCCAGAGTTCAAACTTCAAGCTCAAATTGCAGAGGTAGACGGGAGCGACATCACCTTCAAACTCGGCAAAAAAGAAGGAATTAGAGTTGACGATTGCTTTTATATCGGAGAATGGATGCAGGACTCCAGAGCAAAGGTAACCTTTGAAAAAACAGGTTGGGTTCGCATTGCTTCTGTTGCAGATAACAGAGAAAACAAAATCGCAATATCATCCGCTTATACCGTTAAAAGAGGAGATCTTGGAGTCGGTATGACTGTCGTCGAACACCCTCGTCTTGGCATCGACATTGCCGTAAAACCGGGATTATTCGCTACTAAAGTATCAGATGGTTCTATCTTATTCCCCTATGACACAAAAGAATCTGAAAGCATGGCGTTTGGAATGGATATTGATGCTCAATACAATCTTGCTCCTGGCACCGGAATCAGGCAATTGTTCTTTCTAATTGGGGGACACATATCTCTTCCTTCAGTTGAGTTTGACGAAACCTATTATGATTCTCCCCAGCCCTTTATATGGGGATTTCATGGAGGGTTTTTTAAAAGAATGTATCTAAGTAGCCAACACTCCCTAACTTTTGAAGCTATCGGTGGCTTGAGGTATTTCTCGATCTCAACAACAGTTACGGATGGTTTTACTGATGAAACATACATTCTCAGCAACAACACTGGTGGGGGACAGATCAGTTTAGGTTATGATTACGCGACGAGTGCCAACATTAATTTCGGATTCACTGCTGGTATGAAGTTTTATGGCAAATCTGATATTTGGACAGCAACCGATAGTGATGGAAACGATTATCCATTTGATCATCCAGTCTACCCATTCCCGGAAATCGACCTCAGTGGTGTAACCTTCGGTATTTACCTCCATTATTCTCCCCCTTCTTTAGCCTTTGATCCGATTGATATGGTTAAAGGAATGATGGGGTCTTAAATATAGATTGTCTTGGGGCAGGTTTTTCTACAAAAGGGACATGAGTTTTCATGTCCCTTTTGTGTTTGGTTAACTTCATCCATAGCAATTATTCCCTTCTGCCTCTGGTTTTTCATCATTTTTATGTTTATCCTTAATCAATATGAACTGGTTTAAAAAACTCATCCAGAGGGATCAAACATACCCTTCAGAGTTGTTTGATTCACTTCAGCTGAAGTTCAAACATTTTCTCGATCTGCTTGATCAGAACAATCGCGTTCTAAAAACCATAAGTGATATGGAAGAGAAGCTGCGCGAGGAATTTCTGTTTGATATGAACTATGTCACCTCCAGCCTTGAAGATGTGCGATCAGGTGTGTTGAAGATGATCGACTGCATGATTGTTTTGGGAGGCGATGACTATAAAAAACTTCAGAGCCGATACAAGTGGATTGATGATGAAATTGAGCTGATCTTACCCGGAAGCCGGGGGATTGTGCCTGATGAATTGACAATAAATTTCACCGATCTGGGAAAGAACCGTGCCTGGAGCGTGGGCAGTAAGAATGCTCACCTCGGTGAATTGAAAGCCAGCCTTAAACTTCCCGTTCCTGATGGGTTTGCAATTACGGCCTGGGCTTATAAGATATTTCTTGAGCACAATGACCTTCAAGCCCGGATAACCGATCTCATTGAGTCAGTAGATATAACTCATTATGATGATCTCGCACGGATTAGTGGTCAAATCCAATCGATTGTTATGTCTGCAAAGGTTCCTGATATAATAATCGAAGATATAAATCTCACCCTGTCTCAAATAATCGAATCTGACGATGTCAAACGTTTTTCCATGCGATCAAGCGCAATTGGTGAGGACACACTATTCAGCTTTGCTGGTCAATACAGGACATATTTAAATGTCAGGGTTGAGGATATTATTGATCGATATAGATTGGTTGTTGCCAGTAAATTCACACCTAAAGCTATATATTATTTCTTGAGTCATTCCTTTTCAGAATTAGATCTCGCAATGAGCGTTGGCTGTGTGGAAATGATAGATGCTCATTCTGCAGGAGTTGTTTACACTCGCAACCCGGTTGTGGCTGATGATAATTGTTTAATAATAAGCTCAATCTTCGGTCTTGGCAGGTATCTCGTTGACGGCTTATTAACGCCAGATGAGATAAAAATTGACAGGGACTCTGGACAGGTACAAGAAACACACATCGCAACTAAACCGGTTCAACTGGCTCTTGACAAGAACAGCGGTACTATTGAAATTCCGGTTCCAATAGATTTACAAAATGAAATTTCAATCAGTCCGGAGCAAATTGTCGAATTGACAAAATTCGCGTTGCAAATCGAAGAATACTATGGGACCCCGCAAGATCTTGAGTGGGTTATTAATCGTGAGGGAGATCTAAAAATTCTTCAGACACGTCCTTTGAGGATCATCGAAACAGATACCAGCAGCAGTCTTCCACCGGACACAAACCTGGAACGAATTGCTGAAGGTGGAGAAACCGTTTGCCCTGGAGCTGCACATGGAAGGATTTTCCATGTGACATCACCGGAAAACCTTATTAGTGTACCACGTGGCACAATTCTGGTGGTCCCCCATTCATTCCCGGGATTGGTGACTGTAATGGAACGTGTGAGTGCCATGATAGTAGAAGTGGGTGGCGTTGCCAGCCACATGGCGACCTTAGCAAGAGAATATGGATTGCCTACCATAACAGGCATGAAAATAACCGAAAAACTCAAGCAGGGAAGTGATGCCACTGTTGATGCTAATAATTGTGTAATTTATAAGGGCTTTGCCGAAGAGATAATCAAGTCCAGAAAAAACAAGGGTGGTCTTTTTGAAGACATGCCCATCATTCAATTATTAAAAAGAATACTAGACAAGATATCTCCACTAACCCTGATCAACCCAACCTCCTCAAAGTTTGTTATTGATAATTGCATAACCCTGCATGATATTACAAGATTCTCACATCAGAAGGCCATGTCAGAAATGTTTAGGAGTGCTGGAGAGCTTCAGGGCAACTCTGAGTTTACCCATCAGTTACGGACGAAAATCCCGTTGAAAGTAAATGTAATGCTTATCGGAAATCAGGCAAAGGACTATTTAGGCGATAAGTGGATTGAAGATTCCAATATTCCCTCCGCTCCAATGGCAGCATTTTGGTCGGGTATATTAGAACAGAAGTGGCCTTCCACCCATTCTCAATCACAGGACGACAAATTTTCCACAATACCTACAAAAACTAATTCTTCGCGTAAAAAAATCTCTTTTGAAGAGAGTAGTTTTGCTGTAATCAGTCGTGAATACATGGTCATTAGTTTGCATCTTGGTTACCATTTCACATCCGTTGAAGCCATGTGTACCGATATTGCCGGAAAGAACTACATTCGGATGCAACATAAAGGCGGAGGTGCCACACGGGACAGAAGAATACTGCGGGTACATGTTATTGAAACTATCCTGTCAAATTTGGGCTTTACCAATGCCTCCAGGGGTGATTTTCTTGACACAAGTGTGGGATATCAGGACAAGGAAACGTTGCTGGAAAAGTTGAAACTTCTTGGCAGAATGATTATGTGTACAAAACAACTTGACATGGCATTAACCAATGAGACCCTGGCTAAGTGGCACTCTGACGATATTATGCGAAAACTCGGTATTGAACAGCACAAAGAAAACACAATTGACTACTTTGATTGATCTCATAAAAGATAAACTGCGGAGGTTCATTTATTACAGACACCTCCTGATTATAAGCGTCGTAACATTCCTTATTATTACCACTATTGCTGCTCTGCTTCATCACTATCATCACACAAATATTTACCGTCAGGTTGCTGAAGAGTCAATCGCAAACGAACGGCGAATTCTTCATGAAATTGGCATTGGCTTAGGCCTGAATCCCGATAGTCTCGAAAACAAGCTTAAATCACCCAAAGATTCAATAATCCAGAAAGAAAAGAAGTTGATTCCCGCCCTTGGTGAATACTTCTGGATGTTTGCGCTCGAGCTTATCACAATTTCTTCAATCTTTGGAATCAGTTTGGTTCTGTTTTTTTACTTCAGAAAGAAATCCCGAATGCTTGAAGCCCAAATTAAAATTGCAAGAGCAAATTTATTAGAGAAAGAACAGGTATATATGGGGATCTTTGAGCAGGTAACCGATATGTTGTATATTATTGATCTGGACATGCAACTTGTACTCCTCAATCAGCATACTGCAAATATGATCTCCTCGATATCAATAATGAAATCAAATGAAGAAAATCCCCCCCCGGAAGCTAGCCACTATAAAACCAAGTCCTACATTGGAAAGAGGTTGATTGATCTGCTGCAAACCAAAGACTGGAGTTTTGTCGAGCAAAAAATTCAACATGTAATTGAGCACAATAGCACAATTTCTTATTACCATTCCGTTACATCCGAGACCGGAACAAGAAGAAGACTGCACACCGAACTTATACCGATCCGAAACGAAGAACGAAATGTGGTAAATATCCTCGGCACCAGCAGGGATATCACAAAAAAAACAGAATTTGAACAACGAATGTATCAGGCAGAAAAAATGGCCTCAATAGGAACTCTTGCTGCCGGAGTATCCCACGAAATCAATAATCCGTTGGCGATTATCCTCGGTTTTACTGACCTTCTCCTCGAGCGTTGTGAAAAAGATTCTCAGGAATATGAAGACCTGAAGATGATAGAGTATAATGGAAATATCGCCAAGCAGGTGGTGGAAAACCTGCTCAGTTTTGCTCGTTCAACTGAAGCGCATCAGGAATATTTTGATGTGGTTGAGAGTATTAACATCGTCAAAAAAATACTCAGCTACGTATTGCAAAATAGGAACATAGATTTACAAACTAAATTTAGCGGGACGATTGCTCCAGCGGTTGGAGATTCCCGAGAATTCCAGCAAGTTCTTTTTAATCTCATTAACAACTCAATTGCAGCGATTACAGGTAATGATGGACAAATTAGTATCAACGTGCGAAATGACAGGAAACGAGTTCGCATCAGGGTGACTGATAACGGGAAAGGTATCCTGGAAGATGATCATCACCGTGTTTTTGATCCCTTCTTCTCAACTAAAAAAGAGGGTGAAGGTACAGGGCTTGGTTTATGGTTGTGTTATGGTATCATAAATAAATACGGCGGAACAATTTCGTTTAGAAGCAGTAATAAAACAGACCACCCATTAGAACCAAACGGCACAACTTTCATAGTTAAATTGCCCCATTACATTCACAAGGATTTGGTATGAAATCTGAAAAACCAATGAAAATACTGGCGGTTGATAATGAGATCCACATGTTGAAATTGCTCGAAAGGATCATTTCAGAAAAAACACCTTATGATATAGAGACAACAAATAATGTGCTCGAAGTTCCCGAAATGATAAAAGAGAGCAAATACGATCTGATTATTTCAGATCTCAAGATGCCCGGAATGGATGGACTGGAATTACTACAGTATGTTGTGGAACGTGGTGGTGGGGAAGAATTTATAATTATTACAGCCTTCGGATCCTTTGATACCTCTAATAATGCGATGGAGGGTGGCGCATTTGACTACATTACAAAACCTTTCCGTAAAGAGCAGATTATTGCAGCAGTGAATCGAGTAATGAAGTTTAAGACTGCACAAAAAGAACTTGATGAAATGTTGGAAATATTTAAGTCCCGACCCTTTGAATCGGCACAAGTCGAATTTGAATCTCAATACATCAAAAGACTATTTGATGAGTGTGGTGGTGAGATTGAAATGGTCATTAAACTTTCTGGTTTAGCAAGGGAAAGAGTAGAAGAGTTGAATGGTGGTGCGCGGTGATAATATAGTAGAGTAGGCGTCCCCGCCTGCGTTTTAATCGCTGTTATAAATATAGTTTCCGCAGGCAGGGACGCCTGCGCTACTGTGCTTTTCCCATCTTGACAACTGAAATGTATATTAGAATTGACCCGAATATTAAGGACACAACTGTAAGGAACCAGTCGCCATATTTCACATAGATAGTCTCGACCTCAATTAGAGGCAAGAATCCTGTAATAGAAACTGGCTCAAGCAATTCGGTTTTTCTAATAATCCTCCCAAGCGGATCCGCCAGAAAAGAGATGCCGGTATTTGAAGCCCGTACCATTGATCTTCGGGTCTCAATACATCTGAACCGACTTAACGCAGCAATCTGGTGCGCTTCTGAAGTTTTCCCATACCATGCATCATTGGAAATGGTCACAAGCAGATTTGCACCATTTTTCACCGCTTTTCGAGTCTGACGAGGAATAATTGACTCATAACAGATTAACGAGGAGAATCTAACTGTGTCTAATTCTCTTTTGACTTCAAAAATGCTCTGTCGCAATCCCGGGAGGAACTCTGCCTGCCCGAGGTTCAAGTTTCCTAATTGCGGAAAAATCCATTGGAATGGGACTCTCTCTCCAAAAGGAACTAATATCTGTTTAGAATAAACATCCTCAATACCATGATCCGGACTAACGAGATAAGCCACATTCATAGGCTTTAAGTCGTCATCGAACTGCCTAAGGGCAGATGATCCGGTGATGATCGGCGTGTTGAGTTCTCTGGCAAGTTGAGAAATACTGTTTGTATAGAAGCTCCGCTCTATTAAAACCGTCGGAAGAGCTGTTTCCGGCCAGATAATTATTTCTGTTCCGGATTCAAACCCTTCTCTTGAAAGAGAATCGTATACATCCCAACTATGACGCGCCCCTCCCTTCCATTTTGCCAATGGATCCAAACTTCCCTGCACAGCCATTAATTTGGTTATTGGGGGATTACCTTCATAATATTTATATGAATGTTGCAGGATTCCGAACGGAATAACAAACCATAAAACAATCCCAACCAGCAATATTCTCTTTACAAAAATGGGTTTTCGAAGTGTAAATAATACCAGTACATTCAGGCTAACCACCCAGAACGTCACACCAGACATACCGGTGAACTCCATTATCTGCAAAGCGGGTTCATACGCAGTCTGTGTCAATGCAAGAACTGACCATGGGAAACTCAGCTCTCCCATATTTGATTGCCATCCCTCCCATGCAGTCCATGAGAATGGCACAACAATCCAGGAGATCTGTCCAAGGTGATTATAAATCCGACGAAACAACCATGCTGCAAGACCCCAGAACGAACTTATCACAACTACAAGCACAAACATTGTCAGGGCAGCGACCACCGGATATGTTCCACTGTTGAACGCCAACCAGTACAAGGTTCCGGTATTGAAAACCAGACCCGCAACAAACCCCTCACTGAAGCCGCTTTTGAGAGGTTTTTCAAGTGCTATTAAAAGAGGTATCAAGCCTACCCAGGCAAGATAATAGAGGTTAACAGGTGGGACTGCTACAGCTAACAATATTCCGGATATTAGTGAGAGTAGCAACGGTGGTATTTTAAAGCTGAAGTTCATGCAGTTTTAGTAATACTGGGTGTATTTGGGGTATGATATCGGAATTGCGTAATGCTTAACTCCGATGTGAATCCGATTTTGATGATTTTGCTAAATATCAATCAACCTCGACATTTGACGGGTATTTTCTATGGATTTTTTCTGAGTAAAGTCCACCCACTGATATTGAGAAAATCAATTTTCGGCACATTTATAAAGCCTGTCTATTACCTCTATGACCGCAAGCGCTTCACGACCACTGGATAATGGTTCTGACCGGTCTGTAACGCTATCTATGAAGTGTATTATTTCGGATTGAAAGGATCGCCTGTAGAGCTCAACGGCATCAGCGGTCACGGGAGAACTCTCCGACATTATCTTATCTTTTTTTCGTCGATTTATTCGAAGAGGGTTCAGGGAGACACTGCCTTGAGAACCAGAAAAATATGTATATGCGACATCCTGCGTATCACAATTACCCCAGCTAACATCCATTAAAAAAGTGGTTTCATTATCAAATTTAAGAAAAACCGATGCGGAATCCTCGACCTCAAGCCCCAATAATTTATTTGAAGTTCCACAATTAGCTTCGACTATTGTTGGGAAATCAAGCATAAATAATGCAAGATCAATAAATTGCAAACCGAGATCCATCAAAACTCCACCGCCAGCAAGTTTTGGGTCTGTGAACCAATAGGGTTTTCCCCAAACTCCAAGTCGTTTTAGCCATCCCGCATGTACTGTAAGTACATCACCGAGCAGACCACCATCCAACATATCTTTTAAATGTGCGGAATCCTCACGAAACCTGTGATTCATTCCAACCATGAGAATTCTGTCGTTTTCTTCCGCTAGCTGTACAATTCGTTTTGCCTCATCAGCGTTTCGTGCAAATGGCTTCTCAACCATAACATCAACTTTGCTCTCAAAGGCAAGTTGGCATAGCGGCAGGTGAGTAATCGTCGGAGTTGTTATTAAAACGCAATCCAAACCTCCCTTTATGAACATGTCTTCGGGATCTTCAAACCAGTTTGGAATCTCATAACGCTCTGAAACCGAAATTGCCCGTCCGACATCAGTATCGCAGACAGCAACCAGATCAACACCCTCAACAGATTTCAGATTGGGAATATGCGATACTTGAGCAATACCGCCAGCACCAATCAGCCCAGCCTTTACTTTTTCTTTCTTCGACATAAAACATCGTTCCTAAGAATCACCTTGATGGATAATTCAAATATCATTCCTAAAATCGACTTTTTCAAGTCAAATCGTGTATGTTTCTCTCTGCAACAGCAGATTCAAGGTAGTTTTTATAATTTGTTAGATAACTTTGAAGTATTAATACAGCTGAAGCTTCATCAATCCACATTTTCTTTGGTTTCGATTTACCACCATAATGCTTCTTTGCCCGGAGTGCTTCTGCTGTAGTATAACCTTCATCCCACCTGAGAATCTCAATGCCACGCTTTTTAAGAGCATCACATAGCTTATTTGCTCCGGCAATCACGTGTTCTGAATTTTTTGCGCCGGGCGGGGGGCTCCCGACTAAAACACTTTCTGCACCTTTTTCCCTTGCAATAGAAAATACCGCTCGAGCAAGGGCTCGTCCACTTTTTTCAAGATGTCCAACTCCCACGGCAACTCTTCTATCGGGATCGCAAATTGCCAGACCGGATTTCCTGCTCCCAAAGTCGACAGCGAGGATCACACCAATAAATTTTTCAGACTCTTCCATTATCTCTTTTTACACCATTTTCTGAATGATTTTCATCTTTAATGTCTAATCTCTCTGCCTGTAGAATACCCTTGATCTGCAATAAGCGGGTAATGAGTCTCGTTAAATGGGGCAAATTTTTAACCTCAGCGACAAGATGACCAACAACAAGACTGTCTTCGATATGCATCTCAATTTTGTGTAAGTTTACTTTTACCGAAGCAATCACCTGTGTCATGTCTCGCAAGAGATTGTCTCGCTCATCTGCGACAATATAGACACGAGCCTTAAACCTGTCCTCACGTTCCACATCCCAGGCAACAGAAATAACCTTCGTCTCATCATCAAGGAGATCGGCAATTTGATTACAATCCGTCCTATGAATTCCTAATCCTTGACCATCTTCCTGAAAACCGATAATTTGATCACCGGGTAGAGGACCACAACAATCTGCGATGGAAATCACGAGATTATCGAGCCCACTGATTTTTACATTGTGTTTGCCACGTTCTATTCGCTGGATTATTCTACTTATCAACGCATCCTTTCTAGGCGCGACCATTGGCACGAGTTTTCTCATCACCTGACCAAGCGTAATTGTCCCAGCGCCGATTGCAGCATAAAAATCCTGTAGTTCAATGTGCCCAAAAGATACAGCTGCTTCCTGAAGCTCATCATTATCTACAGAGAGTCTTAACCGTTGCAATTCCTGAGTAATAATCTCTTCACCTAATGTCTTGGATTGCTCCCACCGTGTGTCTCTGAACCAACGCTTGATTCTGTTTCTTGCCCGCGATGACCTGACTGACCTTAACCACTCAACGTTTGGTCGCTGGTTATTCGAGGTCAATATTTCAACGACATCTCCAGACTCAAGCTCATAGTTCAAGGGAACCATTTTGCCTCTAACCTTTGCACCAATTGCATGGTAACCAACTTCCGAGTGGATAGCAAAGGCAAAATCAATCGTAGATGCCCCCTTTGGGAGCTGTATTAACTTCCCATCAGGAGTGAATACATATATTTCATCCTGAAACAGATCTATCTTGAGTGATTCAAGAAACTCACCTGTTTCTGCACCTTCCTTATGCGCCTCCATCAAAGATCTAATCCAGGTAAAGTGCTCCTCAAGAGAATCTGATTGAACCGCACCCTCTTTATATCGCCAATGAGCTGCAATTCCTATCTCTGCTAAATTGTGCATCTCGTGAGTACGAATCTGAACTTCAACAATCCGGTTCTTATGATCATGGACTTTTGTGTGAAGTGATTGATAAAGATTTGATTTGGGAAGAGCAATGTAATCAAAAAAGTGATCTGGAATTGGAATATAGATATTGTGAACTATGCCTAGAACTCGATAACACTCCTGTTTTTGTTGAACTATTATTCGAATTGCAAGAAGATCGTAAATGGTGTCAAGTGATTTGCCTTGTTTGTGTATTTTACTGTATATACTGGCAATGCTCTTAACTCTCCCTCTGATTTCCGCAGATAATCCGATTTTTCTGAGTTCCTGGCGAATCGGTTCAATGATATCTTCAACTATTGCCATACGTTCGTCATCCGTGCTGGCAACTTGAGATGAAATCTGTTTCCATGCATCAGGGTCGAGTACTTTCATACTCAGCTCTTCCATCTCTCTTCCGAGCCGTGCTATCCCGAGTCGATATGCCATCGGCGTGTATACATCACGTGTTTCGATAGCAATTCTCTTTTGCGACCGCTCAGGTTTAGCACTTATGGTCCGCATGTTGTGCAATCGATCAGCAAATTTGATTAATATAACTCGAAGATCTTTCAACATCGACAACAACATTTTTCTCAGGGATTCAACCTGCCGTTCCTGAGTCGTTTTGAATGATATACCTGATATCTTTGTAACACCATCTACGAGAATAGCAATATCTTTCCCAAATTTTTCTTCTAACTCCTCAACCGTTGCACTTCCATCCTCGATGACATCATGAAGGAGACTTGCGGCAACAGCAACGTAATCCGTCCTTATCTCAACCAGTATCATAGCAACTGAGATAGGATGAGTTACGTAAGGTTCCCCGGATTGTCGATATTGATCTTTATGAGCCTCTACCGCGAAATCAAAAGCTTCTTCAACCAGTTTTTGATTCCAGCGTTTGTGGTAGCTGCTGAGTGCAGCTATTAGCTCCTTTTTCTCTTGGTTAAAATTGTGTTCCTGTTCCGTTTGCTACGTTCCTTATTAAGGTTTTTGTACTGGATTGAATTTGTCATAGTGGAATTTCTCTTGATAGTGTTTGACTCGTTGCGGCGTGTCAATCACCAGCCATGAATAATTCAATTACAGCCAATCCGTCCTGTTCGACGGCATAAAGAAAATTGTTGTGTATGTTCAAACCACTAGTTAGTTTCACGTCTGTTATTTCCGAAACAACCGGCAGATTATCCAGATCTGTTATGTTAACTATGCTCAGAGTATCCCGTCTACTCACGAATAAATACGGTGTGAGCAAAGTCAGACCGGACGAACCCATCAAATGCGGGTAGTAACCCATATTTATCGGATTTTCAGGATCTCTGACATCTATGCGAAGCACTCCCCTGTGACTAGTTGCAAAAAACAGATTTCCCTCACTATACAGAGCATCCACAATATCTCCATCAAGTCCAAACAATTCACTCAGTATTTTGGGTTCTTCGGGTTCTTGAATATCAACCACTGCCATTATTGTACCACCACCAACATACAGAATATTGCCGTTCCTGCAAATTGTTTCTGCATTACAAGTCATAGCCAGACTGGTCTTGATTATTGGAGATTCGGAATTCGTCACATCCAAGACATGTACGCCGGTCAGAGTTGACGAAACAAAGGCATAATTGAGATAGAGCTCCACATCCGTGGGTGCACTCCTCACTAATGTCGCTGACAACCTGACGGGTCTTAAAGGATAACGAACATCGTATATCAACAACAGCCTGGAATTATCAACAGCATAAAGCTTCATCTGATCAATGACCATACCATGTGTCCAGGATGATGTCCTCATTTCTCCGCTGTAAAATAGACTACTTGGGTCAGTTACATTGATAATGTTGATTTGCTCCATATTTGATACAAAACAGTAACCATCATGATACACGACCTTGTCTTTACTGGGACCCCCGAATTCTATTCTTGATACCAAAACCGGATTGAGAGTTTCACCCTTTAGGTAAAAAGTCCGGTCATATACTTTTTCTTCTGCTGCGTTCCCCACTACATCTGTAAATCGTCCTGTGATTTTAACCGAATCCTCAGGCATAATTGTTGGAAGAACAACACAGCGTTTAAAGACACCATTTCCAACCTTATGAAGCGGATAGGTCCTTAAAAACGAACCGACTCCTACTTCTGCATGCCCATCTTCCCCTGATTCAAGACTGAACTCGAGAATACTGCCTGGGATTAAAGTATCTGAATCTGCAGAGACAGAAAAATCAGAAATCATCGCAGAAAAATCCAGCTCAATATCTTCCGAAAATATTTCCGTTATTCCACCACTCAGGGATAAAAGTTGGCAATAGATTGTAAACACTCCCTCCTGATGTGGCGCATGAACTACAGTCACCGTGTCATACTCCACCCATTCAGCACCTGCCAAATCCGGATCAGTAGATAATTTCATCTGATAAATTTGCCTGCCGGTTATCGATACTCTCAAAACAGTATCACGAGTTGCCGGGAATCCCTCATTTATCACTATCTCAACATGGTATGGTTGATTCCGTGGTGGTGTCGGTCTATCATCTTCATCACAAGAAACGATAAATATTACAATGGAAAAAAGGCAAAAAGCCCGAATCAAAATTCTGGCACAATCTAATTGAGCTAAACACATCGAAATTCAAACCTGATTTACATTAAAGTCAACATTTTATGAGTGAATTTATAAGATATCCTATTATCTTCACTCTGTCAAGTCCCCGTTTCCCAGTCGAGTTCAATTTTCCTTCTCCATGAGTTGTAATTACTTGATAATATGGCACAACGAGCAGCCTTTACGAGGCTTAAATAAAATGTAATATTATGCAGGCTGAGCAGTCTCATACCCAGAATCTCTCCTGTAACAGCCAAATGATGCAGATAGCTGAGGCTGAAGGTACGGCAGGTATAACATGTGCATTGCTCATCGAGCGAATTCTGGTCCCTTGACCACCTCGAGTTCCTTAGATTGACAACACCCTGAGATGTAAAGACTTGACAATTTCTACCATTGCGTGTTGGCATCACACAATCAAACATATCCACTCCTGCTTCTATCCCCGCAAGGATGTCGTGCGGTGTACCAACACCGAGCAAATGCCGCGGTTTTTCATCTGGAAGCACATCGCAGCAAATCGATGCTGCTTTGATCATTTCCTCTTGAGGTTCTCCAACGGATACCCCCCCAATACAGAATCCAGGTGGATCAAGAGTCGCCATCTGCTCAACTGACCGCTTGCGTAGATCGGAATATACACCTCCCTGAACAACGAGGAAAGCAGCCTGATAGGAATCTCTTTCAGAATTGGACTGTCGCCATGACTTCATAAATCTATCCGCCCAACGCGCCGTTAACTCAACAGCACGTTCAACATCATTGTATTCAGCGGGAAACGGAGGGCATTCATCGAGCGCGACTATCATATCGGCACCAATAGCCTGTTCAAATCCGAGCACAGTCTCAGGTGTGAAATTTACCAGACTACCGTCATAAACAGATCTGAACTCAACACCTTCCTCAGTAACTTTCCGCGTATTAGATAGACTGAATACCTGGAACCCACCGGAGTCTGTCAGAGTCGGACCTGCCCAACCCATGAATTTTGACAATCCCCCTGCTTCGGAAACAATATCAACACCCGGATGCTGCCGGAGATGATATGTATTACCCAGAACAATATGCGCATGGGCGTCGCTGAGATCAGCAGGCGAAAGCGTTTTTACATTCGCCAACGTCCCGACTGGCATAAATATCGGAGTCGGAACGTCCCCATGAGGTGTGTGGAGTATTCCCGCACGCGCCGCACTTGTGCGGTCTTTTGATAGTATCGTAAAATTGAAGTTAGGGTTTTGCAATCTTTTAAATATGATTAGTTTACGAGTCGTTTTAAGTCTGTTCTTACAAGCAAACTGCGGTGAGCGGTGTCAGGTGTTCACGAAACCTATGAAATACTCGACATTTAAGAAAACTTGTCATTCCAGTTTCGCACTTTGTCTGAGAATGGCAAACAGTAGGTTGGACATTCATGTCCGACCATCCCGCAACAGCGGGATTCGTACGTTGTACCAAACATCCACGATGCCGTCCGAACAAGTGATAAAGATCGTTATACAAAAGTGATCTGTCAAGTTAAACAACCCAAATATATTTATTTTACAGTTAAGGAATATCAGC
The DNA here is from genome assembly GCA_018644935.1 of Calditrichota bacterium. Lineage (GTDB taxonomy): Bacteria > Electryoneota > AABM5-125-24 > Hatepunaeales > Hatepunaeaceae > JABGPL01. The sequence goes on along the minus strand of JABGPL010000019.1, from coordinate 3,433 downwards.
CAGCCTTTCGATTACAACTTTTTAGAGAGTGATTTGGAAGATTGTTTGAAACGCTCCACTATATTATACTTATTTATAGTAACGTAGTAATTGGCTAAAAAGAATCTTACAGGTGGTGTCAGGTGTCATCACATGACACGTAAGTATCTGTTTAACACATTCATAAACCATTTTCCCAAGAGTAACATATGAGTTTAATTCTAAAAGGAACCGCAACTCTCAACAGCCGAATGCATTTCACCGGACAATCTCCAAAAGGCGGTCCAACCGAAATGGACTCCGGACCAGCAGGTGCTGTAGTTGCTGGGCCAACTCCCCTTGAGCTACTTCTGCAAGCCATTGCCGGTTGTGCTGGCATGGAAGCTCTGGCGATTCTGCGCAAGCGAAAACTCGATCTACAACACCTGGAAGTTTCCGTAGAAGGCACCAAGCGTGATGAACACCCTCGAATCCTGACCAACATACATATAACATACCGCGGAAAATGTGAAGGTTTGACGGTGAGGGAAATGGAAAGGGGAGCGAAATTTGCCTACGATAAATATTGTTCTATAATAAATCAGCTCAAATCCACAGCTGAGATCACATGGAATTGTGAACTGATAGATTGACAGGTTGCCCAACTAAATGAGAAAAAGATGATTACGTACCCAACTATCCGATGCCGTTGTAAGTCTATACGATTAGTCCTGATTGCCTTCAGTTGCCTTCTGCTTCTTCTGAGTCAACGGGCATATCCTGCCTGGACGATTCTGAATCCTCAGCCAACCGCAGGGGATATAATCGATATTGAGTTTGTTGACGATTCAAACGGTTTCCTTGTGACTGATGGCGGTATCCTGATGAAAACAACTGATGGTGGTGAAAATTGGACTAATCTGAACAATCCAAATGCAGATACTGGCGTATGGGACATCGATTTTATCAATCCTAATTGGGGTTGGGTACTCTGTGGAAATGACCCGGACAATAGAGGCGTTCAATTCATAGATTACACCCGTGACGCCGGAGACAACTGGGAGACTTACTCAGTTGGGAGCGACGAAACACCGGCAACGTTGAATTGTCTTGAATTCTTCGACGGTTTAAACGGTTGGGCTGGTGGTGTGACATCTCTCGACGGCAACCTTCGATATGTAATTTTCCGGTTTATTGACGGTGATACATGGGAACCGATAATCCTCCCAGAAGGTAGAGGAGGAACTAGCCTGAACGAAATCTTTTTCCTGAACAGAAACTTTGGCTGGGTTGTTGGGGACAATGGTTATACTGCATACACCACAGACGGTGGGAGAGAATGGTTACTTTCGGATCCGGTCACAGATGATCATCTCTACGGAGTTCACTTCAGCGGTCCAATGGATGGTTGGGCTGTCGGAGGTGGTTTTGAGCGGGGGGTAATTCTCCGCTCGACCGACGCCGGAGAAAGTTGGAATGTTCAAAGAGGAAACCCCATACCGACAAGACTGCGAGCTGTTCATGCGTATGATACACGAAGTGCAATAGCTATCTCTGAAGGCATGGAATTCAACATGGCGATGGTACCAGCAATGATTTTTTCGACATCTGATGCTGAGAACTGGTCTCTATCAAATTCGATTTATGGTCCTGTATTGCAGTGCATGTCAAACATTGAACGTAATGTCTGGATTGGAGGCAGCAATGGGTATATCGCGGCTTCTGCAAACGGAATTGACTGGCACAGATTATCAGAGTTTTTTGGTGGGGGTGATTTTTATGACATTTGGGTTCTTAATAGATTCAGTTACGTTGGCGGTGATCAGGGGGCGTTGTACCGAACGATTAATTCGGGGCAAAGATGGGACGGGATCGAGACCGGCTCTGATTGGCGCATAATGAACCTACACTTCACCAGTCCCTTTGAAGGCTACATTACTGGAGCCAACAGCACCGAGTTATTCACTGAAAACATGGGTGAGTCCTGGGAAGAGGTTGAAATCTCCGGTGTAGATGTCAACCTCATCACATTCACGGATGAATTCGGATATGCTACTCACGGGCAGTCAGTTGCAGTAACCCGTGACAATGGTCAGAACTGGGAGAGCTCCGAAGTCATCCGCGGTGAAATCCCCGCTTCGGCATTATCCGTCCCCACCAGAGACATAGCCTATGTCGCGTCAGCAGGAGACACTCTGAGGCGTTCATTTAACGGAGGTGTAAGCTGGGAACCCGTCCACGGACTTATGGGTGAATCTTTCGGTGTAAGTTTCGTAGATGCCAATACCGGTTGGGCGATAGCTCCAACAAGAGGACAGGGCATCAGGCTTTTTAAAACCACAGACGGTGGAGAATCATGGGATTCCGGTTACAGGTTCGAGCTCGCTCCGGGAGGCGTCCTTTTCGCCGACGAAAACAATGGCTGGATATGGGAAAATCCGGGACGTGTTTTGCACACCGATAACGGCGGTCAAACCTGGGAGGATTCAAATTTAAGAGTCAACCGAATCATCCGCAGCCTCACCGCTGAATCAAGCGACCGTCTCTGGATCTGTGGCGAGGACGGCTTAATAGCAATCTGGAACAGGTTCGAACTATCCACCCCAGTCTTTACCCCTCAGACTCCAACCGGATTCACCATCACCCCTCTCTACCCAAACCCCACAAATTCAGCAGTGAATATGAGCATATCAATTACCCGCCCCGGAGACTACAATATAAAACTATTAGACCTGACCGGTAGAACCCTGAAGAACTCCCAAATGTCTTTTTCATCAGGCGGAACCTATCCTATTTCAGTGCATTTGAATGGGATGGCTGCGGGGGTGTATTGGGTTGGTGTTGGGGATGGGGATTTGAATTTGAGCAGGAAGGTGGTTTTGGTTAGGTGAGGGGAGTGAGTGGTGATGACAATTATCGAGTGTTTGGTGGTGTCGAGTAATAACTCAATTGAAAATCACCTGCCTGTCTTTCCGGCGGACGCCGGAATCCAGAGGATCAAACTACCTTGAAAAATCTCCTATTCCTTCGAAATCATCTAAAGAGTCTCTGTATGAAAATACTTTCGACCATCGCGAACTTTTCTGGATTCCGGCGTCCGCCAGAATGACAATTACAAAACACTCTGTCGTCACAAGTAACCACTTTTAATCATTAACACAATCACCTGATCAGCGTAACCTTCTGATTATATGTTTTGTTTTCCTGACTCGAAGTTTCCATATGAATGATATATGATCCCGATGGCAAATTTGCTGCTGAAAATGTAGTAGTATGGATCCCAGCCGGCTGATACCCCTCAAACAATTTCATAACCAGATGTCCGTTAAGATCGTAAACATTTATCCGGATCTGACTGGCTGCTGCTAACCCATAACTGACTGTAGTTGTAGAATTGAATGGATTTGGAGTTGGTCTATTTAAGAAATCGGAAGCTAATAAATTGCCATTTTCCTTTACATCAGACGGCTCTACA
>JABGPL010000189.1 GCA_018644935.1 Calditrichota bacterium | reverse complement strand
AGGCTCGGAGGTCACCGATATCCCAACATACCCGGGAATGTCGGTTGAGTCTGTTGGGTTCTCGGTTGTGTTGCAACCGGATATCATTACTGTTACAAAAAGAAAAATACTCAAAATTCTAAACATGCTCTCTCATCCTCAAAATCAAGAAGCTAAATATTACAAGTATCGTATTGTACGGGCACCGCGCCCGTGCCTCCTTCCTACTGCAAAAAACTATTCACGCACTTACGGATGCCCTGTCGCAGGAACAAGAAGGGCACGAGCGTCGTGCCCGTACGATCTTATTACCCATTCTCAAACAGAGTGTAAATCCACATCTCCAAATATCTATTAATTCCACCGTGTCACGACCAGAGCCCTCGTCTTCTTCGTCTCGCTTTCATACCCTAATACCTTTGCTTCGAGCTCAACCTCTGTTCGAAGTTCAAAAGGATCAAAGAAAAATTCCTGCTCTTCTCCCATCAAATAAACAGTTGCCCTGCCATATTCAATGTCATTCCTTCCAGGGTCTGGTACAGATGTGTATTTGATCGCAGGTTCAGGATAAAAGGGTTCGTATGTACCACGTATGAAATTACTCCAATAGAATCTACTCTTGCTTGTGGTAAACAGAATTGGAGCATTATTAATCAGAGTCCCATGCCCATCTGTTAGAACAACCCAGCATTTAATAAAAGTCGGATCATCCCCCTGACCGAAATGCCAGTTTCCCGGATCGATGTTAAAATCAAGCCTGCCATCCTGTAAAGGTAGAATGGCTTCGCGTGAGTTCATTATTAGACCTCGATCTGTCTGAAAGTCACAGCTTATCTCAATCGGATCAAACGTATTTACACTATGGTAAACGAGTTCAGCAAATGCAACTCCGGGAATTGATTCCCCTTTACGATTTTTATTCCCGGTATATCCCGTACCTATGGTTGCAATTTCAGGTTCGCAGGTAAAAACTGCTGGAATACCATCTGCTACCGGATTTCTATGTAAATCCCAAACTCTGGCAGATACTTCAATTTTCCAGTCTCCACCTCCAGCATCAATTCCAACATTACAGATCTCAATCTCTTCCTGAAAAGGTGAACCTGAGACAACTACCAAAGGACTTGTTCGACAGGAAAGTATGTTATTATCAAGATCCGCTGTCGCTATCTGGATTATTGGTATGTATGGTCTTGTGTGCGCATTAAATCCAACACAAGCGATACCGTTTATTGTTTCAACTGATTCGTTTCTTTGATATCCATTGAAATGCCCTAATTCCATATTTGGATCTTGTATTAGCTCAAATCCCACTTCGACTTCAGCCGTGACAGGTTCTCCGATCCCGTTCACCACGAGTACAGATATAACTGAAGTTGTGTTTCTACCAGAGCCGGCAACAGATATCTCACGCGGATCCGCTGAGACCAGAAAACCCACCGGATTACGAGGATCAACTATGCAGACACTGCCTCCTCGCTCTACAGGTCCGTGAACACCTTCGTATGTCGCATTTATTTGAGCGACACCAGGCTCAGGTGGAGGAGTATATCGGACAATGGCTTGCCCGGATTCGTTTGTTGTTGCAGTGGGTTGGATTAAGCCGAGGTTGGCTGAGAGATGCACAGGCAATCCTGCTGGAAGAGGAGCATCTGATACGTCCGTGAGCGTGATGGTTACGGTGGAAAATACGTCATCAAGTCCACTCGCGACTGTATCAGGCTCGGTGATCACCGTCATCCTGATATTATCAGGAATCTCGGTTGTTTCGGTTGGGTTATCGGATGTACCGCAACCCGAAATTATTACAAACAAAAATAGAATTAAATAACGGAACATGCTCTCTCATCCTCGGAATCACAAAACATAAATTGCAGGAAAACTTATAACTGAATAGGGTTTCTAAAAACGACATTTTTATTAAACTAAAAAAGATTACTCGCTGCGAGAAAAGGAAAATCAGGGTAAAAAAAGAAAGAGTGGTTTCTTCAACGGTACTTAGGAAAAGCACGGAGAGAGGATTCTTGTTATCAAAGTTGCGGTGCTGCGGATAGTTTTTCATTTCTTTCACAGTTTTTCAAAGCCAAACGATCATCTGCCTCAGCACTACGTTTTCTGAGGTCAGTTCATGCACTCAAAATCACAAACATCTTTTTTAAGATAAGTAATTATTTATTAATTGTCAAGGAAATATTCACAGCAGATTACGCGGACTATGCTCATGAGCTATTTAAAAAGGTAATCCGTTGTGAAACGAAGTTCTGCGATTAACTACTGACTCGGGTCCCAATTTTCTTCAAATTTACAGCGACTGATAAACTCATCAACTGAATACTCGTCTTTGATCAGTCTGTGCATTTCTTCGGCATCAGACCACAGCATGATGTTGCTGTTGGGATCATTATCAAGTCTAACTTCAAAAACGAGGCTGTCATTTATGAAGTTTGTGACATTATCGCGTCTGAAGTACTCCATTGAAGACTCGATCAACTGCCTGTTAGCATCCATTGCCTCATTTGCATTCATATCGTTCACACGAAGGGTAAATCGCGACCGGAACGGTTGTTGAAATTCGACCTGACGACGGGGAATCTTCAAGTCAGCAGCGATATAATCCTTCAGGTCTCTGGGAATTAATGTATTTCCTCCACAGCCAACAAAACTTACGGACGAGAGCAGTAATAGAAAACAAATACAAACATTTACGGCTTTCACTCCATTTGATGTCTTTTGAATTGAGCTCATCTAACGAACCTTTAACGAGTATAGATTAAAATAGCCCTTGGGCTATTCCCAATTTGAAAACTGTCGACACGTTCATCAACCACAACTTTATCAACACGCTCGGACGTTTCACAGGCTACGAAAACTTCATCATCATAATTTATTGCTATTCTGGCAGCACCGGTGCCAACCTCAATCGGATTGCCGGATCCATTCAATATTTCGCCGGTTGCAGAATTATACCTGAATAATTTGCCCGGTTCATTTGCCCATCCGCCTCCGGTAACATATGCAACACCATTTGAAGTCATTGCGATATCGCCGGGCTGTCCACCGATTGGAATATACTGCTCGACAGTATCAACAGCAGTGTTTACAACGACAATTTCACCCTCGATATTGCCATAGTTTCCCGTGCAAACCACATGCAGCCTTCCGGTAAGATCAACAGCCATGAAACGGGGATTGGTTTTTACCTCAATTGTTTTCACAACCGAATTTGTAAGAGCAGATAAAACCGTTACCGTACCAGGCAGAAAAACATC
>JABGPL010000188.1 GCA_018644935.1 Calditrichota bacterium | reverse complement strand
TCAATTTGATGAAGATGAAATGTCACATATACTTGGCCTGATTTCAAACCGAAATATCATCATTAAGGACACAGAGGCTAACGGAAGAGCCAATGGAAGGAGGAATGATCGAGAGAACATGGACAGACACTCCATTATTATTACTGCTGCCATGATTGCCCTGAATGAATCCTTTACCTTTGAGCATCATAATGATGATTGGGATTTTTATCGGGGACCCGAACCAGATGAAAGAGGTGATCTTTATTTAAAAGGATCGGTTGCCCAATTCAGACGAGGTTATATCCATCGATCAAATCATCAGGGAACAGGTTACGAAAGAAAATACCGATATGACTCCAGACTTCAACATATAGCACCACCGGGCTTAAGAGGTCGTGAGCGGTTTGTGATTGAAGGACGATACGATGAATTGAGGTTAGAACCGCAGGATGAACCTTATCAAATTCGAAATGCCGAGATAAACTCTCTCATCGTCGAACCTGGTGTTGATATCGAACTCATTGGACATCAGCCAATTGTTATCCAGGATAAGCTTACTATGCTGGGAACATCCGAAGAGCCGATTATTATTCGTCCTGACATGATCGGAGAAAGAGCATTATTCCGAGTAGAACGAGGGATATATTCCAGAATTGAGCTCAACCATGTCCGCTTTGAATCTAATATAACAACCCAAATCGCCTGCGATAGTCTGATTGTCAATAATTGCCAATTCAACGGTGCAGTGAACTGGGAAGGCACAATAGAGGTTACAAATTCCACCTTTTCAGAAACAGCAACGATGACCGGATGGAATCGTCTGGCAGTTTCTCACAGCGTTTTCGAAGGTGGGCTTGTTATTGCTGGTAATACTAGCGATGGGCATTTGATCAATAACACCTTTGTAAAGAGCAGTGATTCCGGTTTGAGATTGCGCAGGTTCCGTCAATTGGAAATTATGAACAATACTATCGCGTTTAACGAAAAAGGAATTGAGAACAGCCACCACCTTGTACCAGAACTCTCATACAACAATGTATATGGCAATGAAGATGGGGATTATTATTATTGTATCGCCGGGGAAGGCTCAATTTCTTCCGATCCCCTGTTTGTAGATATCAGGAGCGACGATTATCGCGTGACTGCAGACTCACCATGCATTGATGCGGGAAATCCCAATTCCGCACCCGACCCGGACGGAACGCGAGCCGATATTGGTGCTTTTCATTTTCCGCAACTTGGTTTTGATTTCATAAATCATAATGACAATAATCCTAAAGAAACAAGTTTACGCCTGACCGGAGCGTACCCGAATCCATTCAACTCAACAACAACAATTTTATTCACTTTGCCAGCTCGCTCAAATGTCCTGGTTCGAGTACTCGACCTGAACGGGCGGCAGTTAGAGATGTTAGTTAATGAGGAAACAAACGCAGGAAGTCATCAGGTAGAGTGGTCACCCGAAAATCTCGGAGCTGGTGTATACCTGATTCAAATGCAGGCAGGTGAGTTTAATGCAATCAGTAAAGTTATGTTAATAAAGTAATTTGTCAACTGAGATGAACCGGGCACATCGCACGTGCCCTTTTCCAAACAAAGAGATAATTATGCTAAGAAAAATGATGACCCACATGTTGATAATCGTTCTTACAATTACATGCTTCATTGCATTCATAGAGAAAAGTCTGGCCGATCCGCTTATCCAGTATCAATATCTCACGAACTTTGAAAAAACTGAGTTTAATGAAGTGATCTGGTTTTGGAATGTCGACACTCTCTATGGTTCAGTTCATTCCAACGATTTCATTGGAGTTAAGGGAGGTTGGTTTGGAGGACAGGTTTCCACATCGCAAGGCAGGATCTTGATGAGACAGGATCTTGAATGGGATAGGTATTTTGCAAATGAACCGATTTACGATGCGCCACCAGTTTGGTTTCCGTCTGATTTTCCCCATCTCCGTCAAGCGGCGAATCCGAGGATTTCATCACACGAAAATCGGTATATGACATGGATCAGAATGATGGGCGAAGATGGCATAGACATATTTCAATATCCTCACGGTACTGAGCGCTCAGACAGTCTATTAGTCCACCTGGAAGCACCATTTTATCAGGTAATTCACGTTGAAGGAGATGTAGAGATTGAGGGGACACTCGTCGGGGCGTTAACGGTTTATTCCTCAGGTGATATGTATCTCCTCGACAACTGCATTTACGAAGGTGCAGATCCGCAAACGGGCGAATTTGAAGAAGAGGATATGTTACACTACCTTGGATTAGTTTCAGGTCGAGATATAATAGTAAAAGACACTGAAGCCAACGGACGAGCTAATGGGGTCTACATAGAACCAGAAAATATGGATAGACATTCAATCATAATCACCGCTGCACTAATTGCCACTAATGGTTCATTTACCATAGAACATCTGAATCGTGACTGGGAATTGTACCAAGGTCCCGTACCTGACCGACGAGGAAGAATAATTGTCAATGGATCAATCACCCAATGGAGACGTGGATATGTAAGCCGTTCTGAGCATGAGGGTACCGGCTACGCAAAACGCTATTATTACGACAATCGATTTCAAGAGGGAGGTCCTCCCGGCTTCAGAGGTAGAGACAGGTATATGATCCAGGGTCGACACGATTATTTATATCTTCGCAATCAGGAATATCAGTACAACGTTCAAAATGCAAACATTGGTTCTCTTACAATTGATGAGGGTGTTAATATTGAGCTTGTCGGACCTCAGCCGATTATCATTCATAATAATTTAGACCTGAGGGGAACTGAGGAAAATCCGATAATAATTCGACCCCGAGTACAAGGTGAACCATCTTTGTTCAGAGTAGAACGAGGACAAAATTCAATAATTAGACTCAGTTATGTCATTTTTGAATCGAATATAACTGTCCAAGTCTCTTGTGATAGCTTGATCGTTAATAATTGCGAATTCAATGGAGCTGTTAACTGGGAAGGAACGATTAACGTTACAAATTCAACTTTTGCAGACAGAGCATCAATGACAGGATGGAATCAACTGGCAGTTTCAAACTGTGTTTTCGAAGACGGTCTTGATATCGCTGGCAACACACGTGATGGACACATCATTAACAACACGTTTGTGAAGGGCACTGATTTTGGATTGAGATTGCGCAGTTATCGAAATCTGGAGATTGTAAACAATATTATCGCATTTAATGAAGCAGGAATCGAGAATAGGAACCGCCGCATTCTAACCCTGTCGCATAACAACGTCTATGGGAATGAGGATGCTGATTATGTGGATTGTATTGCTGGTGAAGGCTCCATCTCAGCAGATCCCGGCTTTGTTAACCTCGTGCACAACGATTTTCACCTT
>JABGPL010000187.1 GCA_018644935.1 Calditrichota bacterium | reverse complement strand
CTGGAATCGGAATGATACTGTCGCCTTTCGATTTCAAAAGGGAAGGTCAACATCACAATAAAGAGCAATACTAACCAGGGTGAATTACGAAAAAGCTGGGTGGTAAACCAGGATAATTTACGAACCGGTGGCAAAAGCGAAATCTGCCCCAAACCAAGCAGTACTCCTGATGCGGTACCAATCAGCATCGTAAAGAAACTGATCAGTAAATTCATCACGAATCCACTGCCGACAACAAAAGGTAGCCAGCGCCAAAGTGTGGAAAATGCATCCTCGAGTGTGTATTTTGACTGTGCCATTACCACCATTGGGTAGAGGCTAACTAACAAAAATAACGCAAACATTAACCATGGTGAAGATGAAGCCAGCCAGCGGCTGAAACGTAAATCTACGGGATCTCCAGATGAACTTGCCTGATATGGCAACAAGACTGGTAAATCTGTATGTTGAGTATTGTTTGAGATTCCCGGAATTTTATGAAAGTAGTCGAACATCTATATTAGTTCATTAAAAGATAAAAGATAAAAGATAGCTACAAGTTTTCTATCTGCGATACACTTAGTTAACTGATTGAAATAATGATATTAATTTTTAAATCGATGCCCTTTAGGGTCGTAAGGTGCATTCAAAGTTACATTTGCAGGAAAACGTTTACAAGCAATTTCAACCTCAAAACTATCTATTTCCAGCATGGTGTCAAGTTTTGTATCGGCACAACTTATGTAACCCATCATTACCGCACAACCAAGAGTATGTCCAAAAGTTCCAGAAGTGGTACGTCCTACCAGCGATTTGTTCCACCAGATAGGTTCTCCACCGTGCGGAAATGCTTCGGGATCTCTGACAGTGAGCATCGCCAGTCGTCGAGACACGCCTTTAGTTTTTTGCTGAAGGAGAGCCTCCCTGCCGACAAACATTTCCTGCTTTTTGAAATTTACCACAAAGTCAAGACCGGCTTGCAATGGAGTATCATCCGGCCCGATTTCATGCCCCCATGCACAATAACCTTTTTCAATTCTTAAAGAACTGAGAGCCTCGATTCCCGCAAGTTTTAAACCGAGATCCTTTCCCTCTTCGCAGAGTGCATCAAATACCGGAAGCGCGGACTCACTCGGAATATACAACTCCCAGCCCAACTCTCCAACGTAGGATAAACGGGCGGCACGAACAATTGCGGGTCCTACCTCAACAGTACGGTGTGTGTAATACGGAAATCCAGAGTTAGAAAAATCGTCAGAACTTACACGGTTGAGCAACTGCCGTGAGTTAGGCCCTGCAATGCTGATAATCGCAAAAGAGCCGGTCATATCAGTAACGGTGACAAACTCCTCCAGGCTTATATTTTTGCGGATCCAATCTCTATCACGCACTGGTTGTCCAGTGCTGGTTACAAGCAAAAAACTCTCATCATCTAAACGCATCAGAGTTAAATCACTTTCATAACCTCCACGTTGATTAAGCATGCCGGAATAAATTACTCGACGATGTGCTTTAGAAATATCGTTTGCACACAATCTTTGCAGTACGGATTCCGCATCTCGGCCCTGTACAAGTAATTTCCCAAAAGTTGATTGATCAAATAAAACTACGGCTTCTCTTGCAGACTGATGTTCTTCTGCATGGATAGAAAACCAGCCGGGTTTCTCGAAACTCAACTCGGGCACAATTTTTCTCCCATCCGGATTAAACCAGCGAGGCCGCTCCCAGCCCATGCGTTCAGCAAACTTCGCTCCGGCAGATTCGAGTCTGTGATGCAAAGGACTTAAACGTAGGTTACGTGATGTTTGATGCTGCCTGCCGGGATAACTGACAGCATAATGTAAAGATAGCGTTTCCGGGGATCTTTGACGTAGTGTCCTTAATGTATTTTGTGCAGGAACAAAACGTCGGATATCCACCGGCCAAAGATCCATAGAAGGCTCTCCATCAATAATCCATTCAGCAAGTGCACGACCTGCCCCACCACCGCTTGCAATACCCACTGAACACATTCCGCAACCAAGATAAAAACCTCTAATTTCAGGAGATTCTCCCAATAAAAAACGGTCATCCGGAGTAAAACTTTCCGGGCCGTTGAGTAACATTTTTACACCGGTTTTCTCCAATTCAGGAATGCGGTGTATGGCGTTAGCTAAGATTGGTTCAATATGATCCCAATCTTCCGGGAGCAAATCGAAAGCAAAATCTTTCGGAAGCTGATTTATATCCAACGCTTTTCCATTTGGCTCAAAGCAGCCAACCAGTAATCCGCCACCTTCATCGCGGAGATATAAATGGCCGTCGTGGTCGCTGAGTGTGGGTAGAGGAGCGTTGACTGAATTCATCAGTTCTGTAAGCAAATAGAAATGTTCACAGGCATGAAGCGGTGCAGAGGCTCCAACCATTGCTGCAATGTTGCGCCCCCAGATTCCCGCACAGTTGACAACTGTTTCACAGGTAATTTCATTTTGCATTACCTGAACCGCAGCAATCCGTCCATTTTCGGTACGTATTCCGGTTACTGGAGTATCCTCAAACACTTGAAGCCCTTTTGACTTAGCACCTTTGATGAGTGCAGCGCAAATGTCGCTCGGGCTAACCCGCCCATCAGAAGGAGAGTAAACTGCTCCGATAAGATCATCGGTGCGCATCAAAGGCCACATTTTCGCAGCTTCGTTTATTGAAATTTGCTCAGCATTTATTCCGTATGCCTTTGAAAGAGATGCCTGTCTGCGGATATGTGTAAGACGATCCCGGTTAGTAGCGATGCTGAGACTTCCGCTCTGTTTCCAGCCAGTGGCCTGCCCTGTTTCCATTTCCAAGGAGGAATACAATTCTACACTATTTTGTACAAGCTTTGTGAGGCTTTCGGTAGAACGGAGTTGCCTGACCTGTGCCGCAGAATGCCAGGTTGTTCCACTCGTTAATTTCGCACGTTCAAGTAAAATAACATCTCGGCAACCGTTTTTCATGAGGTGATAGGCAGTGCTGCAGCCCATAATCCCACCGCCGATAATTACGATTTGAGCCTGTTTTGGAAAGTTATTTCTCATTCGAACGCATGGACAGGCTGAAAGAAAATGTTCCTTATTGATTTTCTTAAATAATTTAAATGAAACATTTAAGCTCCGTAACCAGGTATACGAACACTGCGTTCCCAACTGTGTATTCCAAAAACTAAGATTGCTACCAAGGTGATATAAACCACAAACAGTAAGAGCATTGAAGCATTCATAGCCGTTGAATAATCATTATAAATACTCACCATCTGGTATAGCAGTTCCGGAACCGCGATCGCCATGGCCTGTGTCGTGGTTTTGACAAGATTTACCAAATTGTTGTTCAATGCAGGTAAACTGACACGGAAAGCCAGCGGTAAAACAATATAACGGTAGGTTTGAAAATGGCTGAATCCCAGTGATTCAGCAGCTTCTTTGGTGGATTCAG
>JABGPL010000186.1 GCA_018644935.1 Calditrichota bacterium | reverse complement strand
GAAATGAATAGTGATTGTTGTAGTGGCCTGCCGCCGCCAATCATTTTTTTGCGGTCGTATTCAGCCACCTGATCTGGCAGGAAATACATGCCGTCACGGGGAATAAAACGCTGAGACAAACCGAGCTGAAATTCCTGGCTGTCAATGGGCACGTTGTAACCCTTGCGCACATAATAAGAAATCACCTGATCGTAGAGGATTCTCGGATCACGTTCCGGGATGGCGACAAGATCGTAACCCTGCTTTTTGATCACAGGGAGATATTTCAAATGGGTCCGGACAAAGTCCCAAACGCCTTCTTCTGTTTGTGCCTCCGATTCAAAACGATCTTCGAAGCCTCCGTTTGGTTTGTAGGCAGATATTATAAGGTCTTGTTTTACGGCTGTCGGCGTTGTGACAGCTTTGAAGCTGCCTTGTTTTTTATCAATGGCAGATACATTTGCTACAATAAAACCGGCTTCAGTTAGAGCTGTTTGAATGCTGTTCCAGACCGATGCCTTGGTATTTGAGAACTCCACCGTCATCCAGCGGCCAGGCTTGAGAACACGATAAGCTTCTTTAAATGAATTTAACATCAATGATCTGTAAGCATCTAAATCTTTTTTTTGTGTAACATTAACAATCGCTTCCTCTAAGTTATTAGTAAATACACGATGCCAAGACTCCCAAATAGAATTCAATTCTGAGTAATTGATATTAGCGCCGAAAGGAGGATCTATAAACATGTAATCTATTGCATTGTCATTCATTTTAAACTGGTTAAAACTTTGATTTGCTAAAACATTACGTTCAGGGATTTTAAGAGCTTTTGTGAAATCACGTAGTTTTCCCGCAAAAATTTTGAGAATTTCTGACTCAGCGTTTAATGATGATACATAAAGAGTTCCATTTAATGGACCATTACCTCTCTTGCCCATGTTATATCTAACAAGTTTTGAGCAAAGAGTTGCTGCAATCGACTGGAAAATTAAGTTAGTCCTTTTTCCACATAGACTATAAATTTTTGCAAGAGTGATCAGATTTCTACTTGTATAAAAATGATATACAGATTCAAAACCATGTGAGACCTTTGGCTGATTAGTATTTGATCCTTCCGGTAATAAATTCGTTGGAAACCAATCAGTAATTTCCAACTCATCAATTCTTTTTATTAAATCAACGTCACTATTGTCAGGTTCTTTTTCATGCCGTCCTTGATTCTTTACGGAATAATTAATAAGGACGGGAACTTGTTTAGATGTTATAAAAGTTTTATTTGCTACTCTGTCATAGAAAGTCACCTTACTTCGTGACATATTGTTTTTCGACAATGAAGTGTCACAGTATGGACAAGGGAAGCTATCCAATACTTTTTTCTGTTCCTTATCTACTGCGATATCCCAAAAAATAAGTTCACCAGCACATTCAGGACAAACAAATACATCACTCCATACGGTGTAATTAATTTTTCCTTTCGTCTTCCCGTCGGTGTGGATTGTTTCATACATCCAGCCACATTCATCTTCCACTTCGGCAAGAATTCTTTTGGCCTCCTGTTCAAATGCTTTGATGTCTACAGGTGTATTGTAGTTGTATGCAATAAATGTAGCCGCAGGAGACAAGTCGTTTAATACAGCCTTACGAGCACCAAGTTTTGAGATAGGTTTCCAGACCTTTTTTCCTTCTTCATCAGTATCTTCCTGAAGGATTGTGCCGTCCGGTTTCACTTGATAACCCAGCGACACCACCACATCCCGGGCACCACACATCTGAGCAGCAACACCGGTCATGCCAGTTCCGCAGAAGCCGTCAAACACAATGTCACCCGGTTCGGTGTAGTGAAGGATGTAGCGCATGATCGCCTTATGCGGCACCTTGGTATGATAAGAATGTGCGTTGTAAATCGGGTCGTTCTTTCCTTCGCTCACATCGGCAGCAAACGGCTCCCGGTGATAATGATAGTCCGCTGGCTTTTCCGGCTTCTGGCTTTCCCATTCATCAATAAACAGGCCGACCCATGGGTTCGGACAGGCGGTGTAATACGGTGGATCGCTCAGCTTAAGGATGTCTTCATCTTCACCAATCGGGAAACCTTCAATCTTGCGGAATTCTGGGTCCTGTAGCTTTTTACGCAGCTCCTCGGTGAAGTGGGCACGTCGGGCATCGTCGTTTTCAAACTCCAGACCTAAACAGGTTACTGGTTGCTGGTTGCTGGTTGCTGGTTGGTCTTCGAAACCGGGTAATATTCCATTTTCATTCATATTTTACTCCTCGCCGGTCGGACTTCGATAGATAGCGAATTAAACCACCGATCATGTTTCCGGTTGATTGTGTTAAATCGTATAGGTGTTGAAATTGTTCTTGGTTGATGTAGTTGGCATCAAGAGCGACATAAAGCTGAGCCTGGACTTCTGATGCGGAACCTTTGGCAGTGGAGAGAAACTGAGCAAACTCTTTGTTTCCGCCTCTGCCAAAGCCTTCGGCAATGTTTGACATGATTGAGACAGAAGCCCGTCGAATCTGGTCACGCAGACCAAAGTCACGGGCAGACTGACCATCGTTTGACAAGGCATAAATCTGCTTCGTTAATTCTCTGGCCTTCTGCCATGCTTCTATGTCTTCAAATCGCTGAAATCCACTCATGCTGTCTACTCCATTACAATTCGTACCTTTTGCGGATCTTTACCTTTAGCCAGTTCATCCACATAGGCATTGAGAACACGCTTCAGATCATCCGGTGTTGCCGGGCCTAAATCAGAAACCTTGGCCAATAAGTCACCTTTCTTGATGACCACCTTTTGCAGACCGGCCAGAATTGTTTTCAGCGTTTGTGTAAAATTGCTATCCACTACATCCGGTAATTCTTTGGAATCAATAAATGCCTGAACCAACTTCTTGTCATCACCCTGAAGGAGTTCATTGATGTTCGCCTGAGTAATCGGATCTTCTAAGTTATTCAACAAAGTCGCAGTCCATTGCTCCAGCATCTTGTCCAGTTCATCCTCGAGTTGCTGCAACTTATCCGAACCAGCAACCAGAAACCCTGAACCAGAAACTCTAATTTCAGCCGTAGGATGAAATTGGCAATGCGAACAGGCCGGTGTGGCCTCAAGGTTCTGCTCGGTCAAGGCGAAGCAACTTTTCAGTCCGGCCAGTCGGTTCTGGTAATCCGTGAGCTGCTGTCTTGGCATCAAATCAATGCCTGCCAGTTTCAGTAGCGTCTGCAGGCGATGGTCTCCCATCAAGGCTGCCTTACGTTTGTCATCGTTTATACCTAAGCGGGCCTTGGTATGAAGGCCGATGTAAACAACGATATAGTCTTTCTTAAGTTGCTGGAGTTTTGCTCCGACATTCTGGGACTGGCTGGCCAGTTCAGTCAGATCTGTTTGCTTTAGCATTTCCAACACATCCTGACGGGTTGTTTTCATGCGATCGACCCAGTCATGCTCTGGCGGTAAAACACCTTCGGCTGTTGATAGC
>JABGPL010000185.1 GCA_018644935.1 Calditrichota bacterium | reverse complement strand
TTGATAATTTTCAAGAACTATTTAACAATTGGCAGGCTTTTTTGACTCGACTTCCGAATAAGTGTTTATTATAACATCGGGTGCTGTTTCGAAACATGGTGAAGGAAGTCAGCTCAGAATATAGGGGAGGGGGGATTACCCCACTTAATTAGCCACTACCCACAAACCAGAAATACTCCCAATATTATTTTCATGTATGTTCCCCCCCCGCAGTTAAGTCAGCAAAGTATTTAGAACTAATTCGGTCTGAAGTTAGGCAGGACACGTCCAAGCTCCAACTCATTACACCCAACACCCACACACAGCGACTTCTAACAGCCCCCGACTCTTTATCAACTAGTTCCAGGTTCGAGTCCTGGGCGGTGTACATAGATCAGTCCCTGATTTTTGGAGTCAGGGGCTATGAGAGTCTAACTCTCCTTATTCTTCATCTTGGCTTATTTACGGTTAGTGATATCCCGCAGGGAGGTAATGCGACGAGGTCGTGTTTGGTAAATTGTCATCTTGCCTTGAATTTCACATGGGAATGTTGTTCCGTCCTTTCGCAAAGCGGTCACTTCGTATGGCCTTTCATGCCCCGATTGCATGTTCTTTATTACGAGATCATGATCTTCTGGCACTATCCATTCTATCCCGGGTTTACCGACGGCTTCAGCGTGTGTGAATCCAAACATCATTTCTGCAGTCCCATTTTGATCAACGCAGATTCCTTTTTCCGAAAGAAATATGGCTTCAAATGATGCTTCAGATAGGACCTTCATTCTTTCCTCTGATTTCCGTAATGCATCTTCTGAAAGCTTGCGCTCATATTCTAAGCTTTTTAATTCTAGAATTTGCTGTTCTAGCTCTTCATAGGTCGGTTTTTTTGACATAACAATTCCCCAAAGCTATATGTTTTATTCTAGAACTTGGATTGCACAATTGCCCTCATCCACCAGAAAATCCAAAATACCTAAACACAACCCACGAAGCAAGGGTGAAACTGAATAGGTGAGTAGAGCTATACCCCAGTCTCCACCTAAATCAGTCAATCTACGCTTAATCAATTGATTCCAGGTTCGAGTCCTGGGCGATGTACATAGATATACCGTTGGGGTATATCGGTGTTGCGGGGATTGGGTATCTAAATCGTATCGTCTTTGATCTTTTAGGTGATCCCGCTATTCAGGCTGCAGGCGGTAACGGACCTCCCCTAAGCACATTCAGAAAGGTCTGACTTGAGAGTGTCTGGAAATGCAAGGGCGGAAGTTTCAATCTGTAAATAGTAGCAGCATCCGTGTCGGCCTGGAGCGTGAGTATCATCAGCTCTGGGTGTTCTGCCAATAACGCACGACAGATTCTGGGTTCTCCATTTGCTGTAAGAGGAGTGATGATGACTGCGTCTGCAACTGTGTCCTGGGTAGTGACCAAGAGTTTCAAGGGGTCACTGACCTCGCCAATGACTTCCATATCTGGCTGGCGTTCAATCAAATGTCTAATGACATCTGACAGCAGCTTTGGACGGCTTGATAAGAGTATTTTTATTTTCGACATGTTACTTTTTCCTTCAACTGAAAGGTGATAAATCTGGTTTGGTGTCCGACGTTCCCGGGATTTTCCAATTGGAACAGTCGGGTAAAAATGTCAAAGGGACCGGGCTCTATTTTAGTGGTTGCCTAAGAACCTCCTTGAGCAATTTACCAGGCCTGAAGCGTGTCTTTCTTCTCGCAGGAACAAAGATCTCTTCATTTGTACGAGGATTACGAGCCCTTGGTTTCGCTTTGGTTGGTTTAACCTCAAAGACGCCAAAATTTCGCACTTCGATACGGATGTTTGATTCATCTCCACTCATCATTTCACGCAGTACTGTAAACATACCATCTACGATCTCTTCAACCTGAAATATTTTCTGCCCCAATTTCTCGGCGGTCTTTTTGGCAGCATCTTTTCTTGTGTAGGTAATTGGCATAATGCTATTCTTTCTATCTATGGCTTAGCTCAAGATTTTGGAGGCAATGGTCTGTAAGTCGTCAGATTCGTTCGGTCTGAAGTTAGACAGGACACAGCAGGCTCCAACTCATTACCACCCAAACACACGCAGCAAACCTCAAATCAGTGCAAGACGCTCACACCTCTAATTGGCAAACTTAATATATCCAATTCCACCAATATTTAGTGCCCACTTTGTGCCCAGTGGACCCTCAGAATAGCCGATTTGGCTAGGATTCGGCCGAATTGACCACTTCTCATTCAAACAGTGTATCTTCAACTTGCATAGTGCTTTAGAGTGCTTCGCAGCCACGAGAATTCTACCGAATTGGATACGGACTGAGATTATGAGTCCTAGGCCACTAGTTGTTTTTTATAGACTTACGAGAGGAGTGTGACTGGATAATGACCAAGGTAGAAAAAGCCCCTGAGTTCTGAGGTCAGAGGCTTGTGAGTTTCAGTTTCGAGCAATTTTATTTCATATACACCATTTTGATGGTTTGGTTGAAATCTCCCGCCTGTAATCTTGCATAATAAACCCCAGTGCTCACTTGGTTTCCGACTTGATTCATTCCGTTCCACATCACCTGGTAACTGCCAGCAGGTTTCTGTTCATCTCGAATTGATGCGATCTGCTGACCCTGGACATTATATATAGTCAGCTTGACTGCTGATTGTTGTGGTAAATCATATCCAATGGTTGTGGTGGGGTTGAAGGGGTTAGGATAATTCTGAGTGAGTAGAAATTTAGTTGGTGCAGTGATAGGTGAGACGTCGAGCACATATATGTGGTGATATTCTTTCACACCACTGAAACTCACATCAGCCAGACGGTAGTCATAGGTAAGTTCCACTTCTACGGTATTATCAGTAAATGTGTATTCCGTCCTATGTGAAACGCTTCCCTGACCCTGCAATTCAGGCTGGCTAATATAACTGGCTATTTCATTCCAAGAAGATTCGGCGTCAACATTTCTCCGTTCAACAAGGAATCCTAAATTTTCAAATTCACTTTCGGTCACCCATGTGAGTGTAATTTGATCGCTGCGGGTACTGCTCGCAGTAAATGATGATAACTCCACAGGTAGCGATGTGTCAGAAGCATTCGTTTTACCTGGAGAAAAAAGCACAGGATTCCCAGAGATTGTCGAATGCTTCACGAAGTCACCCGTATAATCAGGATTTCGTGCGATACTTTGGTTGTCGCCAGCTTCTGCACCATAAGAATAGGTTATGATAATACCTCCACTTGCATCTTTAAGGGTTACATCGTCACTGGTATTATTCAGCCCTAAGGCACCTGTGGATGCGGTATGCACAATTCCGCTGATGTTTGTCGGAGTACCACCACCGAATACAACTAAAGCGACACCATCTCCTATGGTTGTTCCATCAGTTACAGTATGGCGATCACTATAACCATCAGCAATCACCCAATTACTAATGTCGACCGAATATCCACTTCGATTTACGATTTCTACAAATTCATCATCGGTAGTATTAACAACCCCATCACCGTTTGCATCACCATTCGTTGCATCGGGATCGGCAAGAATTTCATTAATTACAAAAACTGGTGCTACTCCAGTCGTGGCATTTGTGGTTGGGATGGTTCCGTCTGTTTTATAGTCAATGTCAGTTCCGGAGTTGGTATATGGGAATATCTCAAAATACCATGTGGTGCTGGCTGTTAGCGAATTAAAAGTGTATG
>JABGPL010000184.1 GCA_018644935.1 Calditrichota bacterium | reverse complement strand
ATCCTCAATCGAAACTTGCAACATTACACGAGTTTCTGGATTCATTGTTGTGTCCCAAAGTTGTGTTGGGTTCATTTCCCCAAGACCCTTGTATCGTTGAATTCCAACTCCAGCAATCTTCTTAAATTCTTCATTTTCTTCATCAATCTCTCCATCATTGCCACCATAAAACGACTGTCCTAATTCATAAACTGAGTTATCTAAGGTGAACGGAATGGTAATTCCGGGTTCTGTTATGTCGCGGATTGTGATTTTGCAGATAGTGCCGAAGTCGCCGAATTCGAGGTCTTGGTTTTGGTCTGATGGGTTAGGGGATGTCAAGGTGTACCAGTTGTTTTCGTCCTGCGTGATACTCCAGCCTTCACATAATCCGCCGTTTTCATCGGCGGTTAAGGTAACTTCTATTGGTCTACCCGAATCGAGATGGAATCTGAAATCGTGGATGTAGCGTGGAATGTGTTCGCCCCACAGAAAGACTTCCGCTTCCTGATTTTGTATTCTTGAAGGGGCACTGAAAGACATAATACCCTTGATCGTCTCACCGTATATTAACGACGGGTCAACGTTTTCGTCTAAGGGTGGGCTGCTGGTCAAGTTCTGATATGTTACGGATGTTCTAACTGAAAAAATACCGTCTGCCGGCTCTTTGGGAGTGATGTAACTGACTTTATATTGCCCGCCTAAGTCAGTGATAATCTGACCAAAACGATCCTCGAGGACGTCTAAATTCTCCGCATGGACATACGTTCCACCGGTTTGAGTTGAGATGTTTTCAAGTACGTCCTCACGGTGTACCTGACCGACACCAATGTTATATATGTGCACGTCGCGATTATGTGCCAGGAAGATCAGGTCAATCGGTTGATGGATACTACTGTTATCGAAGCCGTCCGACAGGAACACCAGCGTTCGGATATCGTTCGGGTCCGGATTGTCTGAGAATTGATCAAGTCCCGTATTAACAGCATCCCAGCAGATCGAGAAATCGCTGTAGAAACTGCCCGATACAAAGTTATCTATTGCTCTAATTGCGGCTTGCTTGTTAGTAGTAAGAGGTTGGAGGATAGCAGGAGCCTCCTCAGGTCTGTGGAATTCTATAACTCCAATTCGGTGTGTCTGCCCCATCTGGTTGATCAGTGAATGCGCGCCCTGTATCATTGTGTGAAAATCACTCTCCTGTTCCCGCATTGAAGCAGAGAAATCCATGACCAGCACAATATCCATTTCAAAATTTGCAGCAGTGTATAAGAAAGCATGACTTTCGAGATAGTCGATTTCCTCGTTGTTTTCCCAAATTTGGACGGCATTCCAGTTTATATCATTAGGATCGAGCATCACTGCATGGTTGTTCTGGTCGCGGAGTGAGAATATGAATTGCACGGTGCTCGGAACCTGGTGTGCGGGTTGGATATTTTGAAAATGAAATTCAGTTACTGGTTCCCATTCATGTGGACGGTTAAAGCTCAGGGATGTCGTTTCGTCAAATATATGGTCATTAGAAGCATCCTGAACTCGAATCGAATAACCTCTATCCGGAACTAATCCAACGGAATTTGTCCAAACATATCTTCCGTTATCAATGTCGTTTGAACGGTAGTGGAAGTTGGAGGTTATATTCTTTTCAAACGAATTGTTGTAATATAATGATATGTTGACGTAATTACCTACCCCTCTAGTTGCTTCCCACTCGATTGGCAAGTCTTCACCAATTACAATAACATCTCCAGCGTCAGGCCTTGTAATTGAGATTAGTGGGAGAGAAATGCGGAAAATGGCAGATGTCGCTGAAGTAACGCTGTTGTTTGAATCTGTTATTTTCAGACGATATCCATTGCCAATCTCTAAAGAAGATTCAGGCACCCAGGCGAACTCACCTGATGTTGAATCATCCTCCCTGAAATGGTAATTGGTAGCCAAATCCTCCTGGAGGACATCGTTTAGATATAGATTAATATTAACCGAGTCACTTACACCTGGAGTTGCCTCCCAGGTAATAGTCTCAGTATCCTCGATAACAACTCTTGAACCTTCAACCGGGTTAGTTATTGCTATTCCCTGTACTTCACCGATAACATTTATCGTGTAACTGCCACCATTAGAAGTAACATCAATAGAACCCAAATTTGTTCCGACTTCTAAATATGTTCTATTAATTGTGGCATGGATACTATCCACCTCCTCATTACATTCACCTGAGTCAGGTTTTACAGTAATCCAATCATCTGTAACTTCAATCTCATATGTTAATTTTTCCACACCAGTTTTAAAAATACCATCTGTAACACCTATGTTTCTGATATAAAAATACCCTGATGTATCCTCAAGACCAAAATCTATTTCTGACGGAGTTACTTCGAGTCTCGGATCTGCTTCACTGCAACCAAGGATTGTGAGTGTAACTAAAAGCATCAAAAGTATGCTGCAATAGCATCTGATCATTCTGCTCTCCAAATGAAATTGGCTGTGAGCTCAAGGTATTGGTTATCTTAACCTTTCTGACTCACGAGGATTAGGGAAATTTGTAAAATATACCAAGATCAGCCTTAACAAACAAGCATCCTAATCGCGGGATTAGTGAAAAGCTGTTTCAGATTTGTGTTATTCCTTTTAAACTTGGGAAAAAGAAAAACCACCGTTTGGGAATCCGTGAGCTGTTCCAAATTAAGTAAGCCCGTTAGGATTTAAATCTAAAGAATTGTGATTAAGAGCTATAAGATCTGCTTAAAATTTAGGTCATGTTTGCATATACAGACACGCTTTTGACACACCTCTTGCCCGGTTCTCTCTCGAATCTAAGATATGAGAGTGTATTCATAATGCCGACCAAGAATTCATTCGGAAGATGAGTATAAAGCTCGATTGTAGTTATGGATTCATGTCCCAACAACATTTGTACTGCTCGACCACTAACACCCCTCATCAGCAGTAACGAAGCGAACGTACGCCTGAACGAATGAGATTATCCCTGAATACCAGCTTGATCGAGATACTCACTGAATTTCCATCATAAATGGCTATTTGATCTTTTTCAGTTTGCTGATTTTTCAGTTTGCAAAATGAATTGGCTTCCGGATTTGGCAACTTTTTGAAGTTTGACTTTCTGGAAAGGATTTGAAATATCATACTCTCTGTCAAGTGCATGATTGAATGAAGCTTTTAAATCAGAAACATGTGTGTTTCTAGCCTATCTTGACTTCCCGTACTTCAAATACTAATCCCAGGTTTTGGAAATGGAAAGATGTTCTTTCTCAAAATGAGCAATTTGAGCAAATTGCTTTTCTAGAAGTCTCTGATTGATTTGCTTCAAGGCAAGATTTGCTATAAAAAATGAACCACGTGCCTTTTTGAACCCCCTACTAGCTTTAGAAATTTTTCCTGTTAGTTTAGCATATTCCTTCAAACTAATTTTAGCCTGATTCTAAACTGTTTCCTTGCTTCAGGATGAATAAATGATCCTCCTCTTTAGACCCTCGAATGTGTCTCACATGAGATAAAGTAACGGATGATAGTCCCGGATAATAAAAGACCCCCTGGCTATAGCGGAAACCAGGGGGCTTTTTGCCGGTCTGAAGGTAGAAAAACCTCCAAGCTGCGGACTACTTGACCAGCATAATCTTACGAATGGATTTGAATCCGGCGTCCGTGCTCATCTGAAGCATGTAAATGCCTGCAGGTGAGGAGTTGGCATC
>JABGPL010000183.1 GCA_018644935.1 Calditrichota bacterium | reverse complement strand
CAACAAAACCTATTTGCTACGCAAAGCATTGCGTCTCAACAACAAAACCTATTTGCTACGCAAAGCATTGCGTCTCAACAACAAAACCTATTTGCTACGCAAAGCATTGCGTCTCACATCTCCACACGCACGGAGGCGTGTGCTACTTAACTTGATTTTTCATAGCCAATTCAAACACAATTTCATTCCCACCGTATAAAATTGTGACATCTCATCTAATTTCAATTGGTCGAGACAATGAAAAAAACAATCAACCAAAAAAGCGCACAATTGATAATTGTGCTGATGACAATTTTACTTATTGGGAGCAACCTCATGGCTGACGAAGGACACGAACACGGACAATACCTCACTGACGAAGCGATGGTCGAGAAAGTTTATTCTTATCTTGCATCAGATAAATTGGATTCTGCTGTAGCATATCTAAAAGGCCTTGGTGATGACAATATTGTAGTGAACAAATGGGTTGGGGTCCAGTGTGACATCAACAATGTAAAAAAAGACCCCCGATTGTCAGCAATGATTGGTCAGGCCGGAGTGGATTACTGCATTGGTAAAGATTATAAACTACCCGCTGCAATGATGCTGCACAACATCTCAGCATTCTTCTTGCCAAAATTCGACGAGGGTGTCTTAGCCGAAGATATCCCGACAATACTTGAAGCAGCCAAACAACAGGTTATCCTCCGTCGCGAAATCAAACAGGATGATCCACTTATGTGGGCATTATGGGATGAAGGCGTTGCTCAGCTCGCTGCCGGAAATGCAGTCGATGCAATTGTACAGCTCGAAGAAGGTGTCTCCATTGCCCAGCAGAAGAAAGACAAAAACGGTGAAGCATGGTGCTGCATCTTTATCGGCAAGGCAAAGTATAAGTACACTCCTTCCCAAAAAGAGGAAGGTCGAAAAGAGATGTTAGCCGCTGCCCGAGTTCTGATGGACGGCGGCGAAGACTGGGAAAAGGAATCGGCGGTAGAAATTCTTGAATCGGTAGGATTAAAACTTGATTAGTTAATCATGTGGCTTGCATGATTCTAGCGAAATGGGCTGTTCAGATATTTGAACAGCCCTTTTTTACACTTCTTTGATACCTTTTGTGGAGATGGTGGAAGTGGTACATCAACCCTGACATGAGCAGGGCAAGTTCAATCCGGCTCGGCATATTCCACAGTGTCCAGATCACCAACCTGAAAAAGTATAGACGAATAGTGCTCAACACACCGATATACCATAGAACCCGAAATAGAACCGAAATGTCCCGAATCGATGTTTTTCTACCAATCGGATAATCAACCTTATATTCTCGATATTCCCTAAGAAAACCTTTGATACGTATAAGCATATTTGCTGGGGTTAGTACATGGTGAAGTACTCTCCCATACTCTGATGCCAGGGTTTGCTGTTTTGCGAGTGGTTTGATGTTTGACAGGTGTTCATCAAAGCTGAATTCATCTACCAGACGGTCCTGCTGCTTCATTCTATCATACAGGGCAGTTCCAGGTGGCGCTTTCAACCGATTGACGGTTGCAATTACAATGTGACTGTTGCTAATAAAATCGATTAATTCTTGATATATGTTTGGGCTTTCCGTGTCAAAACCAATAATAAATCCACCCGTGACAATAAATCCTCGGCTGTGTAAAAGCCTGATATTGTCAAGCATATTTCTATTTAAGTTCTGTTTTTTTCCCGCCTGCTCCAGTGTTGCTTCCTCAGGTGATTCTATACCAATAAAAATCTGATTGAAACCCGCTTCCAGCATGAGGCGCATTAACTCATCATCGTCCGCCAGATTGATCGTCGCTTGAGTGGCAAATCCGGGGGCATAATGGTTCCGTCTTCGCCAACTAATCAATTCTGGCAGCAGTTCTGATTTTAACTCATGTTTGTTTCCGATCAGGTTATCATCTGCGAAAAGAATCAAATCCGGTGTTCCGCTTCGTATGATTAAATCCAACTCATCTATGATTTGACCTGTGGTTTTCAGGCGGGGTTTTCTACCGAATAATGCAGTCACATCACAGAATTCACAGAGAAATGGGCATCCCCTCGAATATTGAACAATGCCGTAGGAGTAATGATTACAGTTTACAAGACTCCAATCCGGGATGGGGGATTTGGTGATATCTGCATACTCTATTGTTTTATAAATCTTCCTTGGTTTATCCTTTTGCAGATCCTTTAAAAATTCCGGAAGTGTCAATTCTGCCTCGTTGAGGATAAAATGATCCACTTCGGGAAATTCCTCATACTGATGGGTAAACAGAGGTCCACCGGCAATTACCGTTTTTCCCTTCTTTTTACTACGCTTAATTGCACGTTTAGCCGAATCCGCCTGAACATTCATCGCGCTGATAAAAACATAATCCGCCCAATCAAGATCAGCTTCTTTCAGACGTCGGACGTTCAAATCGACTAGTTTTTTGTGCCAATTTCCTGGTAGCATAGCAGAAACGGTTAAAAGACCCAGCGGAGGGAAGGGTGATTTTCTGCCTGAAAGTTTTACGAGTTGATCCAATGACCAGAAAGTTTCAGGCATCTCGGGGTATAGAAACAAAATCTTCATCGTTAGCAATATATATTAATAAACCTGATTTAACAATAATCCCAAATTTTAGACAAATCAGAATCCGCGTTATCATTCAAACCAGATCCCCGTAGGGGTTGAATATATTCAACCCTATATCCTGGCAGAACGGTGAGTGGCATGTCTTGCTTGTCAAGACATGTTTCTCTGATAATCCTTAATCTGTGCAGCTATTCAAACAGTTTCCCGTAGGGGTTGAATATATTCAACCCAATTCCCTGACATAGGAAATCACGTCATCAATTGAACAGGGCTGAAGATTTTCAGCCCCTACGCTGCCGGTGTTACGTTTTGATTTTGAAGAATTATCAACAATAAAAACAATCCCATGAACATGATTAGGCATTACAATGAATTCATCCAGAACAGCATTTGGAAAATGAGCATGAGGCTCTTGTTCGTAGTGATTAATCATTTTTTCATTTATTGAATTAATTATAGGAGACGCCTACAAACGGCAAAAGCCTAAAGCCAAAATTACAATGCCCTCACAAGACGAAAGCCGACCCAACTGCTCCGGGCCCATGGGTCAGCACCATCACGAATTCCCGCCGATCTGCACCAGGGAGGTCGCATGCACCAGCAGCCCCCACGGTAAACCCGCGCTACGTAAGGAGGATCTAACCAGGCTGAGCCATCATTCGGCGCATTTATATAACCATAATGAAGATAGTCTTCACACAACTCATATACATTACCCACTATATCATACAGACCCCAGGAATTTGGAACCTTTGTTCCTACTTCATCGGTGCCCTCTGGACAATTGGAAGCATAAACAGCATAATCACCCATCACTTCCCAATTTGATTCATCACCCCAGTAAAACCGGGTCTCCGTCCCGGCGCGGCAGGCGTACTCCCATTCAGCCTCTGATGGAAGACGGAAGCTGTTTGCTATCTGTGGCAGAAAATTTTCATGAATGTCATCCCAGGATACATGTTCAACCGGATGGTTTTCACCGCCAAATTCAGATGGATTTTCACCAGTTACAGCTTCCCATTGAGCCTGAGTAACCTCGTACTTACCCATCCAGAAACCATAATTGAGGTTCACCTCGTGACGGGGATCTTCGCGATCCTCTGAACCCTGTTCGTTTTCCTG
>JABGPL010000182.1 GCA_018644935.1 Calditrichota bacterium | reverse complement strand
CAGCCCGAGACCGACCAGAATAGCAATTCTTTCGATGGTTTTTAGGATTTTCTGCATGGGAACTACTCCGGAGTAGCGAAGCTTGCTTCGCGCTTTCTAACTGGTGACTTTCACGAAGCTTGCTTCGTGCCTTCCAACTGGTGACTTGACACGAAGCTTGCTTCGTGCCTTCCAACTGGTGACCTACACGGATCTTGCTTCGCGCCTTCTAACCTGTGACTTACGCGTAGCAAGCTTCGCTACTCCAGTGAGCCATTAATACGTTCGAGCATGATTTAAATATAGGAATTAACTTGTTTTTATACAAGTTGAAAACACAATGAAAAACCCGGGCATTTCAACCCGGGTTTAATTATTCTTATCTCAGACAATTTACTTATCAGCACTCCCACCAACCTCAGCACTCCCGATCTTTCCCGATTCATAATCCAGCTCACTGCCACCCATACTGTGAGGGATCATATAGACAACGAACATTACAACCATCGCAAGAATAGTCCACCACCGTCGTTTTTCCTCTGCTTCTTTTTTCCAGAGGACTATAGCTGCGACCACCCAACCGAAAACCATCGCAAGTGTCTTGTTGTCAGTCCAGTCACCACCGAAAGGCCATCCCGTCCAGTACGCTCCAAACGCGAATTTCTGAACAATCGGTCCGAGTATCATACCACCAACCAGAATTAAGCCAAGTGTCACGAATGTCAGGACTCTAACTTTCTTGCGGAATAATGCACCGAGAGCGGTGCGCATTGCAACGACAAAGCCGATGAACATAAACAGGATGTGTGGTAACAGAACACTGAGTGGGACAAATCCTTTGTAACGAATTGTAACCGGAAATTCGGGAACAAATACCTGTGTTTTGCCTTTTGAAAGAAAAACCTGATAATTGAGCTTCCCCGCCCACGGCTGACGCGGTAGGACAGCAGAAAGAGTGTTACCATCGCGAGTCATCTCAACCCGGATTGTCGGCTCTTTAATATTATGGCGTTTCCAGAACACTGCCCCGGTCACTTCAGAATCGACGACCTCAACTTTGACAACATGGTCCTCCGTTCCAGGAGCGAGCTCATGCGTACGTTTCAGATTGTAATCAACGCTGACATCCGCGAGTTGAACTGTCCCTTTGACCGGGTAAGTCGGACCCGTCTTTTTCTGATAAATTACTATCCCGACTGTGAGCACAAATGATACAACCCACAGTGTAATGTTTATTAAAACTGACTTCATAAATTGCCTTTCTTTTCTGGTGTGTTCGGACATTACAACCATGAAATGCCAGAACAAGTAACGTCAGGTATCCTCTTACTCAATTTACTCAAACTTTTCGGACTGAATGTTGTACGGGGAAATTACCAGAAGTTAAACCGGTTTAAATCCCTTTTCGCACTTCATCGAGATTTTCTTTACAAACCGGAACCATCTTGAAAAAGTTTCCAAGTTGCTCACAAACATAGTCATCACAATGTGCACAGTTTTCCAAACCGCGCTCCACCCCACATTTGCGTATTTCGCACATATTACAGTGCATGAAATGCGCACCTCCGTCTGCCATGCAACCATCACAATTGACATCTGAAGTTTTTATTTCAGCATTATATTGTTTTGACCAACTAATCGCAACTTTCTCGCGCTCCCCATCATCATTCTTCTTTGTTGCCATGTATGCTTCACATGTCGAACAATCAATTCCGCACATACTGATAAGTTTTGGCATGACCTTTCCTTTTCTAATAAACCGGGGTGGTGGACAATCAGTAGCGTAGGCGTCCCTGCCTGCGGGTTTTCTATACCTTAAAACAACGCAGGCGGAGACGCCTACGCTACTGTTGGTTCATTTTTGGACAGGGGATTGTCCACGAACTCTTACATATCTCTATAACTTCCCTACAGCATCTTCAACAGCTTCGAGCAATTCACCTGAACGCAACACTGCTGCCATGTTGTTATGGTCATCATACAATGGACGATCTTCTTCAAGGTGCTTAACATGCTTGCGAATAACATCATATGCAGCGGAAGTTCCCTTCCCAGATTTGCCTTCGCGGAAGTCTAATGCTTGGGCGGCGGCAATCATCTCGATACCGAGTATCGCATAATTATTGTCCATAATCTGACGCATCTTCAATGCTGACGTCATTCCCATTGATACGAAATCTTCCTGATCTGCAGCTGCCGGGATAGACCCGGTGGCTGCAGGATTGCAGAGCACCCTGTTCTCATTCACCATCTGTCCTGCAGTATATTGTGACAGCATCAAGCCCGAGAACATGCCTGCGCCAGTGGTCAGATATGCTGGCAAACCACAGCTTAAGTTAACATTTAGCAGACGATTCAATCGACGTTCAGATAGAGCCGAAACCGTCGTTGTTGCAATAGCCATATATTCAAGCGCAAACGCCATCGGAGTTCCCTGGAAGTTCGCACCTGAAATCACTTCGTTGTCTTCTGGGAAGAAAATCGGATTGTCGCCGACTCCGTTAAGCTCAGTCTCAAACATCTTACGAACGAAGATCATGGTATCAAAAGCAGCACCGGCGACCTGCGGGGTTGAACGTAATGAATAAGCATCCTGAAGTTTCTTGCCAGCCGGACCCTTAACCGTTGAGCCTTCCAGTAGGCGACGGATATGTTCAGCTGTTTTCATAGCTCCTTCATAGCCACGAACTTCATGCAGTCGGTGATCAAACGCCCTCAAATTTGCGTTTAGTGCCTCTAATGTCATTGCTGCTGCAATGCTATGAGTTTTCAACCATTGCTCAGCTTCAAAAGCCATTATTGATCCCATACCGGTGATCATGTTCGAGCCATTAATGCAAGCCAGTCCATCCCGCTCAAGGAAGGTAATCGTCGGAACTCCCGCCTTTTTCATTGCTTCAGCACCGGGCATACGTACACCCTTGTAAAAAGCCTCACCTTCACCAATCATCACCATTGCCATTTGCGCCATGGGAGACAGATCACCGCAAGCTGCTACTGATCCGCGCTTGCAGACAACCGGTGTGACACCTTCATTCAGCATTGCGACCAACGTTTCTGTTGCAACCCTGCGCATACCGGAGTTACCGTGACAATGTACGTTTATGCGAGACATTATCGCTGAGCGCACCGTGTCAATATCCATCGGTTCACCAACGCCAGCTGCGTGACTGTAAATTAAGTATTTCTGGAAATCAACAACCTGATCGGGTGACAGTATCACTTCAGCAAGCTCACCGATACCTGTGTTCACACCATACATCGTATTGTTCGCATCTATGTTCTCTTGTAGAAAGGCTCGACACTTCTCAATACGGTCCCATGCATCCGGATGTACCTGAACTTTTTCACCACCGCGCGCAACCTTGACAACATCTTCAATCTTTAGGTCAGACCCCTTTAAAACAACAGCCATTTTATTTTCCTCAATCTATGTTTTTGAATTTCCCGCACTACACGATTAATATAACGATACATCTCACGTAAAGTCTATACATTTATAACCTTCTAATCTTAATTAGCAAAATATATCTTATCAAAATAATCCCTAAATCACCGGCAACATTTGAACTGATTGTTCGTGATAACAACTTCCACAGTTGACGCGTGTATCTCTTAATTCTTAGTTTTGAAGGTTCCAAAATTAAGATTTGTTTCATGCTCGTTCGAGGTTATAAGTCACATTATCATTCAAAATTATTTAATTATGGCATTATATTTGCATTATAAATATTTGTGGATAGTTTGAGGAGAAGGTGCATGTTTTAACAAAA
>JABGPL010000181.1 GCA_018644935.1 Calditrichota bacterium | reverse complement strand
AAATGGCCAAGGCTTTTTTTAAGATGTCACGCTCTTCGGTAACATCACGCAATTCTTTTTTCAACCTGCGTAGGTCTTCGTCATCTGGTTTCAATTTTCCCTTGCCTGGGAAAGCAAAGCCTGGATCGTCAGCCAAGTCTCGTTTCCAGCGTGAGAGAATATTTGAATTGATACCCAAATC
Source organism: Calditrichota bacterium (assembly GCA_018644935.1). Lineage (GTDB taxonomy): Bacteria > Electryoneota > AABM5-125-24 > Hatepunaeales > Hatepunaeaceae > JABGPL01. The sequence goes on along the minus strand of JABGPL010000181.1, from coordinate 3,746 downwards.
GCTTGCGACTTGGGTCATAGTCTTGTCACCACGAGTTGCCAGCCTGACGGCTTCGATCTTGAACTCGCGATCATACGATCTTCTGGGTTTTGGCATTTTGTGAACCTCCTGAAGTTAAATATATAGTCTTAACTATGTGTCCACAATATCGGGGGAAGGTCAAAGTCGTCCAGTTGTTCTTGAGTGAAGTACACAGAGTTTCGCTCTATCTGAACGCATTCGATCTTCCCAGCCTTCACCCATCTGTGGAGCGTCGATCTATTTATTCCAAGCCTTCTTGCGGCGTCAATAGCCTTTATCAAAATCGTTGCAGTCATCTTGTTAGACCCTTCCTTCTCACTATGTTAATGATCATATAGCTCATTATACTCTTCTCTGCATTCCGCCGAGGAGAAATCGCCAACTGCGTTTTCCTTTAGAAGTATTTTGTTTGTAAACTTGCTGTTTGACGTCAGAACATTATGGACATAATTGTACAAAAAGTTAAGATGTGCTTTTGTAAGATCGCATTCGATCTTACATTAACTAAAATACCTTATTTTTGGAGTCAGCATGAAGTCCAAGTCAAAACCCGAAAAGGTTGTCAGACAAATCAGACGCAAGACCCACAGGAAATACTCATCTGAAGAAAAAATCCGTATTATACTTGAAGGACTGCGTGGAGAATACAGCATCGCAGAAATTTGCAGACGCGAGGGAATTAGTCCCAACCTCTATTATCGCTGGAGTAAGGACTTTCTCGAAGCTGGAAAGAAAAGACTCCAGGGGGATACTGTTCGTGAAGCTAACACTAATGAAGTAAATAACCTGCGTAGCGAAAATGGTCAAATGAAAGAACTAGTTGCAGACCTGTCGCTCAAGAACAATGTACTAAAAAAAGTTCGAATGGGCTGGAGTCCGGGTTGGACGATATATGAGATACAGCCAGTCAGAAAAAGCTGAGATCATTCGCACTGTAGAAGGTTCTGAACTGCCTGTAAAAAGAACACTTGAAGAGCTGGATGTACCTCGCAGTACGTTCTACAAATGGTATAGTCGCTACCTTGATGAAGGCTATGATGGTCTTGCCGATCGCAATTCAAGCCCTAAGCGATTCTGGAACAAAATACCAGATTGCGAAAAGGAACGTGTCAGGAAGATTGAGCTGGAAAAACCTGAGTTGACACCACGAGAGTTAGCATGGCACATTACAGATACGATGAAGTATTATATCTCTGAGTCCAGTGTTTACAGGACATTGAAGTCATTCGACCTGGTCAGCAGTCCAAATTTCATCGTGATGTCAGCTGCTGACAAGTTTCAGAATCCTACTAAAAACATTAAAGAACGGTGGCAAACCGACTTCACTTACTTCAAGATAATAGGCTGGGGGTGGTACTATATGGCTACTGTGTTGGATGACTATTCCAGGTACATCCATGCCTGGAAGCTGTTTACAACCATGGCTGCCGGTGATGTCAAAGAGGTTCTGGATATGGTACTTGCCAAAACCGGTCTTGACAGAGTCAAAGTTAATCATAAACACCGGCTTCTATCAGATAACGGACCGTGTTACATATCAGAGGAGCTTAGGGAATCTCTTGACAATCACGACATTGATCATACACGTGGTGCACCTTATCATCCTCAAACCCAGGGCAAGATCGATCGTTTCCCCCGAACGATGAAGAACCTGATCAAGTTACAGAATTATTTCCTTCCTGGTGAACTGGAAAGGGAAATTGCTCGCTTTGTAGAATATTATAATAACTGCCGTTAACACAAATCACTGGATAATGTAACGCCATCTGACGTTTACTTTGGGAGACGGAATATGATTATTTCGGATAGGGAGATTACCAAGAAGCAAACAATGACGATCAGACGCAAACAAAACCTGCAGAGAATAGTTTTAGCTTGAAGTAGAAAAGAAAAGACTATATTGGTAATATCAGTTGAAACGGAGACGAGCTCTGCTGATGAGCAACTCGCATTAGGGATAAACTGATGGTGACTCATCAACCCATGAAGAATATGTAGGATTACAATTTCCATGCCTTAAAGCCCGAACTATAATCAGAGGATGATAGATTGCCCAATGCCTAAGAAAACCTGTTTGTAAATTCGTAAAAGTTCACCTTAGTTTTTAAAAATCTGTCCAACTTATTTTGATGACGTACAATTCTCCTATTTTGACTCGGTTCAGCTTTTCTACGAACAACTGAATTGATCCCCTGAAAGAAAATACTCAGGGTTAATTATTTAGTCAAACCAGTCTTTAGTTTTTTGACCTAAATGGTCCATTCAATTCTGACGTCAAACAATACACACTTAACGCACTGTCTACAAAACTGGGGGAGGTTCACACCTCTATTCAGTGAAGGATTATCACCAATTACAGCAATTCATCCTTAAAATGTCTCAATGTCAATGATAATATCATCCAATTCTGACTCAGATTCTAAAAAGACCATGGACATGAAAAGAATTTATCTTTATTTCAAAACTGCCGCCTTAATAGTCTGCTTCATCCCCGGTGCGCTCAACTTCACAAGATACAATCCCGAAGGAACAACATCAGTATCCCAGATGAGCTGATGATGACCCGCCTTATATTCACCTCTAACCAGAGTTTCAACCAATCTACCTGAAAGATCGCTTACCGTAACAGAAATACGGCTGTCTGCTTCCAGTCCGAACAACAGTTTCATCGGTCCGTTTGTCGGGTTTGGATATGTTTCGTGAATACCAAAAGTTGCTGGTGTTGTGCTGACAGGTTCAATGTCGCCAATAAGAATACCCCCATTTGCCCACGAGACTTCTCCGGACTTAACTGTAATGTTCAAATCAGTTTCATCAACTCCATCCCAGAGTTTGAAAAACAGTTTTTCGTCGGTGCCTGCTCCATCAACCACAACCGTTGAAATATCATCACCCCTTGCAGCTATCCCGCAATTACCATCTGAGTCAATCTTCCCCGATCCTATCAATTGCCCGCCTGAGGAGTAAACACCGATCTCCTGATCAGACATTGTTGGATTGCCAACCAACAGGATTGACATATCGACTCCCGTTGGAGATAGTGTTTCAAAATGCTGGAGTCCTGATACAGCGGTTTCAATCCAAGCTAATTCCTCGCCAACCTGATAGATTAGCTCGGCAGGTTCGCTCATTTTGTATTGATACCCCTGCCCCTCTGAAAGATCCCCCATATTGGAGAAGCCAAATTCAGCAAGGTAGAATGCTCCAAATACATCTTTTGCTATTATTAATTGATCAGCAATCCCTGCGAGAGCAGCAATAGCGTCGATAGGTTGAGTTGGGAAATATGCCTTCATATTCCAACCCTCTACCAGTTGAATCGGCTGATCAGCCGGAATGGGAGCTCCTCTTGCCTCCCAGAGTGAAGCTTCCGCCATGTTTATCTGATAACCATCAGATACATCCCACCCATCGATGTTGATGAAATTCCTCTCTGGTAAATAGAATTGTCCAATCCCATTTTTAAAAATGATGACCTTATCCTCATCCGTCAACGTTCCAAGCAATTCACGGACATCGAGATTTTCCGGTTCTACATTAATTGAGATCAGATTCCAGCCCTCCATCAGGTCAAGTTCGAGGCTACGTTCTCCCCCAAGCACTTCAAGAGCTATCAATAAATTGAACACTCCTCCGGAAGCATTATGGTAAAATCTCAATTCCGCCTCAAAAGTGATACCAACTGGCAAACCTGTTGCATCGAGTGTAAGTACAAAATCCTGTGA
>JABGPL010000180.1 GCA_018644935.1 Calditrichota bacterium | reverse complement strand
TTCTTCGATTAGATCCTAGAGTAATAATGTTCTTACAAACCTTTTTTTCAATTATTTGCCTTTCTGTTTTATCCTTCTCAAACCTCTCCGCCCAGATAATACACATCCACGTGGGAGAGGAAGAAAGAGAGATTAATCTCTCAGAAGTAGACAGCATCAGTTTTGCCGATTCAGAACCACATTTCCAATATGAGGTAGCAGGTCCAGTAATGTCTATCCTGATCTCAGGAGCACTGCTGAATGACGAATCTTTAGTTACAAATGATGAAGTTGGTATATTCAATCCGCGGGGAATTTGCTCGGGAGGTTCCTTAGTTCCAGAAACCTTTCCCGAAGAACCAATGGGGCTTGGAGCCTTTATGGGTGACCAGGGGGAGGATAGAGGCTTTCAGCCTGGTGAAGAATTAGATTTCAGGTTTTGGGATGCATCTGCCAGACTTGAGTATGTTGCAGAGGCTGATTTAATCGAAGGAAGAGAACTTATATGGGTAGGCAACGGTTTTATTCGCATTGCGCTTCATGCTGGCGAGGAGTAATAGAGGTGTGGTCTGGGTTATTCATAACCCGAGTATCCTTAAAGATGCTCTATTTAAAATGATGATTTTCTCTACGCACAAACTATTCTAGTAAAGAAACTTGGGCAACGAGTAGCCCAAGCCACACGTCACAAGTGGGTTCCAAAAACACAGAAGCGACGGTAACACTCGGCTACCGTCGCTTCTTTATTTTGATATGTCATAAAGATCACTTAACAAGCATTATCTTTTGAGCTGTCGAAAAGCTATTTGTACTCATACTAATGATGTAGAGTCCTGACGAAATTGAGTTACCATCGAAAACAGCAACATGCTGACCTGCTGCCTTAACACCATCAGTTATTGTAGAAATCAGCCTTCCATGGATATCAAATACCTGAATGCTGACTGAAGCTTCCTCTCGCATTCCATATGTAAATCTTGTGATGGCATTAAACGGATTTGGATGAGCAGGGGACAGGTAGAAATCCTGTGGCTGTGTAACATTTGCTGAAGTTTCCACAACCATGTATGAGTCATCTGTGTATTCCAGACGGTCACCTTTGATAAAACCATTCACCACTAGATCTATTTCACTTTCAAGTGCAATGCTGAATAGCTTAAACTCGAATGATTCACCATCCCGCAATCCATCCACATAATCAGTAGATAAATCATCTCCCCAAACTGCCAAACCACAACGTCCATCCGAATCAACAGTTCCCACTCCGACAGGATTTCCCGATGAGTTGAGAGCTACGACTTGATCACCTTCACTCATTTCGATCCCGGAAATATGATTGACCAGAACATTCATGCATTTACCGGTCGGTTTTGGAGTCACCCAGTGAGAATTATCGAATGATCTTGGTTCAGAAGAGGCAAGTTCTTCGGGTGCATCCGGATAATTCAACGCAACGTCAGAAGAAACTTTCACATGATATCCCATTGTTGGTGTTAATGGGGGCACATTGGAGAAATTGTTTTCGGGCAAAGCAAAACGTCCCAGTCCATCTTTTGCAATAATAAGTTCATCAAGAATTGGTACAAAAGCTGTGAAATCAGGAGCTTCACAAGGCAGTTCATAATCAGGGAAATACGCAATCACATTCCAGCCCTCACTCAGCGGGATCTGTGTGAATGGCAGGATTGGTACCCCCGTCCAAGTAATCGAACAATCGGCTGTAACCTTGATCTGAAAACCTTCAGTAAGATCCCAGTAGGGAATGTTGTTAAAGTTTTGTCCGGGCATGTAGAATTGCCCAACATCATTCTTCATAATCTCAAGTTCATCACGATTGGTCAATTCAGCCATCATTAATGGTACATCGGGACCCCGATCTTCATCCTCGGAATAGTACTCGTCAGCGGGATCAACATTTATCGACATCATACTCCAACCTGAAGGTAGGTTAGCGACCAGGTCAATAGGGTCCTGATCTTCGAAATCACCGAGTTGTACGATTGAAAATGCTCCCTCTGTATAGACCGAAGGACCTTGGACAAAATGTCCTACCGCCTCAATCTCGACCTCGACATTATAATCCCAGATGACAAAGGTGAACGCTTCGTCAGCGACAAATCCCTCGACGATATCCTCAGTATGCTCTGCATCACCCCAAACAGCAAAACCAATACGATCATCTGCATTCCAAATTGCATAACCTGCGAGCAGACCATCCGCGGTAAATACTCCTATTTCATCTCCAATGTCCAACGATTCGTCATTAAAAGATGCACTTTCTATCAGAAGACTATGGTTGTTGTCAGTGGGTTCTGGTGCTTCCCAGTGGTAAGACGTCATCCCCTCAAGCTCCACCGCCGAGAAACCATTTGCAACATAGTTACCTTCACCACCAACATACTGTGGATTTACTATACACTCACGTTGGGTTGTGAAGTCCCAAATCCGGTACTCTATTACCTCGTTATTTACAAATCCGTCAATAATTTCGGTTCCTGGATCATCTCCCCAGGCCGCCAACCCAAGCTCCCCACCATTCCAGAATCCACCACCGCAACAGAGACCTTCCTGAGAAAAAATTCCAATTTCGTCAAAAGCAGGTAATTCTTCATTGTCTAAGGTCGCACTTACAACGAGAATCGAATGATTGTTGTCGGTCAGGTTAAATCGAAAATGTGTAACAGGCAGACCAGTTTCTAATGCACCCAAATCCGGTAATTCACCATTAAATCCGTTTCCGATATCTGAACCTGCATCAATACAAGGGCTGTTCTCTGTCAGGTTGAAATCTCCTCTATCGGCATCTCCAAATAGTGGATCAACATCACTATTGCCTTCTCCCTCAAATCCACCTTGAACATCCGAAAAGGAGATCAAAACGCGGTCGCTAATATCTGGCGGGTTGTTACCCCAAAGAATAGAGTTGACAACCGTCGGATTTGACTCATCAAAAGCATGAATCCCACTGAAATCATCATCAGCTGTATTTCCAGCAATCGTAACATGGGATAGCGTAGGATTAGAGTTTTGAGTGCAATATACTCCACCACCTCGGTGTGTAGCATGGTTGGCGGTGATGATCAGGTTTTCGAGTGTCGGAGAGGACTCACGAATATAGATGCCTGCTCCATAACTGGTTGAACCGTTCCGAATCGTGAAACCGGTCAGAACTGCGTGCCGGTTTTCCTGGCTGATGAAGGAGACTACCCGTCTGGTCCCATGTCCATCAATGATTGTCCGACCAATGTATTCGGGATCTCCTGTGGCATAAAAAAGGCTGGCGACAGTGATATTATGACCATTAAAGTCAACATTCTCATCATACTCACCGGGTTGAACTAAAACGACATCACCATTTTCAGAGGCATTAATGGCTCCCTGAATGGTCTCAAATTCATCCGGGACATTGAGGGTTTCTGCGAAGATAGCATAGTTGCAGATAATTACAGTGAAGCAAACAAAAAATAAATACAAGGCGAAGCGTTTCATGCGAAATCTCCTTTGAAGTAGTGTAGATTGAGTATTGATTAGTAAATTAAGGACATATTTTAAATAAGTCAAGTACAAAACAACTGTAAAATAATAATTAAAGTGCCTGAGAAAGTATATAATCAACCCCCCGTTTTGTTTGAAATATGAGTATTATTTATTAAATTGTAACTACTAAATGTGGCTTTGAACAAAAGCTTAATTCGTTTATCTGTATTTGATCCATAAAAAGTATCCATCTAAAAAAAGGGCTACATCAAACTGACCATAGCTCTCGACCTATCTGGTCACAGAAATTAACTTCCGTGGAGTCAACTATGTTTTACCGTTTTGGAATTCTAAGCTTCTCCGTTGTATTGTTTTGCTTTACCTTCGCACAAGCTCAAATCATGGGTGTTCATACAGGGGGAGAAAACCACTTATTCGACATCTCCGAAATTGATAGCATAAATTTCATTGACCGTCAACTCAGCGTAGAACCGCAGGCGCTAGATTTCGGGCAAATCCGACCGGG
>JABGPL010000018.1 GCA_018644935.1 Calditrichota bacterium | reverse complement strand
ATTTCGAGAAGGGGCGATTTAAAAAGTGGTCTGAGGTCATTGAAGATGTTTGAAATCTTCATTTCTCATCAGGCAGAGAAACAATACAAGAAACTGGATAAAAAAACTAAACAAAGAGTGAACATCTCTATCAACAATCTTAGCCAGTACCCATTCTCGGGGAAACATATCAAGAAACTCCGAGGTGAACTCGAGGGAAAACATCGGTATGCAATTGGAGACATTAGGATTGTTTACGAGATTGATACTGACGTGAAAGCAGTTAAGGTTTTGTCGATAAAAAGTCGGGGAGATGTTTACAAAAAATAGTACAATGATGATCGTTCGTCATTTCACCGAGAGTGGAAAGATGGATAAAGCAGCGAGTAGAATTCTTTGGAAGGAAACGTTACCGACATTTATGGATCGAAGTAATAAGTTTGCTGGATATTTTTCCAGATTTTGACATTTGAGGTTTATCGAATGACAAAGCCAATGAAGATAATACCCAAAATACTGTTATGGTTAGCTGTAATCATATCAGGATCTAGTACTCATGTTGGATGCGGAATTCTGTTTGTCATATTGTGGATATTTACTAACATTTCAATTTGGATTCTTGTTTTACTTGGTATCATTTGGTATTGGTTGGGCTTTTTTATTGGAAATTTTTTCAAAGGCTTATCAGATCATTTAGATACTTATGAGGAGTTTGAATAATGAGGATAATTGATTGAAGCTGATCAATATGCAATTAGCCTGACAATAATATGCAGCAATTGAGAAAAATGCCAGAACCCGGTTCTGAAGAGGAAAAACAGATGTCGGAGGATATCAACAAGGCTCTGGTTGAGTTGGTAGATTATGCATCAGCTTTGCTCTCTAGGTGTTTGAATGCGATGGAGCTGACCATCGAAAACGTTGTGAGTTTAACTTTATTCCGACATGTTATTGAATTAACAGATTCGATTCAAGTTCAAATTGAGAATAAAGTAGTTGCACCAACAATTTTGCAATTGAGAAGTATATTTGAGACATTGCTCTATCTCGAATTTATTTTTGTTTGTCCTAAAAAAACTTCCAGTCGGGTGAGAAGTTATGAGTGGCATGTTGTGAGAGATCAATGGAAGTATTTTCAGAGTTTTGTAACCCTAGAAAAAGAAAAATCTCTCACACCAAAGAAACGGAAATTTTTCAAAATGCAGAATGCAAGTATTGATCTATACAAAGAAATTAAAAGGATGGAAGCAAAACTTAGTGGCCCTGAATGGGAGGATATTTTGAATGAAAGGGACAGACTCAAGATGTTGGGTAAAAACCTTAGAAACACGGAGTGGTTTACTTTATTTCCTGAGAATGATGCTAAACTCGTACCACAAAATTTAGCAGATTTAGCAAAAACTCTATGTAGATATGATGACTATAAAGTATTTTTCGTGCGAGCTTCTAAAATGATGCATCCTAAAGATATCGGGAGGCATTTAAAGCATGTAGAAGGTCTTAGATCATTGAGAGATTTGGAGGTGCTATTACCTAATTTTCGTCACACGACCAGCTATGTGAATGTAGCAATAGGAATTATGATAAGACAATATCGATCAGAAGAGGAAGGAGATTATAATAAATGGTACAGGGAGCATATTCAAACAGTTTTAAACAAGTATTGATTGAAAGATGAATAATGGGATCTTTAATTAGACAAAACGGCAAGATAATTAAAAGTAGCTGACAAAATAAAACTGGCAGACGAGGGCGTCTGCCAGCACGAACAAGATGGAGAGAGACGTTAACGCAAACAAACACAAAGCTGACAAAATCTGGCGTTTGTCAGTGATTGATTAACATACAGGTAAAACAAAATGCCAAAATATCCAACAGAGGCCCTGAAGTGTTGGGGCAAGGCTAAGGAGCTGCGCGATAAGTACTATCGCAATTATGCTACCGCTCATGAGCGCGGCGGGTTGCGGTGGACGGGTGGTGCTTGGTCGTTTGACTCAATCCCTGCAGGACTTGGGGATGACATCTATCCGATCACAGGTGAGCCTTACGCGGCAGGAATTGCATTTAATAAAAAATTCTCCCTGCGCTGTCTTGAGGCTGCTGAGTCCAAAGGCTGGGCTCGAGATCTGTGCGCTTACATGCGCAACTATTGGGGTTCGATGTATCTCAATGAATACAATTTCGGTGGGGAATATCCCAAACCGGACTTTGCGTTCCAGGATCACATCTGCTGTTCTCATGCGAAATGGTATCAGCATGTGGCCGAGTACAAAAATATCCCTTATTTCTGCATCGACGTTTCTGTAGGTCCGTATAAAGACCTTGATGAAGATAAGTTGATGTATGTCGTTAATCAGATGCAGGAGTCTATCGAGTTTCTCGAGAAGGCTACGGGTCGGGAGTATGACGATGAGAAATTGATTCAGGCAGTAAAAGACGAAACACGGTCGACTTCTCTATGGGCTGAGATTTGCACACTTAACAAAGCAATCCCGGCTCCTCTTGAGGAAAAGTCGATGTATTCGCTCTATGTACTATTGACGCTCAACAAGCATGACAAAGAAATCGCTGACTACTACGAAGAACTTCGTGATGAGGTCAAAGATAGGGTTGAGCGCGGTATTGCAGCAATACCAAATGAAAAATGCAGACTGATGTCAGATACTCAACCTCCCTGGGGATTTCTGAAAATATTCAGATATCTCGAGAAGTATGGTGCGCTGTCAATTGGCAGTCTGTATTCTTTCGCATTGGAAGGCATTTGGGAAGATAAGCCTGACGGTTCCTGGGGTGCAAGAACAACCCCGATGGAACTCGGAACACCTATGGATACGCGTGAACAGGCGTTGCGTGTACTCGCAGACTGGAACCTGTCCAAACCGGAATGGCAGCATTTTTATGATTCGGATATCAAGTCTGAAATGATGTTACGAATCGTCAAGGAATGGAAGCTGGATGGCGTAATGCTGCACATGAACCGAGGCTGCGAAGGCCTTTCATGCGGTATAGGTGAAAATAGGCTTGCAATTGCTGAAGCTGGCATACCTGTTATGAGTTTTGAAGGCAACATGGGTGATGAACGCGAATTCGATGAAGCGAAAACGCAAGACCGCATTGATGCTTTTATGGAAACTCTTGGACTGCTTTAACTAGGAATTAATTAATTACTAATCAATACAGCATGTTGATTGACAATAATGTGGACATAGTGGAGTAAAAGGATATTAGGATATTCAAGATTCAGTGCAGGTAGGATAAACATTTTTACTTGTCCTTGAGCGGTGTCCGGTGGCCTCACCTGACACATTAGCTGAAAATTATTCGGCAGATGAGGAAACCTGCCGACGCATACGAATTCCTAAACCTAATCCCGATCGCGCGTGATTGTCGAACAGAAATGATCGACCTCCTGAACCCATATTGGTGAACTTATGCTGTTTGATAGACATAAAAACTGGAGTAACTAAATGATAACTGCCGGAATGGACCTGGGATCTAAAACGGTCAAGGTAGTGATTATTAAAGATGGTGAAGTCGTTGCCCGGGCAAAATTGCTCTCTGGATTTGAACAAGAGGTTACTGCCGGCGAAGTGATGGAGACCGCTCTATCTGAAGCTGGCATAAAACCCGAACAAATCGATAATATTGTGGCTACCGGGGCAGGACGAGCCTACGCACCTTTTGCAAAAGGTACTATAACGGAAGTCGGAGCTGCGGCGCGAGGTGCCTATGCTCGATATCCGAGTGCTCGGACCGTTTTAGATATCGGTGCTGAAGAGGGTAGAGCGATCATCACATCTGGTGATGGCAAAGTAAAAGATTTCGCAATCAATGAAAAATGTGCAGCCGGTTCGGGGACATTTATCGAGTCCATGGCAAGAGCACTGGAAATAACAATTGAAGACTTCGGACCTCTGGCATTGACATCTGACAAGGCTGTACCGATGAACGCTCAGTGCGCTGTATTTGCCGAGAGCGAAGTTGTTTCACTTCTCCACAGTAGAATCTCTAAAAAAGATATCGCCCGTGCAGTATGTGATGCGATTGCGAGCCGGATTATTTCCATGGCAAGACGAGTTTCAATCGAGCCTGATGTCGTGTTGATGGGCGGAATGGCTTTTAACAGCGGGTTTGTAAGATCGCTTGAGAGAACTCTCGAAGAGATGAAGATCAATGTACTTGATTATCCTGAATTTGTTCCTGCCGAAGGTGCAGCATGGGTTGCTGTAGACAGAGCAACAGGTAAAGGTATTGTTGAGTCACATGATTAGATTGTGCTGAGGGAGCCACAAAGGGAGATGTCGGACATGTTTTTTTCAACGCGCTGGTAGACGCCCTCGTCTGCCAGATAAGTAGCTAGTTTACTGTCACACGAGGGTGTGTGACAGCGCGCAGTGAGTGATAACTTCCATTGTGAAACTCAGAGAAATCGTTAATAAGATTTGAACAACTATCCAGGAGATATAAAATGACCCAGGAGGCTCCTAAAAAGGAATTCTGGCGCTGGAAGGAATACAACTGGCATGACGAGAATATTGATCCTCGCGCCGGTGGAATAATTTCAGCCGGGGTTGATGTCGGTTCGGTATCATCGCAGGCAGTCATCATGGTTGATGGGAAATTGTTCGCTTTCGCCAGCATGCGCACTGGTTCCGATTCACCGGACAGTGCTCGTAATGCAATGAAATGGGCTCTTGAAGGAGCCAGCATAAGTATTGATGATATTAACTTCATCGTCGGTACAGGATATGGTCGAGTCAATGTACCTATGGCGCATAAAGCTATCACTGAAATCGCCTGCCATGCTCGTGGTGCAAACTATATGTATGGTCCGACGGTTCGAACTATCCTCGATATGGGTGGTCAGGACTGTAAAGCCATTCAATGCGACGAACGTGGTAAAGTCACAAACTTCCTGATGAATGACAAATGTGCAGCCGGAACCGGACGCGGGATGGAAGTGTTCGCTAACCTGCTTCAGATTCCAATCGAAGATGTTGGTGATATGTCCTTCAAGGTAGATGAAGAACCTGATCCGGTATCTTCGACCTGTGTGGTCTTTGCCAAAACCGAAGCGGCAGGACTACTGCGTCAGGGCTGGGGTAAAAACATGGTCCTCGCAGCATATTCTTCTGCAATGTCACATCGCGTGTTTACACTTATTGAGAGATTGGGTGTAACACCTGAATTTGCAATTACCGGTGGTATCGCCAAAAACTCAGGTGTAGTGCGCAGACTTGAAGCAGAGCTCGGCATGAAGGCATTGAAATCAGATATTGATTCTCAGATTGCCGGTGCGCTGGGAGCAGCATTGTTTGGAAAGGCACTGTACGAAAAGAAACTGAAAAAAGCTAAAAAGTAAGTAGAGTTATGATAGCTAATTACGGTTATATGGACGGGTCGGGTGACTATTATATCACCATTGACACCGATAAATGCATAGATTGTGAGACACACGACTGTCTCGCAGCTTGCCCCAAGGACATGTTTTTGATCGAGGAGGATGACTACGATGATGAAGTCGCCCTGATCAAGCAGGAATTTCGTAAAAAGGTGAAATACGAATGCTCCGAGTGTAAGCCGATGAATGATCGACCTAAACTGCCCTGTGTTGTCGCATGTCCGCCAGGTGCAATTAGACATTCCTGGTGAGTTTGGAAGTCTCGGTGTATCATTCATATCATTGGGAGTTTTGTATCCCTTTGAAATTTGTTTTATGGTGATGTGAAATAAGGTAAAATTCACATTGAAATACCGATTATCCGAACATGCGTAAGAAACCATTGAAAAGCGCAAAATCAAGATTGGTTGGTTAGAAAGGGTCCTGGATAATCCTGACAAACAGGAAACGGATAAGTTCGATTCAGAACTTGAACACTGTTTGGCAGTGATTCCCGAATTCGGGAATCGTATTTTGCGGATTATTGTAAAGAAAGAAACAAATCCGACATTTGTCATAACCGCATTCTTCGACCGACGTTTAAAGAGAAAAAATTGAAGCTAAAGATAGACCTTGAAGCGGACGCGCTGTATCTGACTTTGCAGGATGAACCAGCATCAGAGTCAGAGGAGGTTGCATCCGGGATAATTCTCGATTACAGTGCTGATGGCAAGGTAGTTGGAATAGAGATGCTCTATCTATCAAAGCGTTCACCAGGAGTGGATGTTAAGCGAGTGCTGCTTGAGACAGTACCGGCTGCACTTTAAAGTGAATAGAGTCATCAATACTTCGCAAGTCGCAGAATGACTTGATAGAGGAAAGACAGGAGAAACAGGATTAAAACATTAATGTCCTGACTATCCTGCATATCCCTGTTAATATTTAACAAGACCAGAAGTAGCAAATGAACAATGTAAAATTAACCATTGACGGGCAGGAGGTTTCTGTTCCCGAAGGGTTATCAGTTCGCAAGGCGGCGATTAAGAACGGGATTTATATTCCCGGTCTTTGCAGTCACCCTGAATTGGATTCCTTCAAACCGTTTAATTGGTCGGAGTCGATCTGGCAAGGTGAGAAGCTGGTTAAGCACGACAATTCCGCGGAATCTGAGGACGATTTTCCTCATTGTGACCTGTGTATGGTCTCAATAAATGGGGAAGCTCCTGTCAGAAGTTGCTCAACTCACGTTGCGAATGGGATGTCGGTTGATACTGCGAATGGAGATGTTATCTCTGCTCGTCGCAAGTCACTGAAGAAGATACTCGCTCGTCATCCTCATGCCTGCCTGACATGCGCCCAACGTGAGGGATGCGACAGAGTACAGTGCAGCATGAATGTGCCCGTCGAAGAACGTTGCTGCGAGCTTCTTGGTAGATGTGAGATTGGCAAAGTATCAATTGACATTGGTATCCCCGGAGATACTCCCGCCTACCGACACGAGGGACGTCCAGGAATAACGGATGAACCGCTGATCTTGCGTAACTATGAGCTCTGCATCAATTGTCTAAGATGTGTTCGCGTTTGTCGTGATGTCAGAGGTGTTGATGCACTGGGTGCTGTCTCCAATGACCAGAGAGTGAATGTCGGAACGATAGGTGGCATGTCATTGCCGGAGTCGGATTGCCGGCTCTGTGGGGCGTGTGTTGAGCTTTGTCCAACAGGTGCGTTACTCGATCAACCGGATATTGAAGTATTGGTTGATGGTATGGCTCCCTGTCAGGCGGGATGTCCGTTGCATATTGATGTTCCGGGCTATTTGGAACTGATCGCATCGGGGCATGAGCACGATGCACTAGAGTTAATACGTCAGAGAGCAGTATTGCCAGGCGTTCTGGGATATGCATGCTTTCATCCCTGTGAGGATAATTGCCGCAGAAAAGCTATTGACGATTCTGCCTCAATCTGTGCCCTGAAAAGATATGCAGCAGAATTTTCTGCGGATAAACCACCGCAGATTATCAAGCGGGATTCAACAGAAAAAAAAATCGCAGTTATAGGTGGTGGACCTGCGGGTTTGGCAGCATCTGCTGAACTTCTCAGGCGGGGTCACTCGGTCACAATTTTTGAGAGAGATTCAAAACTCGGTGGAATGTTAAGGCAGACAATTCCAAACTTCAGGCTTCCTGAGGAAGTTATTGATCGTGATTTGGAGTATCTCTTTGCACTCGGGTTGGAAACGAGATTCGGAAAATTCATCGGTGATGATGATCTGAAAGCCGAGGGATTTGATGCCTTAATTCGAACAGTTGGATTGCCCGATGGAGCAAATCTCGGAATAGAAGGTGAGAATTTAGCGAATGTAGGTACAGGATTGGACTTCCTGCGAGATGTTCAATCAGGTGATGTCGACCATGTCGAAGGTGAAGTACTCATCATTGGAGGAGGAGCTGTTGCCGTTGATGTGGCAATGACTGCACGTCGTCTTGGAGCAGAGACTGTGTTGATGGTCAGTCTCGAAGCTCAAGAGGACATGCCCGCCTTCAAAGAAGAGTTAGATACCGCCACTGAAGAAGGGATTTTTAATATTTACCAATGGGGTGTTGACAAAATCGAGGGGGAAGACAGCAGGTTCAAGCGTGTTCTACTCAAACGCTGTACTCGTGTCTTCGACGATCATGGTCGGTTCCGTCCCGAATACAACACAGACGAAAATATGACTGTCAGAGCAGACAGGCTTATCATTGCTATTGGTCAAAAACCCGACAGCCAATTCGCAGACATAGTTAGAACCAACAAGAGTGATGCGATAGCGGGTGATGCAGCAATGGGTGCTTCATCAATTGTAAAAGCGATGGCGGATGGAGTTCGAGCTGCTATTGAGGTTAATAACCTGCTAAAAGGACCAGATGCTCCCGAGTATCCTGAATATGAAACTGCAAGACGAGTTATAGGACGAGAACCGGGATATTTTGACCGGGGTCGTGTTATCCCGCTCCATGTTGAGGCGGATGTTCGTGCTGAATCGATGGAGATATTTGTCGAAACAATCGGGCAAGATCAAGCCCGAGCAGAAGCAGCAAGATGTCTCCGCTGCAATCTGAGAGCAAAACTAAGTCCAACACCACTTCCACCTGATCTCTGGAAGACCTTTAATGATGATGTGATTAAATTCGTTCCTGAGGAAGATGGTGTTTTGATTCTCGCGAACGAGGACAAAGTCAGCGTCAAAATCGCCGGAACTGCTAATCTGAATGAAATGGTCGAGGAGTTACTGGATGAGGATTATGAAGCTGAATACTGTAGGTGGGAATTAGATCCGATGTACACAAAAAGGGAAAGCGAATTGATCCAAGCTCATCTGCAAGCATACGGGGAAATCCCGGGTGATGATGATATGGACGATTTGTTTTAAGGGTTCTGTCGTTTCCACTCAAGTGGGAAGCCAGCGATGATTGTATTGTCATATCTCAGATACGAGATTAATTTTAGAGGTAAAAATGTCAGCAAAGATGGATTTCAGTAAATTGGTCATTCGGAATTTGGTGAAAGATGATTTCGATCAGGTTGTACATATCGACAGCTTGGCAACTGGCTATCCCAGAAATCACTACTTTGAAAAAAAGTTCAGGCGCAATTTCGGAGAAGATTCAAAACTGTTTGGTGCGCTGGTAGCAGAAATGGACAAGAAAATTATCGGTTTCATAATGGGTGAGGCCAATTCCGGTGAGTATGGGATTGAAGAGCAGGTTGCATCGGTTGATACATTAGGTCTTGATCCGGATTATAAGAGATCAGGCATTGGCAGACGGCTTCTGGAAGAATTCTGCTCGATTGCTGAAAAGGCTGGGATCGAATTGATGACAACTCTGGTTCCAAAAGACTGGCCAGATGTTATAGAATTTTTTAAATCCGAAGGGTTTAATGCTGCCGGAATGGCTGCATTTGACCGAAAATTGAATCCATCCGGAAAATTTGAAAAGTGAAACCGATTATCCAATCCGGAAGTGGTGATGATTCCTTAACCTGTGCTCCAGACAAAGAAGGCTGGGAGACCAGATTTTTCGGTCAGGAACCCAGATTGTCCGAAGTGACTGAACTATATGAAGAACTCGGTTTTGAGGTGAGTATAGAACCTCTGGTAAAGAGTACCTGTGTGGGTTGTACGGAGTGTTTTGATGAGAACACCCCAAATTCAATATTCGTTGTATACACTCGTCGCCCGGATTAAATGGTGAATCTTGTTTAGGGCATTTCACCCGACTCAATCCCTACGGGCAAGATGTTTCTTCCGGCACGTTGTTATACAAGACAATTTGCGAATGTAACATTTTTAATGATAGATTTGTAAGTAGAACCAAATAAAGGTTGGAGGAGAAATGAAAGCAGCAGTATTTCACGGACCAAATCAACCACTGAAGGTTGAGGAAGTTCCGACACCACGACCAGGTCGAGGTGAGATTTTAGTAAAAGTGGCAGCCTGCGGAGTTTGCCATACAGACATGCATTACATCGATCATGGTGTGCCGACTTTTATGAAACCACCGATGATCCTTGGGCATGAAGCTTCTGGAACTGTCGCTGAATTGGGTGAAGGTGTCACGAATTGGAAAATGGACGATCAGGTACTTCTTCCAGCAGTACTGACATGTGGCGTTTGTCCATCATGCAGAGCTGGTAGAGAGAATATTTGTGATGACATGAAAATGTTTGGTAATCACATTAACGGTTCTTATGCCGAATATGTTGTCTCCCCAGCAAAAGATGCTATAGCGATTCCCGTCGGTGTGCCATTAATCGAGGGATCGATTATCGCCGATGCAGTCTCAACTCCATTTCATGCAGTCGTAAATCGCGCAAACATCAAACCCGGTGACTGGGTTGCAGCATTTGGCTGTGGCGGCGTTGGGATTAATGTCGTACAGGTTGCTGCTGCAGTTGGAGCATCTGTCATTGCTATTGACCTCATGCCAGAAAAGCTCGAAATTGCAAAGAAATTTGGTGCGCTCGAAACCATTAATCCAGCTGAACTCCCAGATGGTCGGATAGATAAAGCGATTCGGAAATTGATCGGAGATGGTGTTGATGTTGCTTTCGAATCAATCGGAAATCCAAAGACCATTGTTGCAGCTTACAATACAGTAAAAAAGGGTGGGACTTGTGTTGTGATTGGGTATACTCATCTTAAGGCAGAAATCCCGGTTGCAAAGACTATGTTCTTCGAGCAATCTCTAATCGGATCGCTCGGTTGCCGTCCGGTGGATTATCCGCGTATAGTTGAAATGGTAAGAATTGGCAAGTTGAACGTCAAGGATTTGGTCACTGGTCGTTTTGGGCTAGATCAGGTCAATGAGGCATTTGATTTGCTCCGGAGTAATGATCCAGGGACGTTGAGATCTGTGATTGTACCTTAAGGGAAATGTGGACTCGTAGGGGCGAATAATCATTCACACTTACATCTACACAATCAGTTCATAGTTGGATTATTAGTCCGACAATAGTTTAGAATACTTGTGAAATGTGGCGGAATAAGATACCGTCACATTAAAAGAACTTCCACGCTTTTCTTTGCAGAAGGTGGTCACCTTTTCTGATCACCTCTATTTATATTTGTTCGCAAGCAGAGATGATTGCGCTACTGAAAAAAAGAAACAAAAGTTGATTAGGATAAAAAAATCGAAACAAGAGCAAAACGAAAAAAGAAAATAATAATCTGGAAGATAGACCTCAATCAGGATTGGTGCAAGGGGTGCAATCTCTGCATCAAGATTTGTCCTATTGATGGGATTTTTACTGAAGCTGAAGAAATCGGCAAAAAGGGATTTAAGCCAATAGTCGTTAATCCTACTGGATGTACCGGATGTATGATTTGTGAACTGCTTTGTCCTGACCTTGCGATTACAGTGGAGGAAAAATGAAACATACAATTGAAAAAGTAAAATCCCCTATCAAACCAGGCGAATATTTTCTAATGGGTGATGAAGCTTCAGCAGATGGTGCTATCGCAGCCGGATGCAACTTCTTCGCCGGATATCCGATTACACCTGCCAGTGAGATAATGGTGAGAATGGTTCATCGCCTGCGTGAAACTGATGGTTCCTTCATTCAAATGGAAGACGAAATTGGATCAATTTGCGCAATGATAGGCGCATCATGGGCTGGTTCCAAGGCGATGACTGCAACATCTGGTCCGGGTTTAAGTTTGATGATGGAAGGACTGGGTTACGCTGCAATCACGGAAGCTCCGATTGTAATTGTGGATGTGCAGCGTGCAGGTCCTGCAACCGGACAGGCGACACGACCCGGATCTGGAGATGTTTTTCAGGTTAAATACGGCAGTCATGGGGATTATGAGATAATTGCTCTTTCTCCGTGGTCTGTGCAGGAAGTATTTGATCTGACTCTTGAGGCATTCAATCTCGCTGAAGCCTACCGAGTACCGGTATTTGTTTTGGCAGATGAATCTGTTGGTCACCTGCGGGAACGGGTAATAGTCCCTGAGGAAGTTGAACGCTGGAACAGACCGTTTGCTTCGGGAGCTCCTCCGTTTGATACGGATGACCCCAATGGTATACCATCAATGCCAGCCTTTGGTCAGGGTGAGCATCTACTGGTTACAGGTTCAACCCATGATGGAAAAGGATACCGCAAAACACAGGATGCCGCCACGCATGAAAAACTTGTAAAAAGGCTTGTAGGCAAAATCCGAAATGCTGCTGACGAGATCAGCCGGTGCGAGACCTACCAAACGGATGACGCCGATATTCTTATTGTTGCTTATGGTTTCTCAGCTCGGGCATCTCTGGATGCGATAAGTGAATTCCGATCCAAAGGTGTAAAGGTGGGCTTATTCAGACCTGTTACACTCTGGCCCTTCCCTGAAAAAGGGTTGTTGGAAACCGCCAGAGGTGTTAAACACATTGTTGTGCCAGAGATGAACTATGGGCAGGTTTCTCGGGAAGTGGAACGTATACTTCATCGTGAAATTACCGCTCTGCCTCAAGTAGATGGTGAGGGAATGCGTCCAGGCACTATAGTTGACGGAATAGAACAGTTAATTGGGAGAGCAAAATGAGCCAGAGTTTATATAACCATTTGCGGCTAAATGTTTTCCCGACTCCATATTGTCCCGGTTGTGGTCATGGGATTCTGCTCGGTGCTGTTATTCGTGCAATGGATGATGCAGGAATTGACTGGGAAAAGACACTATTTGTCTCCGGGATCGGATGTGCTGCTTGGATACCGTCACCACATTTGATGGTGGATACCCTTCATACCCTTCACGGTAGACCAATTGCATATGCAACAGGTGCGAAGATTGCTAACCCTGATCTTAACGTTATCGTGGTTTCCGGAGATGGGGATCTTTCAGCTATTGGAGGCAACCACCTCATCCATGCAGCAAGACGAGATCTGGGAATCACTGTTATTTGTGCCAACAACCGGATTTATGGAATGACCGGTGGGCAGGCGGCTCCGACCACACCCTGTGGAGCTACAACTCAAACAACACCCTGGGGTGATGAAGAGCGTCCATTCGACCTGTGCAACCTAGTTCGCGGGGCTGGTGGAAAATTCGTCGCTCGTCATACAGTTTTCCAAATTCGGAACCTTATTAAGACATTATCAACTGCTTTGAGCACAGACGGTTTTTCATTTGTAGAAGCACTGAGCCCATGCCCAACCCATTATGGTAAGTTGAACAAAATACCAACGCTTGGTGATTTTCAGGATCTTATGAAAGTTCAGTACATAGATAAACGTCGCTGGGATAAATTGACCCCAGAGGACCGAAAAGAAAAAATCCCAACCGGAATCTGGAGGGAAGAATAATGCGGACGGAACTGTTATTCTGTGGATTTGGTGGGCAGGGGATCATCTTTGCCGGGAAAATAATGGGTCAAGCCGGGGTAGCAGCGAAGCTCGAAACTGCACAATCAGCATCCTATGGTTCTGAGGCGAGGGGTTCTGCTTGTCACGCTGGGGTAGTTGTTTCTACTGAACAGATAGGTTATCCCAAAGTTACAAAGCCGGATATCTTAGTCGCTATGTCTCAGGAAGCCTACGACAAGTTTATCAACACCGTTAAATCGGGTGGAACAGTTTTTTACGATAGTCACCTCGTAAATGCGACAGAGACTGAAGGTGTTGTGCAGAACGCAATTCCAGCAACAAGCCTTGCCACGGATATCGGCAGAAGAGGCGTGGCAAACGTTGTGATGCTCTCTGCAATGGTGGCTTCAAGTGGAATTGTTTCAAAGGATAACCTGCAAGATACTCTCGATGAGCAGAGTCCTCCCGCATTCAAAGAGATCAATGGGAATGCTGTTGATGCAGGATTTGGTTTTAAAGGTTAGGAAGTGGTGTGAGGCTGGTGGTAGCCCAGACATAAGGCATATCAGTAGCACACGCCTCCGTGCGTGTTGCAAAGTGTGGGTATTTCGCAGGCAGGGACGCCTGCACTACTGAAAGCTTTAGACAATCATTATATAACAGGTGGATACCATGAACTTTTCCATATCTGAAGAACATGAAATGCTCCGTGAATTGGCAAAGAAATTTGCCGATGAAGAGTTAAGACCGAGAGCGGCTATGGTGGACGAAGAAGGAGAGGTGAGTCGCGAGGTACTCGATAAGGCAATAGAAATCGGTTTCATGGGAGTTGTATTCCCGGAGGAGCATGACGGGGGCGACATGGGTGAAGTCGGCTATTGTATCATGATGGAAGAACTCGCTCGTGGTTGCATGAATACACCAATTGTCATCGGTGGACATGAATCGATTGGCGCAATGGCGGTTCATCTTGCTGGTTCACCGGCTCAGAAAGATAAGTATATGAAGCCAATGGCGAGAGGTGAAATGCTCGCAGCATTTGCCCTGACAGAACCACAAGCCGGATCTGATGCGGCGGCGGTTGCTACGATGGCGGAGGATAAGGGTGATCACTATTTGATGAATGGACAAAAGACATTCATTACGAATGGTGGCATATCTGATGTTTACACGGTATTTGCGATAACAACACCCGGTGCAGGCACTAAGGGAATGTCAGCGTTTATCGTAGAAGCGAGTTTTCCTGGTGTCACATGTGGTAAGCCAGAGAAGAAAATGGGCATTAGAGGGTCACATACGACCGATATTTTCTTCGAGGACGTAAAGGTACCCAAAGAAAACTTGCTTGGGACCAAGGATCGAGGCTTTCTTGTAGCAATGCAAACTCTGGATGTTGGTCGAGTATCACTTTCAGCGGTGTGTCTCGGTCAAGCCAAAGAAGCTCTGAATCTATCTATACAGCACGCCAAAGAACGGATGCAGTTTGGGAAGCCTATTGGAGAACAGCAAGCTGTCAAGTGGATGCTTGCAAATATGGCAACTAAAGTGTATGCACTTGAAAGCATGACTTACCGGACTGCATGGATGTGCGATCAGGGCATGAGTTTCAGCCGGGAATCTGCCATATGCAAACTTTTTGCCTCAGAAACTCTCTGCCAGGTAGTGGATGATGCTGTACAGGTTCATGGTGGAATGGGCTATATGTCCGAATATCCGATTGAGAGAATGTATCGTGATGCTCGGATTACCAGAATTTTTGAAGGAACCAATGAAATTCAGAGACTTGTCATTTCCGGTGGTTTGCTCAGAGACGGAAAATTTTAGACATATCTGCTAATTTAGGAAACAAAAATGAGACGGTTTTTAACGGTTTTAATGATTGTTGCTCTCTTAGTTTCTGCAAATTTTCTTACTTCATGTAAGAAATTGAGAGAAATGAAAGAAGCAAAAGAGGCTGAAAGGGCTGCTGAAATTCATGTGGTTATCAAGGACATCCATAAAAGCGTCATGGAATATCGAAAAACAACAGGCATTGAACCGACATCTTTGCTCGAGCTTACCGACGCGGGATTTTATAAGCTGAACTTCCGGGTCGAGGATAGATGGAAGTTTACTTTCCTCGTTGTAGATACCGTTATGGAAATTTCCGCTTTGTCCACAGAAGTGTTCAAGGATGGAAAAGATCACCTGATAAAGTATGTATTGAAAAATGATGAATTTACAGGTTACGGTACACCCGAAGGTGAAGATTACACAATTTATTAATCCTCTGCTCCCACATTAACGGAAATACAATTGAGCAAAAAAACAGATTTTAAGGTAATTCCTCAAGCCGCTCTTGAGAATATCCGCAAAGGTGCATCGAAACCGATTGCACAAATGTCAATTGACGAAATCCCTCCAGTTGCAATTTCCTGGGGGCGCACAAGTGTATTTCCAACAGGTTCCTGGCGAAATATTACACCCCGGTACATCAATCAACTCCCCCCTTGCCGCAGTGGTTGTCCGGTGGGAAATGACATTGAAGGCTGGCTACTCGCTTCTCGCCAGGAGAGGTGGGATGATGCCGTTCGACTTCTATTGTCTGAACAACCTCTTCCGTCTGTCTGTGGCAGGGTTTGTTATCACCCCTGTGAGACAGTTTGCAATCGGGGCGAGTTCGACACAGCGGTAAATATAGGGGCGATCGAGCGGAATCTCGGAGATCGTGCAGCGAGAGATGATTCCTATATTGATGAATTACTGACCGGAGAAAAGCATTCCGAGCGTATTAGAATTGTCGGCTCAGGCCCTGCAGGTCTTTCCGCAGCATGGTTGCTGGCAAGATTGGGATATTCCGTTGAAGTGATTGAAAGAGCACCTGAACCTGGAGGATTGTTAAGATATGGAATTCCAGCATATCGACTCCCCCGCGATATTTTAAAGAAGGAGATTCGTCGTCTCGAGTTGATGGGTGTTGTTTTTAAATGTAATACTCACATTGATCCAGCAACTGGGATACAGGGGCTCAAAGAAGATTTCGATGCGGTGTTTATCGCTCCTGGTGCAGCAGGACATAGAAAGAGTGGTGTTTTTTCAGATCAGAAATGGGTAGTGCAGGACGCTATTAGTTTCTTGACGAGAGTTGCATCCGAAGAACCACATCAACTTGGGAAAAATGTGGTGGTTGTTGGAGGTGGTAATAGTGCTCTCGATGCAGCTCGAACGGCACTGAGGTGTGGTTCAGAGGCGACTATTATTTACCGTCGGACGAGGCAGGAAATGCCCGCTTTCCACGATGAAATTGAAGCAGCTTTAGAGGAAGGGGTAAAGATTTCTTATTTGGTCAGCCCAGACATGATCAGGCGTAATCCCAATGGTCGAGGTCGATTCCTCAGATGTGTGAGAAATGTACTCGGAAAACCGGATGAAAGTGGAAGGAGACGACCCGAAGCCGTTCCTGGCAGCGATTTCGAGATTCTAATCGACAATGTAATAGAAGCTGTAGGCGAATATGCAGATTCGCTGCAACTAACCACAAACGATGAAGAAACATCCATACTTAAGCCTCTTGATAAATGGGGAAGAACAGAACTAAAAGGTGTTTGGGTTGGGGGAGATTTTACGAGCTGGGACAGAACAGTCGCTCATGCCATTGGAGCAGGGAAAAGAGCAGCGATGTCTATCGCGAATTCGCTTGAAGGAAGAGACTATGATTTGGATTCCAGCCTACTAAGTCGAAGTAATGCTGTTAAGGTTTCCCGTTTTGTGAATAATGAAAAGTCATCTGGTTATGATCGCCTAAATCCGGTTAAATTTGAAAATCTGAATATCGCCTATTTTTCTCCCGCTGAACGAAACTATAAGAAAGAACTTGATCCCGAAAGTCGGGGAGTGGGATTCACAGAAGTTACACCAGATATTGGGATAAAGGCGGTTCATAATGAAGCCGAGCGATGTTTTCATTGCGGAGCTTGTGATTCATGCGGTAACTGTCATGTCTATTGCCCGGACGGCGCAGTTTTGAGAGATGCTAAAACAAGAGATCTGTCATTTGACCTTGACCACTGCAAAGGTTGTGGTGTTTGTGCCGAGGAATGCCCCAGATCTGCAATTGAGATGGCAAAGTAGGGGTTGAAAATTTTTAACCCTGCTGGGGACGATAACCGCATAGAAAAACGGAATGTTTCCAATGTCTCGTATCCACGAGCAATTGGTAAAGAGGGACAAATGGGTTGGGTATATTCAACCCCTGCTCTGGGCAAGTTGTTGAACTAAATGATTAAGACACTGATAACTGTTGGCGAAGGTGGCTAAGAGCTCGCATCTTCTCGTATCTTATGGTGTAATTTTCGCAGCACTTGCAAACAAATTGAAATTGTTAACATGTCGTTGTTGCTTATTTTTATGGCAATGACGATATTTTTTTAGCAGCATATTCGGAGATAAAGAAACTTGGGAAAAAATAAAAAAGCACCAGATGCAATGAGTAAAATCGTTGCGTTGTGCAAAAGACGGGGGATAGTGTTTCCATCCTCAGAGATATATGGTGGAGTTGGCTCGACGTATGATTATGGTCCATATGGTGTGGAAATGAAAAACAACATTTCGAGGTTATGGTGGCAGAACATGACTTTAAGCCATGATAGCATCGTCGGTTTAGATTCTGCTGTAATCCTGCATCCTAATGTTTGGGAAGCCTCAGGGCATTTGAAGAACTTCACAGACCCTCTGATCGACTGCAAACAATGCAAAGCCAGATTCAAAGCGGATGATATTCTAGTTGAGGGGCAAGAGACAACAAAAAGCCCGCAGTGTCCAAGATGCGGGACCAAGGACTCATTTACTGATGTGCGTCACTTCAATATGATGTTCAAGACCAACATGGGACCTGTCGAAGATGAGGCTGCCATTGGTTATTTCCGTCCTGAAACTGCTCAGGGTATTTATCTCGACTATAAATTGACACAGGATACCGCCAGGCTAAAACTGCCATTTGGTATCGCCCAGATTGGAAAGGCTTTTCGCAATGAGATAACACCCGGGAATTTTATTTTCAGAACACGTGAGTTCGAGCAGATGGAGATGCAATATTTTGTCCGACCCGGCGAGACATCAAAGTGGCTCGAATACTGGCGTGAGGAACGCTGGAATTGGTTGCTCTCTTTAGGTGTTCGAGAAGAAAAATTACGCTGGCTGCAACATCCTGAAGATAAGCTCGCACATTATGCACAGGAAGCGTGGGACATAGAATATGAATTTCCCTTCGGCTGGCATGAACTTGAAGGACTTCATGACCGCGGCGATTTCGACTTGACATGTCATCAGGAAGCGTCAGGAAAAGACATGACCTATTTCGATGCGCAGGCGAAGGAGAGGTTTATACCGCATATCGTAGAGGCTTCAGCAGGGCTCAACAGGGCAATGCTGATGTTATTATGTGATGCATATCGTGAAGATGAACAGGAAAAAGAAACACGTGTTTACCTATCCCTCGATCCAAAGATCGCTCCGGTAAAAGCTGCGATCCTACCATTAGTAAAAAAAGATGGTTTAGCGGACCTCGCCAAAGAGATCTATAACAATCTTAGAGGCAGGTGGCCTCTCTTCCTCGATATTCAGGGATCAATTGGACGTCGCTACCGTCGCATGGACGAACTCGGAACACCGTTTGCATTTACTCTGGACTATCAGACTCTTGAAGACGGTACGGTGACTGTACGCTGGCGTGATACTTTGCAGCAGGAAAGAATTTCCAAGGACAAGATAGGTGAGTTCCTGGCAGACAAGCTTTAAAATTGATATCCACAGATTACGCAGGATTTGTTTATTCTGCGTAATCTGCGGATAATAGTCTTACCTGAATGTAATGCCAGCGCCAATTGTTACAGCGTCATACTCGCCCATCGAATAATCAGCGTTAATTGTCAGTAGCAGTAAAGTCAAGTTAAATCCCACCGTGGTTCTGAAAGCGTTGTCACCCTCTAACTCAAATGTGACTGTTTCACCATCCAAAATTGTCCCACTTCCCTCGACTAAGTAATTTATGTCAATGGTACTCGTTTCCATACCAAGGCCGATATAGGGTGTAAAGCTGATGCCAAAGCCCAATTTCTTTGATGCCTGAATATTCCACATAGTGTGATTTGATTCGAGGAAATCTCCGACTTTGAATTGCTGCATCGCAAATTGTGCTGAAATATCAACGGGAAAAAGGGGAATTGGGATGTATTGATCAAGATTGTGTTTTATACCAAATCCATAAAGAGTTATTTTCCCAACGTCTGGAACATCATACTCGGGCAGCATGCGTAACATTACTTCAGTTCCAAAAGGCAAACCTAAGGAAGCCTGCGCCATTGCAAAACCAACAGTTGGTAAATCAAACCCCATTGGAGTTGTTAGAGGTACCGCTCCACTTTGGATTTGATTGACTGCACCATTCCATGCAGGAGTGAGTTTCAGCATATCAATTTCTGCTTGAGTTTTTCCTGCACCCAGAAGGGCAGATTCAAGAGCATCCGCTGCGCCGTTTGGAGCAGGTTGGATAACATTTACTTCATTGTTTCCAAAGAGAGTTGGAGATTCTCTTTCAGGATATAGTAATTCCAAATCTACTGTTAGTTCATTATTTGGAATCATCCAGGCTGGATCAGCGGCCACAGTGGCTGAACCAACATAGAAATCATAAACCATACCCTCATCAGGGATTGAGACGAGAGCTGCTTTTACACTTATATCAAACCCTAGAAAGCTATGGGGTTTGGCTGTGTGGTAGAAGCCTGAATTCATTGATGTCCCAAATGCTGTCGCAAAAGGTCCGACATATCCCTGTGCATTTTTAGTAGCTAATTGTCTTAACTGTTCTTCAAAATTGAAGTCTTGAGCTTGCACAATTGCGGGAAGTATCAGTGCGAATACTATCAAAATTATTGCAATCTTCTTCATCCTTCCTCCGTTAACCTGCATTGTTAAAAAAGTGAAATTTCTGATATCCTGATCACGGCTTGGGAAGTAGTACGGACTTCAGAACTTCATCAATTGAACTTACAAACTTGA
Source organism: Calditrichota bacterium (assembly GCA_018644935.1). Lineage (GTDB taxonomy): Bacteria > Electryoneota > AABM5-125-24 > Hatepunaeales > Hatepunaeaceae > JABGPL01. The sequence continues at coordinate 40,313 of JABGPL010000018.1, read as the reverse complement.
ACTCTGTTTTTTCTCTTACAATTTCAGGAATCTCTTCCAGGTCTGACTTGTTGCCAATGGGACAAATTACGGTCTTCATGTGAGCTCGGGAAGCGGCAACCGATTTCTCCCTCAGTCCACCTATCGGGAGAACTCTTCCCTGTAAGGTGATCTCACCTGTCATTGCAATATCGTTCCGGACGGGGCGTCCAGAGAATAATGATGCCATAGCTGTTGTGAGCGTAATCCCCGCGGATGGACCGTCCTTCGGTGTAGCTCCCTCCGGAATATGCACATGAATGTCATGTTCTGAAAAGAATTCTTTGGGTATCTTTAGCTTTTTTGCATTTTTTCTTATGTAAGACAACGCTATGTCGGCGGATTCTTTCATGACACTGCCCAATTGACCGGTGATTTTAAGCCTCCCCTGCCCGGGCATAGCGATTGCCTCTATATAGAGCATGACACCTCCAACAGAAGTCCATGCCAGACCATTAGCAATCCCGACCTGAGGTTTTCTTGTATAAACCAGATTCATAATCTTGGCGGGTCCAAGGTAATCGCTCACATTCTTTGCTGTAACCGAGAACTTCTTTTTTTCGTCTTTATCAACAACTTGAACCGCGACTTTTCTACAGACTTTTCCGATGGTGCGTTCAAGCCATCTAACTCCCGCCTCTCGAGTGTAATGCGCGACAATTATCTCAACGGCTCTGTCACTGAATTTAATCTGATTTGGCTTTAAGCCATTTTCTTCGATTTGACGAGGGATTAGGTGACGTTTGGCAATCTGAATTTTCTCGGTAGTAATATAGCCAGGTAGCCTGATGATCTCCATCCGGTCACGTAGTGGAGGTGGGATGGTCTCAAGATAGTTTGCAGTCGTTATGAAAATCACTTTTGAGAGGTCGAAATCCACTTCGAGATAATTATCCTGAAAAGAAAAGTTTTGTTCAGGATCAAGAACCTCAAGCATTGCTGAGGATGGATCTCCCCTGAAATCTGAGCCGAGTTTATCAATCTCATCAAGCATAAATACCGGGTTGTTAGTTCCCGCTCTTTTTATGTTCTGAATTATCCTGCCTGGAAGTGCACCAACATATGTGCGTCGGTGACCTCTTATTTCAGCCTCATCCCGCACCCCTCCGAGTGACATACGGACAAATTTCCGTCCCAGTGCCTTGCCGATAGATTTCCCGATAGATGTCTTTCCAACTCCCGGAGGACCAGCAAAGCACACTATCGAACCTCGACCTGTTCCTCGCAGTTTTCTGACGGCGAGATATTCAAGAATTCTTTCTTTGACATCATTTAGTCCGTAGTGTTCTTCGTCAAGGATCTCTCTTGCCTTGGCTATCTTAATGGAATCTTTCGAGGACACAGCCCATGGTACATCGAGAAGCCAGTTCAAATAGGTGTGGGTGACTGTATATTCAGATGATGATGGAGAAATTCGGTCTAATTTCTCCAGCTCTTTTTTCGCCGCAGCTTTTACCTGCTCTGGAGCGTCAAGAGCTTCGAGTCGGTTTTGGAGCTCTTTGTTCTCGGCACCGTTGTTATCTTCACCAAGCTCTTTTCGGATCGCTTTTAATTGCTCTTTTAAAAAATACTCCCGCTGGTTCTTTTCAATCGATCCTGTAACTTCGGTTTGTATTTTGGTGCCAAGTTTGGCAAGTTTGAGCTCGCGATTGACTAATTGTGATACTTTGTTCAGTCGTTTTTCAGTATCAATGGTAGCCAAAATTTCCTGACGCTCATCCGGTCTGATATTGAGATTTGCGCCTACAAGGTCAGCGAGTGATCCAGGATCTGTGATATTCGCGAGAGCGACTTTCATCTCATAGGGTAATTGTTGAGATGAATCGATGATCTCACCAAATTCTTCTTGAATTCTCCTTGTTAAAACTTCAAGTCTGTCAGAATTTGTTGAAGTTGACTTTAATTTTGTTATTCCTGAAAGAGGGTAATTCTTATCACTTTCGCGTACCAAGTTGATTTTAACTCTTGAAATTCCCTGAATAATCAGGCGAATAGTACCGTCAGGAATCCTCAACATCTTCCCAATGCTTACAACGCATCCGTTGCTGTATGGTTCATTAATCCGTGATTGGCCATCCGGTCCTGGACGTTTCAGTGCAATTGTCATCATCTTCTTTCCACCATCGAGAATATCATTAACCATGTTAATATATTCCTTCTCGTTCACCACTAAATGGGTAACGATTCTTGGAAAGATGACCAGATCATCCGTCATATATAGGGGGAGCTCTTTGGGAAAGCTCTCCTGCTCAAAAGTAATCTCAGGTTCACTCATTGTATGCTATCACTTTGTTATAGAATTTTGATTTCAATGTGTTGTTGGTTTTCCTTTTCCAATTTAGGAAGGCGGATCTCGAGAAAACCCAGTGAATAACCTGCAATTACACCATCCGCTCCAACCGAGCATGGGAGTTCGATTCGTCGCTCAAAAGGTCCAAAATCGATTTCCATTTTGTGGTATTTTCGCTTGGCTTCGTGGATGGGTTCTCTTCGGATACCCCTTAAAATGAGGATATTTCTCTGGAGGTGAATTTTTATCTCACTTGAGGATATTCCAGCTATGTCCACAGTAAGCACAAGTTCAGTATCTGTCTCATACATGTCGGTGTTCGGTTTCCATCCTTTTTCAGAAGGCATTAAAACGGAACGTCGGTTTTTAAAATAACTGCTAAAAAGAAAATCTAATTCATCATTAAGATCATCGAATTTACTAAACTCCATCGATGCGTCAGGTATTGCCATCTTCCCTCCGGTATGTCTTGAATTAATCGGACACCAATTTCAAAAGGAACTTCACATCGTAATATACGGTTCAAGCGTTAATTAAGTCAATTTATCAATACTAATTTTTTCCCCTAATCCCAGCAACCTGAAATTCATGGACAATGTGGTGGTACTCGGGTTAGTAATTGTCATTTGAAATATTCACTAATAGGTTTATGAATGACAATCCTTCTATTTAGTTCGAGATCGGCTCAATCAAACAAAAGAAGAGGCATCGTCAACCGAATTTGACGATGCCTCATAATTAGCGAATTTCTAGTTTTCTTGAGTGGAGTATTTATGCCAGTATACTTTTCCAAGTTACATGCGATGCGTTAGTGCATCTTAATGTCAATCAATGTCGGCTTTGCCGCTTCGCTTTTTGGTAAACTAACTTTCAGAATTCCGTTTTCAAATTCAGCGACTATGTTTCCAGCATCAATTTGTTTAGGAATCCGAAAGGATCTTGTAAAACTTCCGTAAGATCTTTCCGTGAAATGAATGTTGCGATCTGAACCTTCATTTTCGTGATTTTTCTCACCTGAAATTGTGAGTACGTTTTCGTTAAGTTCGAGTTTAACGTCTTCTTTACTTATTCCGGGAAGTTCTGCTGAAACCTCAAAGTTGTCTTCCAATTCGATAATGTCAACTCTCGGAGCCCATCTGGATTCAGTTTCCTCTTCAGAGTTTATGCAATTACCGAAAAGGTTGTTCATGTTGTGATGAAAAAAATGAGCAGGATTAACTGAGTGTCTCCTGCGTGATGGTTGCATGCGTACTAATGTCATTTGTAAATCCTCCGTGTATGTGTTGTTGCTAAAAAGAAACAATAAGCAGCGAATTGTTTGAAACAATTACGTTTTCGTATTTGTCTTTCTATAATGCAACCAACGTGCCAAGTTTATCAAGTAATTGTAAATTAAAAGGATAAGTAAAGGAAGGAATGTGGTATGGCAGAGATGGCAGGGTTTGAAGCAAAATGGTGTGTCAATATGGCAGATGACTGGGGCACTCTGGCAGTATGTGTCAGAGGTTTATTGTTGACAATCAGGGAAAAGTTGTGTAATTTATGTATAAGTTCTTTAGACAATTGAACAAGGCTGCTAGCCTCAGTCTTATTCTTCAGGGTAGTAAGAGGATTTCAAGCTTAGAGCTTTGAAATTTATCATAGAGTTTTCCTTCTGGCGAGCCTTTTTAGCTCGCACATCTAATTCACGCCAGAAAACGGAGAAATCGAGATGAGAAAAAATCTTCTTATCATTTTGTTGGTCTGTGTCGGATGCTGCATGTTTTATGGCACATCGCTCGCATTCACAACAGAAACAGCACCGCTTTCATTAATTAATTACATCGATAACCCAAACGGATTTCAAATTGAACTTAACTTTCCCAGAGGTATCCTCACATTAATAAAAGAAACGGAGTCGGAAAGTCGGCTCTGGTTCAACACTTCAGGTAGTATCGCTGAATTTGAAAGCGCTGGTCCAGCCCTGCCGGTTTTTACACGATTAATTGCCGTTCCCCCCGGTTACCGCGCGGTCGCACAAATAATCAGCCGGGAGGAAGAGATCTTTGACGCTTCATCTGTATTACCAAAAGATGAGTATTCGAGAAGTATCAGAGAAATTGAACAAACCCCAATGTTAGAAGTCGGTGATCCCATTTGGATTAGATGGCTCCGGGCAGTTCCGATTGTTATCCGCCCCGCTCAATATAATTCTCAGAATCACACAATTTCTGCTACTGAGAGAATGATCGTAGAAATTGAATTCCTCCCCGATGATGAACCGTGTACCTATGTTCCAGATCCAGAGAGATATTATTCTCAGGCATTTGAAGAAATGTTTCGCGCGATCCTCCTCAATCCTCGAGATTTGCCGCGAACATTGCCCGGAGGTAGAATTGTTCAGCGAGGTTCATATATAATCATCACTGACGAGCATCTGGCTCAGTATACTGCAGATCTGGTAGAATGGAAACAGCGTAAAGGTTTTAATGTAGTTGTAAATCCAATCTATCGTCATGGCATTACTACGGATGAAGTTAAAGACTATATACAGGATGCGTACGACAATTGGGAGCGGCCTCCTGAATTTGTTTTAATTATAGGAGATGTAAATGCTGCAAACATCCGGTTTCCCGCTTACAGGTATCAAAATCCCGATCGCCTTGATGAGAGGGACGTTACCGACTTGCCATACGTGCTGCTCCAAGGAAATGATTACTTCCCAGATGCATTCATCGGAAGAATTTCAACAGACTCTCCGACTTCAGGAGTAACTAGAAACGTCATTCAGCGAATCATCGATTACGAGCAACAGACATACCGTCCGGAAATTGGGTCGCGACAATATGAAAACTATATGAATTGTTTTAACAACGCGACAATTTTCGCTGGAAATTTCGCCGATGGTGGGATGCGGATGATGAGTCCAGTGAATGTTTCCAGATGGCTAGGTGAGCGTCTTCGAGAAATAAACTGGGATGTCGAGGAGTTTTATTTTCTCGGACATTTTGATGATCCGCATGATGCCCGACCGATTATTGAATCACTCAACAACAGGTCTCCGAATATTTTTTCGTATCGTGGATGGGGAGACGCAAATGGTGCTCATTTTCCTCAATTTCACCTGTCAGACCTTAATGATCTCGACAACGGACCTTTGCTGCCCGTTACTACCTTTTTTGTCTGTAATACGGGCGACTTTGGGAATTCCAATGTTAATCCTTGTTTCGGAGAAGGTTTCATAGCTCTGGGTGATCGCCGAGATTCAGCTGGTGGAGTTGCATTTTTTGGTCCTTCCGATCTATACACTAAAACAAGATATAACAATCCGATGTTTGCCGGATATTACTCTGGATTGATGTTTAAAAAACAGAGAGTGTTGGGACCTCTGACATTGTTGTCAAAGATGGAGTTATGGCGAGGATTTCCGGGCAGGAGAGAGCCTGGAAACGTGGTGGAATTCTATTACCACATTTATAACATTCTCGGAGATCCTGAAATTAACCTCTTCTTCGATTGTCCGGAATTGCCAGATGTCAGCCATCCGGAAGAATTATTTACAGGTGACACAAACTTGCCGATAACTGTTTTTTCAGAGGGAGATCCGATTGTCAACGCATTGATAAACGTGAAAAAGGAGGGGGAGACAGATATTAGTGTTTTAACGGATCATAGAGGTATAGCAAATGTGCCGGTAAACCTGAATTCCAGAGGCGAATTGCAGATCACAGTAATCGGTTTTCAACTGGTTCCCTATCTAACTACAATTGAGGTGATTGCTCCGGAAACTCTGATTGGATTTGCAGGTGTTGAAATCACAAATGAATTTGGTGATGATCGTATGGTTGCCGGTACTCCTGTTGAGTTCATGGTTTCGCTGCGTAATTTTGGGCAAACTGTGGTTAATGATGTATCAGCTCGGCTGTCCTGCGAGTTCAATTCTGTGTCATTTGAAGTCGCAGAGGCAGATTATGGTGATATTGAAGCTGGAGAAACAGCAGTAGCTGATGAGCAATTCAGATTTGAAATTGAACCGCGTGTCTGGAGTTGGATTCCATTTCCGTTTTACCTCCATATTGAGGATGCCGATGGAAACAACTGGACTGCACAATTCAGAGTGTCATCCGTTTCAGGAGTAATACAATTCTGTGAGTGTGACTTTGATAATGGAATTATACAACCGGGCGAGACGGACAATCTTGTTCTGACTATCAGGAATCAGGGACCACTTGGAGTCGAGAGATTGCGAGCTGAATTGTACTCATTCGACGAATCAGTGGAGATGATTGTTGGGGAAGCTTCATTTCCTGCGTTGGATAGCGGTGTCAGAACAGATAATTCAGATGACCCATTTCAAATTCGTGTAAGACCTGAGACCGCAACAGGTCGAAATGTAGCAATGCGAGCAAGTCTTTATGATTCTCAAGATCGGCTGGTCGATAGGCTTTTCTTTAACTTCACAGTTGGAGACCCTGGACCGGAAGATCCATTGGGACCGGATGGTTATGGTTACTATGCGTATGAAAATATTGATGATGAGAGATATGGAGATGTCCTTCCGGAGTATGATTGGATAGAACTTGATGAAAATGGTGGAACGCTGCACCCGTTGAGCGATGATTCGGTTTTTGTTACAGATTTACCATTCACCTTTAAATACTACGGACGAGAGTATGATCAAATATCGATCTGTTCAAATGGCTGGTTTAGTTTCGGGGAAACATGGATGTACAATTTCCGAAACTGGGGAATTCCATCACCACTGGGTCCTCATGCATTAGTTGCACCTTACTGGGATGACCTCTACGGAAAAATGCAGGATGGTGGGCGTGAACCACTATCAATCCTGACAAGATTTGATCCGGACGAAGGACGATATATCATTGCGTGGAATGAGGTGATTGCTGTGAATAGTGCGGAAGATTTCACAGAGACATTCCAGGTAATATTATATAATCCCGAAATTCACGAAACTCCCACAGGCGATGGCGAGATAGTTTTTCAATATCGTGATATTGAGATAGTCGACAGGGGTGAGGGCAATTATGCCACAATCGGATTTGAAGATTATAACCATTACCGAGGTCTGGAATTCACTTTCTCGAACCGTCGTCCAGAAGTAATTTCAGCCTTTGAGCCTGGAAGAGCAATCAGGATCACTACTCGACCACCAGATCCATTTCTTAGTTCTGATAATGAGCAAAACAGCTTGCCAACAATATTCGCTTTAAACGAGCCATACCCAAACCCGTTTAACTCAAGTACAGTTCTAAGCTTTAGTTTACCTCAAACCACCCAGACCCGAATCAGTCTAATGGATATCAATGGACGGTTCATTCAAGAGATTGCAGAGGATCAGTATTCAGCTGGTAATCACTCGGTCATTTTCAATTCGCATTCTCTATCTTCAGGGATATACCTGGTTGGGATCGAAACCCAAAACAAATCTGCATTTCGCAAGTTACTCCTCATTAGATAAAATCCCAATCCCGGGGGGAACTCCTGTGTGGAGTTCCCCCCCTTTGTACAACCTACTCACTCACAAATCAGATGATTTTCTGACTTGCACTTTGAGAATTATTGTAAGTTGTAACAATTAATTATCCATAGTAATTTTCTGTTATTCTTGCGATTAAACACGTAATACATATATAAGATCATACAATAAAATGATTTTAAAGAATGAAACATGACCGATTGTTGGATGGTTAAACGGAGTTAATTATTGTCATCTTCTGTTCAAGAAATTGAGTTATTCGACTTGTCAGTTGGTGTCATGAGCTGTTTCCATTCAAATGATTGGAGTTTGCAATTTTGTCAAGTAATGAGGTTTGGGGCTGTGAATGGTGGGTTTATTGGTAGTTACTTGACATCATTACATTAGTTACGTACTTTAAATGTTCGATAGGAAACGTCTTTTTTAAATACTGGTCACGGCTGTTCGCCGTTCAGTTCATAAGGTAGAAAGGGGAATTCAAGGCACTGAATACATTGATAGATGTCACCGGATTTTCCTTCTGGCGAGCTCTGCAGCTCGCATTCGGAACACACGCCAGAAACAGGAGAAATTGAGATGAGAAAACTTCTAATTCTCGCCTTAGCCATTTTTATTGGTTTGGCTCAGATGGGTTTTGCCAGTACAATAAACAATGATCAAGAAGCACCCGTTACTTTAACCAACATAATCGAAAACGCAAATGTTTTTCAGGTTGAGATCAACTTCCCATCCGGTGAATTGCGGATGGAGAACGATGAATTAGGTGATCAACTTAAACTCGCATTGCCCGGTTGTGTAACATATTCCACTCAGGAAGGCAAAGCTCTACCAGCTATTACCAGAATGGTATCGGTTCGACCTGGCTACACTGCAGTTGCTAAGATAGTTCGTCAAGCTGATGTTGATTATGATGTAGAACCGGTTCTACCGCGAGATGACAACCGCAGAAGAATCCGAGAAATTTCGGAAAGTCCAGAACTGCAAATGATTGAAGTTGGGGACCCAATCTGGATCAGATGGCTTCGTGTCGTTCCAGTTGTTATCAGACCGGCAAGGTATGATGCTGAAAATCATAGTATTGCTATGGCAGAAAATCTTGTTCTTGAAATCGAATTTGTCCCCGATGATAAACCGTGTGGTCCTGCTCCAGATCCTGAGAGGTACTGGTCACAAGCGTTTGAAGATTATTTCCAGGAGATACTTTTAAATCCTGGTGGTCTTCCAAGGACAATTCCTGGCGGACGTATGGTACAGAGAGGCACCTATTTAATCTTAACAAATGAGGTTTTAGGTGGCTATGTTGCACCATTAGTGGAATGGAAAGAGCGCAAGGGATTTGATGTAGTTGTACATCCAATTTATTATGATGGAATTTCAACTGAAGAAATTAAAGACTATGTGCAGGAAGCATATGATACATGGGATCGCCCACCAGAATTTGTACTAATTGTTGGTGACGTGAATGCACCAAACATGAGGTTCCCAGCGTACCGAGTTCAGAATCCTGGCAGGAATGATGAATGGGATGTTACTGATCTCCCATATGTTCTTCTCGAGGGAGATGATTATTATCCCGATGCATTCATAGGGAGAATTTCAACTGATTCCCCATCTTCGACTGTTACGAGGAATGTAATTCAGAGAATTATTGACCACGAACAACAAAGTTACCGTCCTGATGAAGATTCACGTTTCTTTGATCGTTATGTAAGCTGGTTTAATAACGCAACACTTTTCGCTGGAAATTTCAGTGATGGTGGAAATCCAATCATCAGTCCTGTTGAAACAACAGTGTGGTTGGGAGACCACCTCCGAAGATTAGGTTGGGATGTTGAGGAATTTTATTACCGTGGTCAACAGGGCGATACTCGAGATGCCGGCCCGATCATTGAATCATTGAATAATCGTCATCCGAATATTTTCGCATACCGCGGATGGGCAGATGCTAATGGTCCTCATTATCCTCAATTCCATATTCCAGATCTTGTGGAACTTGACAATGGACCTCTTCTACCAGTATGGACATTCTTTGTCTGTAACACAGGTGATTTTGGAAATAACAATGTAAATCCGTGCTTTGGGGAAGCGGTTATTGCTCTGGGAGACAGGAATAGACCAATTGGAGCGCTTTCATTCTTTGGCCCATCTGATCTCCACACTAAGACAATTTTCAATAACCCCCTGATTGCAGGTTACTACACGGCACTTCTGTATAAACACCAGCGTGTACTTGGTCCATTAACATTGTTTTCAAAAAATGAGCTTTGGGCAGGATTCCCAGACCTTAGAGGACCAGATAACTACGTAGAGTTTTACTTCCACGTATATAATATCCTTGGTGATCCGGAAGTTAATCTATTTCTAAATGCACCGGATTTACTTGAAGTCAACCATCCCGCGGAATTTTCTATAGGTGACTCAAATATCCCGGTTGTCGTTCGCTCAAATGGAAACCCGGTCGTGAATGCTCTCGTTAACGTTCAGTTCGATGATGAGACCAATGTCAGTGTGTTAACTGACCTGAATGGCGTTGCGAATGTTCCGGTTCAAATTTCCGCTGAGGGTGAAATTGATATAACCGTTATTGGTTACCAGAAAGTACCCTATCTGACGACTGTAAACATTGTCGCCCCGGAAATGATGGTTGGATTTGCCGGAGTTGAGGTCTCAAACGAGTTCGGTGATGACCGGATGGTTGTCGGTACTCCCGTTGAATTCACTGTAACTTTACAAAACTTTGGACAAAACGCAGCAAATGGAGTTACCGCAACTCTTTCGAGTGAAATGAACTCGGTGACCGTCGAATCAGCAGATGCATCTTTTGGTGATATTGCAGCCGGCGGCACAGCAGTTTCGGATAATCCATTTAGAATTATTATTGAACCTCGCGTTTGGAGTTGGATTCCTTTCCCGTTCTACTTGACAATTGAAGACGGCAGTGGAAACTCCTGGACAGCTCAATTCAGATTAACCACAGTTTCCGGTGTACTGTACTATCAGGGAAGTGCTTTCGCTAATGGTATCATTGAACCTGGCGAAACTGATGATTTCGTTATCAATGTGAGAAATGGTGGTCCACTTGGAGTTGAGGAGTTACGGGCTGAATTATATTCATTTGACAATTCAGTTGAAATGATTGACGGTGAAGCCAATTTCCCGGCTCTCGCAACTGGAGGAACTGGTAGTAATGAAGATAATCCTTTCCAGATTCGGGTTATGCCTGAAACGGTTACCGGTCGTCATGTAGCAATGCGAGCATTTTTCTATGATTCAGAGGACCGTCTTATTGATCACCTGTTCTTCAACATCACTGTAGGCGATCCAGGCGAGGAAGATCCTCTTGGCCCAGATGGGTACGGATACTATGCATACGAAGATATTGACAATGAGCGATATGGTGATGTGGTGCCTGAGTTCAACTGGATTGAACTTGTTGGAAACGGTGGTGCTTTACACCGTTTAGATGATGACAATGTACGTGTAATGGACCTTCCATTTACATTTACCTATTACGGTCTTGATTATGATCGGATTTCAATCTGCTCAAATGGGTGGTTTAGTTTCGGTGAGACATGGATGGAGAATTTCCGGAACTGGGGCATCCCGAGTCCGCTCGGTCCCCCTGCATTAGTTGCTCCTTTGTGGGAAGACCTTGTTGGTGAAATGCAGGACAATAATGAACGTGATTCATTAAATATTTATACGAGATATGACGAGGAGCAGGGACGATTCATAATTCAATGGAATGAAACTCTTGCCCGATCCGGCCAGGGAGATTTCACAGAGACATTTGAGGCGATTCTTTATGATCCTGCAATGCATGAAACAGTTACCGGAGATGGCGAAATAGTGTTCCAGTATCTTGATTTTACGAACGTAAATCGAAACGAATGGAACTACGTCACCGTCGGATTTGAAGATTACAATCATTTCAGGGGTCTTGAGTTAACTTACTCTAATAGGTATCCGGCAACAATTGCTGAAATTGAATCGGGTCGTGCAATCAAGATCACTACAAATCCACCTGACCCATTCCTCGGTGTCGATAATAAGAGTGGTGTCACACCCGTAGTATTTGCTTTAGATGAACCATATCCGAATCCGTTCAACTCGAGCACAAGTGTGAACTTCAGCCTCAGTCAAACGGGGAAGGTTAAGCTTGGTTTATGGGACTTGAATGGTCGATTTGTCCGCGAAATTGTTTCGGGTGAATTTTCTTCTGGATACCATTCATTCACATTTGATGCCGGTAATCTGGCCTCAGGGTTATATTTGCTGAAGCTTGAATCAGCTGGAAACACATCTCAGCGTAAATTAACGCTGCTAAGATAGAATAGTCATTCAATCAGGGAGAGCATCATGATGATGTTCTCCCTGATGTTTGTTTGAATCAAAATCTTGATTTTTTTTTTATTAGAGTGTTAGTTTGATTTTATGGATGTTCTGTAGTGCTGTTTTATTACAAGTTGAAGAAAAAGTTTTGAAAATAGAAGAGGTCGCAATGAAAAAGTTTTTAGTTTTTTTAGCAATATTCCTTTTGGCAACGAGTACTGCACTGCAAGCAGCGAAAAGCCTGCCGCCAGAAGTTACAAGAAAAGCCGACAGGATACATTTACCTGGCGATCCAATAAACCAATCTGGATATGTTGAACCTGGACCAGTTCGAGATGATCCACGTCGAGATGACTGGATTGGTGACAGAGCTCTCGTTGGTGATACCTGGTATGATTATCAATCGAATGGTTCAGTTGGTAGAATGATTGCAATGGATCAGGATGCTGGAATCCACATAACATGGATGGATGGTTATGGTTCAGATATGGGTGCCAGCCAGCGTCACATGAAGTATAACTACCTCAGAGCAGGGGACGATTGGTTGAACATGGATGGTGAGGTGGTTGACGGTGGTTTAAGGGGTGGTTATGGATGCATCGACCTGACAACTGATGAAACTCCCAGAGCTATGGTTTTTTACCATAACACACTTGACGGAATTGTATGGAGTATGTGCGGGGTTGACTGGGATCTTGGAGTTGGCGCATTTAACAACGTTCAAGTTCCTCGATATCCTGACAGTCCGGTGCTGTGGCCGCAAGGAGTAATGAGCCCCGAAGGTCGTATTCACATTGCATACAATCGTCTTGAAAATGGTCGAATGCTGTCTTATGCTCAAGGGGCACTCGACAGAGGTGGAGCACCAGTATTCGGCGAAAATCCTACTCCGGTTGCAGACACGCATCTCAATACATATCGAATAGCTTCCTCTCCAAATAGTGAACGGGTAGCAATTACCTGGATGAGATCTCGTGTTGACAACCTCGATATTCATGATTTTGCCCAATGGGATGGTTTCCTTGCTTATCAGATGAATAACGACCTTATGCTCGCCTGGACAGATGACGGCATCAACTGGAATTTTAATGAGCCGGTGAACATCACAGATAATATTCCTCCAGATCCACGTCAGGAAGGATCTTCATCTTATGGTGATACTCTTCGTACATATGCAACGCACGATATTATCTTCGATGCTCAAGATAATATTCACGTTATTTTTGATGCTCGGCTGCTTCGGGTGCAAGCAATACCAGAGGGCAATCCTCCAGTAGACGGACTGACAAATGATATGTCGTATTTATTCCACTGGAGTGAAGATGCTGAGGAAATTACAGCAGTTGCTGATGGTTGGTTTTCACAATTGATCTATGATGAAAATGATGAACCAATTTTAAAACCCGAACCCGGCGCATGGCGTTCAAACGTTTGTAATCCTTCAATGGCTTATGCTGAAAATGGGGATTTGTACTGCGTTTACAATTATTATCCACACGGTGACTACTCTATTCGAGATCGTTGTAATGGTGATGTTGCTGTTACAGTTTCGGAAGATAATGGTGCGACTTGGTACTACCCGACTATGATTACTGAAACTTTTTCAGGGCCTGAAGCAGCAGATGGAGAACATTTCTGCGAATCTTACCCAACAGTTGATGAGAAAGTAGATGATTTCATTCACATCACTTATGAGATGGATACTGAACCGGGTACATCGATTCAGGATGATGATATGCCTGCAACATTGTGTCAGTGGTATTATCACGCCTTGAGTGTCGATGAAGTCTTAAAGGATTCAATCTGGACTGGTCCTCCCTGGCATGTTGACCTCAGGCCATATCTTCAGGATATCAGCCGGGCTCAGGGAGTTCCGTTGATTAATGAGGCTGTGCAGGTTTCCGTCACAGCTCAACCCAATGGTGGACGTGAGTTAGCTTCTGTATCGTTGGAATATGTTTTAAATGGTGATTTAGATAATGTCGCTTCTGTGGACATGGCAGCAGGAGAGGATGATATGTATACTGGTGAAATTCCAGCACAGGCAGAAGATGGCACCACAGTATGGTACCGAATCAGGGTATCCGACAACGAAGATGTAGAGAATTTAAAACCAGAAGGTTGGTGGTATTCATATGTTGTCCGTCCAGAAGGTGGATTACTAATCAGGGACGTTCAATATAGAAATCCGGAATGGACAGCAAGCGACGCTTCACCGTATGAAGGTTATCAGGTAACCGTATCCGGTGTGGTTTCTACAACTGCTGAGTTTGCGGATGAATATGGTGCATATGCTATACAGGAAGCTTCGGAACATTGGTCTGGTGTGATTATTCGAGGGGCTATTGATCTTGCAGTTGGTGACTTAGTACAGGTTACCGGTTTTGTGCGGGAGAGTGACGAGAATGATCCTGATATGTGGGCTTTCATGACCTACATCGAGTTAGAAGATCCGGAAGATGTTGTTGAAATTGGACGCGAAGAATCTCCAGTTCCATTAGCAGTTGATATTTCAGATTTGAGATTTGAAACTAATGCCGAGCAACTTGAAGGGTTGCTGGTTAGCGTCGAAGAATGTCAGATTGATACACTAAATGTGGAATTAGACTTCCAGGGAATATACTTCCCGATAACAGATGCCGCTGAAGATGAAAATGAAGGCTGGTTAACCACTTACGGATTATCGCGTGATGATCAGGATGAATTGGAATTTGGTACCTTCGTACAGGGGACATTTCTCTTTAATTTGACCGGCATATTTGTCGAGAATCAGACTTATGCGATTGCCCCGAGAAGCATAGATGATATGGAGGTTTCAGTCAAAGAACCTCAGACTCATCTGCCGATAAGAGCAACTCTCGATCCAGCTTTCCCAAATCCGTTCAATTCATCAACTCAGATTGGCTTTGAGATTCCGGTTGCTGATATGGTAAATCTAAGTGTCTTTGATCTCTCTGGTCGATTGGTATCGACAATTATGAGTGAAGAAATGACAGCCGGTCGTTACTCGACATCCTTCGATGCAATCGACCTCGCAAATGGTGTATATCTACTTCACCTTGAAACAGGTAGTACAGCAATAAATCAGAAACTTGTGCTTGTAAAATAAAGCTTGCTTTCTTGGAATAACGCCCGAAAGAATTTCTTTCGGGCGTTATATCTTTTAGAATTCCTTTTCGTCCAAGTTACTCAAGGAGTTTAGTATGAAGCGCTTTCTAAGTTTGTTTCTCATACTCGTAGTGGTATCCTCTACCATTGCAAAAAATGACCGTCAGAATCCCGAATTTATCACGACCAAAGCTGGTGGTTTTTACCTGCCGGGTGATCCTATTCAGAACTCCAGGGTCGTTTTACCGAATAATGAAAATCCTGAACCACGCCCTCATCGTGATCCAATCGTAGGTGACCGCGTTCAGATTGGTGATACATGGTATGATTACCAGACGAACGGTGTTACTGGAAAAATGATCGCAGTTGATCAGGAGGGAGGCATTCAATTAATGTGGATGGACGGTGACAACAATGATTTGGCAACCTGTCCGCGATCCATAAAGTATAATTTCTCAGATGATGGTGGTGAAACCTGGATCTATGAGGCTGAAGGTAACCCAGCCAGTGATCAGCCTCGTGGTGGATATGGATCAATTTGGTTGACGAATGAAAATCCTGGGAGAGCGGTTTTCTTTTTCCATCAGGGGGAAGGAGATAACCTGTTTTCATATTGTGGAGTGGATTTCTTCTACGGAATCGGTGCACCAATTAATTATGTCTTACCACGTTATCCCGAACATTCCGTAATTTGGCCTCAGGGTGTTGTCAGCCCCGAGAATCGCATACATGTCCTGGCTAATCGCCGAGATGGAGATATGCTCTCATATACACCCGGAGTTTTCAATGGTGACTATGAACCCGCTTTTGTAGAAAATCCCATCCAGGTTGAACGATCGCATCAGGGCAGCTTTCGCGTAACTCAATCACCTGTTAGTGAAAGAGCGGCGATGATTTGGACCTACCCCAGGAAGGGATTTGATGATCTTGGTCTCTGGGAAGGATTTCTTGCCTGGCAGATGAATAATGATCTTCATGTAGTTTGGACAGATGACGGCGAGAATTGGAATTTCGATGAACCGCGTAATATCACTAACTGCATCCCCCCCGATCCCCGTCAGGAAGGGATAGCATCATATGGAGATACACTTCGTCCATTCCAGACATTTGACATCATTTTCGACGAGAACGATTTTATGCATGTGGTTTTTGATACTCGCTTACTCAAAGTTCAAGCTATTGAGGAAAGTGAACCTCCAATCGATGAACTGAATTTGACAAAAAGTATATTATATCATTGGAGCGAAGAAACAGATGCAATTACACCGGTAGCAAACGGCTGGTGGGATCATGACCTGAGAGACGAAGAAGGGCAAATCATTCGTCAGATAAATCCCGGCTACTGGCACGAATCAACTGTATGCAGACCATCGCTGGCATTTGCAGAAAACGGCGACCTATATTGTGTTTTTAACTATTATCCTCAGGATGATTACTCAGTTCATGACTATTGTAACGGTGATATCGCAGTAACGGTTTCTGCGGACAACGGAGCCACATGGTTTGAACCGACGATGGTTACAACAACACATACCCCTGAAGCAGAAGAGGGGGAGTCCGAAAGCGAGGCATATCCCAGCCTTGCGCATAGAATTACTGATGTTCTTCACATAACATATGAGCTGGATACCGAACCGGGGTCTACGTTAACCGATTATCCCAACAGAGAAGAAGTCACATCATTGGCACAGTGGTATTATCACAGTGTCCCGGTTGATGCTGTTGAACGTGAAAGTATTTATGAAGGACCCCCCTTTCATGTTAACCTGCGTCCCATCATCGGTGAAGTAGCAAGAGAGCGGGGTGTACCGATTACAAATGAGGCTGTTCAGATTACTTCTACCGCTGATCCTAATGGTGATCGGGAATTGGTATCTGTTCAATTAGAATATGTTCTTAATGGAGATTTGGATAACATTGCTGTTATTGACATGAACAATGTTGACGAGAATAACTACGCTGCTGAAATTCCTGGGCAGGCAGATGGGATATATGTGTGGTATCGAATTCGTGTCGCTGATGATAATGAGATTGAGAGTCTTAAACCCGAGAGCTGGTGGTATTCATATGTTGTTCGACCTGAAGGTGGCCTACTGATCCATGACATACAATACAGACCACCCGAATGGACAGCAACAGATTATTCTCCCTATAAGGACATAGAAGTTACTGTTTCCGGGATTGTGACTACAACAGCAGACTTTGCTGATTTGTACGGAGGCTACGCCATTCAGGAAGCCGATACTTTCTGGTCAGGTGTGATAATCCGTAATGTCGTTGATCTTGCCATGGGTGATCTAGTTACTGTAACTGGAACCGTGCGTGAACGAGATGAAGATGATCCGGACAAATGGGGTTACATGACTTATATTGATGTCGAAATTGTCGACCAAATTGGAAATGATGACGTTCCTGAACCAATGGATGTTGAGATTGAAGATTTAAAATTCAGCACCCATGCCGAGCATCTCGAGGGTATGTTGATTCGCATTGTTAACGTTGAAATTGATGCGATAGATGTCAGGCCTGAACTTGAGGGAATATATTTTCCAATCAGACAAGAGGTGGGAGAAGTTGAGCACGAAGGGTGGATGACAACTTACGGACTATCTGAAGAGGATCAGGAAGAATTGGCCATCCCCTATTTCGTACAGGGAACAAGGATATCCGACATGACCGGAGTATTTGTAGAAAATCAGACCTATGCAATTGCTCCCAGAGGTATAAACGATGTGGGTGAGGTTTCAGTTAGAGAACAGAAAGATTTTGCTCCCGCGCGACCAACTCTCGATCCTGCTTTTCCAAATCCGTTCAATTCATCAACCCAAATTGGTTTTGAAATTCCTATTGCGGATATGGTCAATTTGAGTGTGTTTGATCTCTCCGGTCGGTTGGTATCTACAATTATGCACGGAGAAATGAATGCCGGTCGCCACTCGACTTCCTTCGATGCTATCGGTCTTGCAAATGGTGTTTATCTGCTTCATCTCGAAACAGGTAATACTTCAATAAATCAAAAACTTGTGCTTGTGAAGTAAAGTATACTTTACTGAAAAAACGCCCGGTAGATTTTCTATCGGGCGTTATTTTTTTTAGAATTCCTTTCGTCCAAGTTGCTTATGGGAGTTTAATATGAAGCGATTGCTAAGTCTGTTACTCATACTTGTAATGGTAACCTCTGCCATTGCCATGAATGATCGTCAAAATCCCGAATTCGTCAAAACCAAAGCCGGTAGTCAATATTATCCCGGTGACCCTATTCAGAACTACCGGTCTGTAATGCCTAATAATGAAATACCCGAACCACGTCCTCATCGTGATCCTATTGAAGGTGACCGCATCATCGTTGGCGATACCTGGTATGATTACCAGACGAACGGAAGTATCGGGAAGATGATTTTTAAGGATAATCTTGGTGCTATTCAACTGATGTGGATGGCAGGTGAGAATAATGATTTGAGTACTTGTCCCAGATCAATAAGATACAACTTTTCAGATGATGATGGGGAAAGTTGGACTTATGAAGATGAAGGTGTTCCAGTATGTGACCGACCGCGCGGGGGATATGGATCAATGTGGCTGACGAATGAGGAAGAACCTCGAGCCGTATTCTTTTTCCACCAGGGAAGGGATGAAACCCTGTTTTCCTTCTGTGGAGTAGATTTTATCTATGGAATAGGTGCTCCAATTAATGTCGCAGCACCACGTTACCCGGAACAGTCCGTCATCTGGCCTCAGGGTGTGGTTAGCCCCGAAAACCGCATTCATATTCTTTATAACCGACGAGATACGGATATGCTCTCTTATGCACCGGGGACATTCGACAGGAACGGAGAACCGGTATTTGGTGATAACCCCATTGAGATTGAACGCGCAGGTCAAAACAGTTATAGAATTGCTCAATCACCTAATAGCGAACGTGCAGCGATGATTTGGACACATAATCGTCTGGGCTTTGAAGATCTTGGTCCGTGGGAGGGATATCTCGCCTGGCAGATGAATTGCGATATGGTTATTGCATGGACAGAGGATGGAGAAGAATGGAATTTTGACGAACCACGCAATATCACAAACTGCATTCCGCCAGATCCGCGACAGGAAGGGACGGCCTCTTACGGAGACACACTCAGACCATACCGGACGATGGATATCATTTTCGATGAAAATGACTTTATGCATGTTGTTTTCGATGCCCGATTGCTCAAAGTACAGGCAATAGAAGAAAGTGAACCACCGATTGATGCATTGAGCCTGTCCAAAAGTATGCTCTATCACTGGAGTGAAGAGACTGATGAAATAACACCGGTTGCTGATGGCTGGTGGGATCATGACCTCAGGGATGAGGAGGGCAATATTATCCGCCAGATCAATCCTGGCTACTGGTACGAATCAACGGTTTGCAGACCTTCGTTAGCCTACGCGGAGAATGGTGCTTTATACTGTGTTTACACCATTTTCCATCGTGACGATTATTCAGTTCATAGTTATTGCAATGCTGATGTTGCCGTTACTGTCTCTGAAGACAATGGTGTTACATGGTTTGAGCCGACAATGATTACGGCAACCCGAACTCTGGAAGCAGAAGAGGGAGAATCCGAAAGTGAGATGTATCCCAGTCTTGCCTTTGAGATTGATGATTTCCTTCACATCAGTTATGAACTTGATACCGAACCGGGGAGTACAATTGCCGACTATCCTAATAGAGAAGAGATTGTTACTCTATGCCAGTGGTATTACCACAAGGTTCCAGTTGATGCTATTGCCCGAGATGAAATCTATGATGGACCTCCTTTCCACGTTAACCAGCGGCCAATCATCTCTGAGATTGATCGCGAGCGTGGTGTTCCGATAACTGACGAACCGGTTCAAATTACCTCGGCAGTTGATCCAAACGGTGATAGAGAGATAGAATCTGTTCAGCTGGAATATGTTATTGATGGTGATTTGGATAACATTACAATCATTGATATGAATAATGTTGATGAGAACAATTACACCGCTGAAATTCCCGGGCAGGCTGATGGAACCTATGTCTGGTATCGAATTCGTGCCGCGGATGATGAAGCGATAGAGAGTCTTCGACCTGAGAGCTGGTGGTATTCTTATATTGTTCGTCCTGAGGGTGGTCTGGTGATCCATGATATTCAATACAGACCTCCGGAGTGGACGACAAATGACTATTCTCCTTACAAGGACATTGAGGTTACTGTGACAGGGATTGTGACAACTCCTGTGGAGTTCGGTGATGAATATGGTGGTTATGCCATTCAGGATTCAGATGAATTTTGGTCGGGTGTTGTAATCCGGAATGCCGGTGATCTGTCATTTGGCGATGTCGTTACTGTAACCGGAACCGTCCGCGAACGTGATGAAGAAAACCCTGATAAATGGGCTTACATGACTTATATTGATGTCGGTATGGTCGATATCATTGGTAATGATGACCTTGTAGAGCCAATGGAAGTCCAAATTGAGGATCTGAAATTCAACACTCACGCCGAACATCTCGAAGGCATGTTGGTTCGTATCGGAAGTTTTGAAATCGACACTATAAATGTGGCACCAGAATTGGATGGGATTTACCTCCCGATCACCGATGCAGGTGAAGATATTGAAAATGAAGGCTGGATGACAACATATGGACTCTCGGAGGACGTTCGGGAGGAACTGGAAATTGGGATCTTTGGGCGGGGCACAACAATTACTCATCTAACTGGTGTTTTTGTTGAGAATCAGACTTATGCAATTGCCCCGAGAATGGCTGAAGATTTTGGAAATATTGAAATTGTAATAGACGGAGTTGGTGGAGATCCATCAATTATTCCGGAGCAGGTAACTCTCGAGCCGGCATACCCGAACCCATTTAACTCAATAACCCAACTCGGATTTGTGCTGCCCATAAAGTCGGATGTCTATCTCGCAGTCTATGACCTTTCCGGCAGATTGGTAACCTCGATAATTAGTGGAGAGATGAAAGCCGGGCATCACAGGACTTCCTTTGATGCAGCAGATGTTTCAGCTGGAGTTTACATCCTGAAGCTTGAAACGGATCGGGCAACGGTAAGCCAGAAATTAGTTTTGATTAAATAGTGATTTTACATCATAGGGCACGTGGCGACGTGCCCTTACAGTGTTGTGATTATGTAATTTGTAGCCGCGACCCTTGTGGTCGTGGAAATCCACTTACAATCCACGACCACAAGGGTCGCGGCTACGGTTTCTCAAGCCCAAATTCCAAAATATTTTTCTCAAAGTGTAAATAAATAGCTTTACATACTGACGTATTGTAATTATTTTTCGTAAATACCTTCAGATACCTCATTCAAACTCCCTTAGATCAACCCGGATGGTATCTAATTCTTTACATTAGATCACAATCTATTTTTAGATATTTTAATATCTTAACTTCAGGATAAATTATGCCTCGAACCAGGAAAACTCCAGCAGGAAAAACTTCGAAGACGAAGTTGTCCCCTTCGGATGCAACGCTGGATCAGAAGCTGGAGAAACTCCCGACAGGAGTTTCCAGGCAGAAGTACCTCCAGAAACTGGACTCCTTATTACCGCCCGAGGATCTTCCAGATCGAGCGTACGGAGATTTAAAGAAAAAAGGCTACATTGCACTGTATCGCCTGTTGTATTCAATTCGCGGTACCGAAGATCGTTTGACACGTCTTTACAGACAGGGTAAAATTGTCGGTGGTGTCTACCTTTCTAAGGGAACTGAAGCGATATCAGTCGGTGCTGGATATGCGTTAGATCGCAGCCAGGGAGATATGCTGTTCCCGATGCACAGAGATCTCGGTGCTCACATTGCTTTTGGTCAGACAATTGAAAGAATTTACTGCCAGTACATGGGGCGCTCAGGATCACCAACAATGGGACGGGATGGAAACACCCACTTCTCAGATATGGACAGGGGTATTATTGGCATGATCAGCCACCTCGGATCAATGCTGCCGGTTGCTGTTGGTGCTGCAATTGGATTGCGGAACCAGGGCAAGAACGCTGTGACCCTTAATTTTATCGGTGATGGTGGTGCTTCTATCGGTGATTTTCATGAGGGTCTGAATTTTGCAGCCGTTGCAAACGCTCCCTTTGTTCTCGTAATAGAGAACAATCAGTATGCCTATTCTACGCCAATTGTTGCCCAGTATGGTGCAGAGAGGATCATTGACCGTGCAATTGGATATGGTATCCAGGGAGAGGTCGTTGACGGAAACAACATCTACGAAGTCTATGAGACGGTTCGGAATGCTGTCAATCGTGCCAGAGAAGGCGGTGGACCGACGATGATTGAAGCTGTTTCAATGCGTATGCGTGGACATTCAGAGCATGATGATCACTTCTATGTGCCGAAAGAATTGCTTGAAGCATGGGCACAGCGGGACCCATTACTACGTGCGCAGAGATTCCTTGCAAAACAAGGATTTCTTACACAAGCAGAGATCGAAATTCTCGAGAAGCAAGTAGATGCTGAAATCGAGCAGGCGATCGTTAATGCCGATGCCAGTCCATTACCGGATCCGATTTCTTTGAACAACAGCGTTTTCGCATCTTAACCCAAATAGTGGAGAAATACAAATGCCTATAATGACATATATACAGGCTATCAGTGATGGGATGCGCGAAGAGATGAGAAGAGATCCCAAGGTGATGGTGATGGGTGAAGACGTTGGTGTTTACGGCGGTGCTTTTAAAGTCACCAAGGGCTTCATTGATGAATTCGGAGCAGATCGGGTTTATGATACACCACTTTCTGAATCAGCAATAATGGGATGCGGACTTGGGATGGCAATCACAGGATTGCGCCCGATAGTCGAATTCCAATTTGCTGATTTTATCACATCCGGTTTTAATCAGGTAGTCAATAATGCGGGTACGATGTTCTTTCGTACCGGAAATAACGTTTCCGCTCCAGTTACAATCCGATGCCCGTCAGGTGCTGGTGTTCATGGAGGTCCATTTCACTCGCAGAGCCCGGAGGCGTGGTTTGTCCACACTCCCGGTCTGAAAGTCGTGGCTCCTTCGACTCCTTATGATGCTAAGGGATTGATGATTTCCGCAATCAGGGACAATAATCCAGTGCTGTATTTTGAACACAAGTTCCTCTACCGACGAGTTAAGGAAGAAGTCCCTGAAGGTTTG
Source organism: Calditrichota bacterium (assembly GCA_018644935.1). Taxonomy (GTDB): domain Bacteria; phylum Electryoneota; class AABM5-125-24; order Hatepunaeales; family Hatepunaeaceae; genus JABGPL01. The sequence goes on along the minus strand of JABGPL010000018.1, from coordinate 16,941 downwards.
TTTACTGTCCCCATTGGCAAGGCGGAAGTAAAAATGGCCGGGGATGATATTTCGGTCATCGCATATGGTGCTTCGGTTCATCTTGCACTTGATGCTGCTGAGAGATTGGCTGAGGAAGGGATTTCTGTTGAAGTCCTCGATTTGAGATCACTGTACCCCTTTGACAAAGAAGCCATTGTAGAAACGGTCAAGAAAACGGGTAGAGTTCTTGTAGCTCATGAAGCCTGGTTGACCGGAGGTGTTGGTGGCGAATATGCCTCGTTTATAGCCGAGGAATGTTTTGAAATGCTGGATGCACCAATCAAACGACTCGGATCGCGGGATATGCCTTTCCCATTTGCGCCGCAACTCGAGGATAAGATGGTTCTTAACAGTGAAACAGTGTACAGAGCGTTAAAAGATCTGGCACAATACTGATTTAGATTAAATAGCATGAATTTACGAGTTTCATTAAACCTGTAAAATTGTTATTTTGGTATTAGGCTCGGGTGAAAGGATGATGGCTCATTTATCTAATCCTTTTGCCCATAAGCCATTTGAAAGATAACCAGGAGTTTTAGATATGGCTAACGACGATACGATTAATCTTGATGTCACTATAGATGACATCTTCCGTATTGCGATAAAACGTGAAGCCCAGGCATCTCTATTTTATGTTGAGGCAGCGACACGTGTGCAAGCAAAGGAAACCCGTGAGGTGCTTCTGCGATTGGCAAGAGAAGAAGCCGGACATGAAGCTTCCCTCAGACGTGAATGGGAGATCCTTCAAGCTAAACGGGATGTAGAACAAGCAATGTCGAGTGATTTGTAGGTTTTCAGCAAGACCTGAATGATGGATTTATAGGAGCGGAATAACACCCTGAAAACTATAAAGCGCAAGCCGGAATGGTTGAAAATCCGACTAGCTACAAATGAATCATACCAGGAAGTAGCCGACCTGTTAAAGGAAAAAAGGTTGACGACTGTCTGCCGAAGTGCTCATTGTCCCAACACAAATGAATGTTGGGGACGCGGGACGGCTACATTTATGATTCTCGGCAGTGTCTGTACACGAGGTTGTAAGTTCTGTGCGATTGCAACGGGCAAACCAGATCCGGTCGATTTTGATGAACCACGCAGAATTGCAGATGCCTCGCTTCAGATGAACTTGAAATGGATAGTCCTTACATCGGTTGATCGTGATGATCTGTCCGATGGAGGTGCCGGGCATTTTGCTAATGTTGTTAGAGCCTTGCGAGATAAATTACCTGTAGCTGGTATAGAAGCTCTTGTGCCCGATTTTTTGAAGAAGCCAGGTGCAGTGGATATAATTTGCAAGGATCCGCCTGACATTTTAAATCACAATATCGAAACTGTTCCTCGTTTATACAGAACTGTACGCCCCGGAGCAGATTATCGACATTCGATGAATTTGATCAGAGAATTCTCAAAACGCGGATTGGTCACAAAATCGGGATTGATGGTTGGTGTAGGTGAAAGTTTGGATGAGGTCAGGCAGGTTATCGAAGATTTGCACAATGCCGGATGCCAGAGCCTTACAATCGGACAGTATCTGGCACCGAGTAACTGCCACCTGAAAGTTGAACGATACGTCCATCCGGATGAATTTGATGAGCTTTCTTCATATGCATATTCTATAGGCTTTATGCATGTAGCAAGTGGTCCACTTGTAAGAAGCTCATACAAAGCCGAAGAAGCTGTAAAAGTTTACAATCTCCTGACAAAGGGGATCATGGATATTCCTGCCAAATAGTGAGTATTATCAGGATAGTCTGGAAAGGTTGTCCTAATATATGTTTACATGTCGTCTGAGTCAGGGATACTTTAAGATCTGATCAATAAAACCGGTTGAAAAGGTATTTCACCGATAACCAACATAGGGAAAATAAGATGAAAGTCGAGATGGTAATGCCACAGATGGGAGAATCCATCGCAGAGGGCACAATCGTTAAATGGATCAAAAGTGTCGGTGACAGAGTCGAACTCGATGAGGATATTCTTGAAATTTCTACGGATAAAGTTGATTCTGAAATACCAACACCTGCCACAGGTGTAATTGCGGAGATTTTAATTCAGGAAGGTACTACCGTTCCCATTGGAACAGTGCTGGCTTTGATTGAAACTGAAGGTGACGTCTCTGTTGAGAAGAAGGAAAAACTTGATGAGTACGTTAAAGGTGAAGAGCCTGCCAATAGACCCTCCGCACAAGATTCATCACCACATGATGGCTCCGATCACGGTGGTTTGAAGGTCAGAGTGTTCAGCAAGGTTGGCAGGAAAGAGGAAACGCCGGTTGCCGAAATACCAGCCGAAAAGAAATCAACATTTATTTCTCCTCTTGTACAGAACATCGCAGCAACTGAAGGGATTCCGCTTGATGTTGTACAGAATATGATGGGATCAGGACGTGATGGACGAGTTACTAAAAAAGACATGCTGAATTACATCGCTGACAAAAAGACCAGGCCAATCCCGACACCGGCAATGGTTACGCCGAAAGCAGCAGTAGTTCCTCCCGCAGCACCAATTATTACAAAGCTTCCAGCACCAGCAGCCGCTCCAACCGCTGCACCATCAGTTTGGACAGGTCCTGAGGATGAAATCGTTGAAATGGATCGTATGCGAAAAATGATTGCCGATCATATGGTTAGGTCAGTTCATACATCTCCGCATGTGGTTTCCTTTTCTGAAGTCGATATGGATCGGATTGTGAAGCACCGTGAGTCAATTAAAAAGTCCTTCAAAGAAAGAGAGGGCTTCAGTTTGACATACACATCGTATTTCATCAAAGTCGCTGCAGAAGTTTTACCTGAATTCCCGTTTGTTAACGCATCGGTTGATGGGTATAATATGATCCTGCGAAAAAAGATAAACATTGGATTTGCAGTTGAACTCCCTGGTGCCGGATTAATTGTCCCAAACATAAAAGGTGCAGATGGTCTTAATCTAAAAGGTATTGCACACGGATTACACGATCTGGCAGAGAAAGCGCGTTCGTCATCATTACTTCCAGATGACGTCAGTGGTGGTACATTTACGATCACAAATGTTGGTGTTTTTGGGAATATTGCAGGAGCACCTATTATTAATCAACCTCAGGTCGCTATACTCGGAACAGGAGCAATCCGGAAGGTTCCCGCCGTTGTTGAAACAGAGTTTGGAGATTCAATAGCTATCCGTTGGAGAATGATGATGTCCTTGTCTTACGATCACAGGATTATTGACGGAGCAATGGCGGGTAGATTTATGGCTCGATTGAAAGAAAAGCTTGAAAAATATGAAGAATAATGGTATAATGTTATGTTAGGCTTTTTTATGGTTTAATTGGGATAACCGAAACATTATACAGAGCACATTTCACCATTTTGCATGGAGAAAGTTTTTTGTCGTAATAAGAGCTGTGATTTTAGGGTTATTGATTCCTGCAATAACCCTCATTTCAACTGAAGCTTTTGGACAAACATCCAACTCGAAGGCAAAGAGCAACCAACAAGAGCTCTACCGCGTTTCAAAAATTGCCAGATCAGCAGAATCTTCCGGCAACTTTGAGAGGGCGTTAGAGCTCTGGCTCGTTGTAAACACATTAAAACCCGGGTATTTTTCCGCATACCATGGTATTAGAAGAAGTTTGATCGGTCTTGAAAGATACGATGAAGCTCTTGCATTCCTCGATGAAACCCTCAATGATTCCCGTTCCGGGAAAATTCAGATAGACCCTATATCGATTGCTGCAGATAGGATTGAAATCATTTTTGCTGCGGAAACAGAGGAAAAAGGACTTCAGGCTGTTGAAGAAATCCTTACCCGGTTAAAGGGTAATAAGAAGATTTACAGGGATGTTTCCAATATTCTAGCCGGGCAGAGGCTTAGTGATGAGGCGATGGCTACACTAATCCGTGGTAGAAAAGAGTGTAATGATCCATTTCTGTTTGCAAGGGATCTTGCGAGATGGTATGAAGCCAGGATGGATTGGGAGCCGGCTATCGATGAATATCTCCTTTTATTAAAAACCTCTCCCGGTAATATGACCTTTGTTACGGGTGCATTTGGAGACATGTCAGCCGAACCGCACGTTGACAGTCTCGTCGTTAATATTTTATCAACCCGCATAAAAGACGCTGAAAAAGAATTCCAGAATACACTTCACAGGCTGCTGGCCTTACTCCATTTTAGAGCACAGAGATATTCTCTGGCACTTGAACAATACCAAATTATGGAACGTCAAAGTGGCGGTCAGGGCAAGGAATTGCTCGAATTTGCTACTCTAACATCTGCGGAAGGAAAATACAGACTCGCAGCTCAGGCATATTCAGAGATATTATCTGGAAATCCAAATAATGAGTTAAAAGCAATTGCGTTACTTGGAAGAGGATCGGTTTCTCTGGCTCTTGGAGAAATCGACTCAGCTGAGACATTCTTCAGGGAAGTCATAAAGCCTGGAATTCCTCCGAAATCTGTATTCGAAGCATATTCATTGCTGGGCCAACTTAATTTTGATAAATATCGAAGAATTCCGATTGCTCGAGAATTGTTTGAAAAAGGATTGGAACTTGGACAAAAAGCAAAGCTAACCCCAAATAAAATCAACGCACTCAGAATAAGTATTGCTCTGACCTTTGAGTTTGAAGGTGATTTTGAGAAGGCTGAGAAAGATCTTAGAAGGGTCGCCCGGAACACAGGTCGTCCTCGAGGTTCGATCTCTACAGCCAGGCATGAATTGGCAAAACTACTTTTCAGGCAGGGTGATTATTTGAAAGCAGCCGAAACAGCTTCGAAGTTAATTGCCACGGACCCCTCAGCACCAGAAGCGAATGATGCCCTTAACCTGAAAGTACTGATAAATGATATGCAGGAAACACCTGAGATAATTAAATCTTTTGGCTATGCAGATTTGTTATTGTTCCGAGGAAAACCTGATTCTTCAAAGATGATCCTCCGTGGATTAAAAGCTCAAGCATCAGACAGGATTCGAGAGGAGTCACTTTGGAAATTAATCGAGATTGAAAAATCCGATGGAGATTCCGATAAGATACTTGGGCTAATTGAAGAAATTATTGAAATTAAATCTGCATTAAGAAAAGACCTCGCATTGTTTTTGGCAGGGAATATACTTGCACATGAGTTAAATAAAGAAAAAGATTCAATTGTTTTTTACGAACAACTGCTGATCGAATTTCCAGATAGCCCGTTAGTTGATCGTGCTCGGCGTCAATTGAAAAATTTTTCCAAAGAAGTGCTGTAATAGAAAATATTTGGTGAACATTTGGGTCAAGAGAAATCCAATAAGAAACCTTCGGTAAATCAACCCTCATTTTTTGAAGAACAGAAGCAAATGTTTGATAATTTGCGTGATGGTATTCTTTTGTTGCGCGAGGATGATTTATTATTTTGTAACTCTCGCTTGTGTTCTATATTAAACATCAAACGAGAGGAGATTACCCTCGCTCAAATCATAAAAAAATTATCTGCAACAAAAAACCCAACCGCAAGAAAGAACATTCTTCAGCTGAGTCGCGGTCATCAGTTTGACTCTTTTCAGTTTGAAGTATCCTTTTTTCCCGATACAACAAGTACTTTAGAGATTCAGTCTATCGAGATTTCCTTTATGGGCGAAGAAACTCTACAAGTAATCCTATCTGATCAGACTCGGGAGCTCGCAGTCGAGTCTGAGCTCTTCGATACATTAAGTATTTTTAATTCAATTTACAACGCAGTTGATGATGTAGTATTTATTATTGAGAAATCTGACCTGACCCTTCAGAGTTCCAATCTCGCAATGGAACAAATATTCAAAATTGACAGAGCATCCTGTAAGGGGAAGCATCTTTGGGATTTAATTTCTGAAAGGGATGATGTTGATAAGCTAATAACAGAAATCAATGAAAAACTTCCCAAAACCGGAGCACTTCACTATGTCTTTGATATGGTCAGAAGTGATGGAGAAAAGTTTCCAGCTCTCCACTCGATTTCCGAGATTAAAGACTGCAAGAAAAAAGTGCTGGCAATAATGTGGATTGTCTCTGACATGTCACACAACGAATATCTGAACAAAGTACTTGCAGAGGTGGAAACGAGATATCAGGTACTGTTTAACCGCGCTGGTGACGCGACATTCCTGATAGATTTTGAATCCAAACAGATAATAGATGCCAACCATGCCGCTGAGGAACATCTCGGATTTTCGCGAATGGAACTAATCGGGAAAACAATATTTAGCATCACACCACCTGCGAGACAGAAATCGCTTGAAGATGTCTGGCCAAGCTTAGTTCAGAAGGGGAGCCAATCAGTACGTGGTTTCAGCCTGACAAAATCAAAGGTTGAGATACCTGTACAAACGAGCATGGTTGTTACGAAATTCGGATCGCGTCAGGTGGTCATAGCCGCGACAAGGGATATTTCTCAGCAGATTGTAATTGAGCAAGAGAGATTAAGGCTTGAAAAACTCGAAGCTGTGCGTCAGGTTACGGGAGGCATTGCACATGAGTTTAACCAACCTCTTCAGGGGTTGATGACGATTGCAGATATTTTGGACCTGAAAAAGTTAAACCTGGCCGATCAGCAACCACTGATCAAAAATATTCCCCCACTGGTAAACAGAATGGATTTGCTTCTAAACCGAATGAAAGGTATTGTCAGATTAGCTGTAAAGCCCTATGTCAACGCAGATGAAATTTTAGATTTTGAGCAGTCATCACGGTATGAGCAAATGCTAATTATTGGGTCTCAGGCGAAATTAGTGGGTTTAGGTACACGAGTTGGGCAAGCTCGAGGAATGCTGGTTGAAACTGTAAATACAATCAGAAAAGCTAAATCCAAAGTTCTCAAAGAACAGTATGATATCGTGGTTTGTGGTGGTTTGTGTAGTTTGAAGAAGAATGAAGAAATTTTTAATGAGATTAAAGAAATTGTTGGGGAAAAACGGATTATAGAGATTTCCAAATACAAAAAGAAATCTGCAGTGCTGACTGAATCGGAGTTGATCAGGATAATCGATGATATTTTAGCATAAAAAAAAAAGACAATCTGCATTGGTTTACAACAGACTGTGAATTTGCTACATATTCTTCAACGAATCAGGTAAATATCTGTTCTTTGAGAGTCCGATTAAGTATAATGTCGAGCTGAGGAAGAATTTGTCACAGTGCCGCTGTAAACATTCAAACATAAAGGAAAAGATTTGAGAACGTTATTTTTACCAGTTTTATGCATTATGCTTCTGTTTACTGCTTCGATGAACGCTCAGGATCGTTACGGAATCGAACAGGTCGGAAGGTTATTCAACCAGATTGGAGAGGCTCGGGATATCACGATTCGCGATAATTATGCGTTTCTTGCGACCAGCCATTCAGGATTGTTGATTCTGGATATTTCTGACCCGGAAAATCCGTCTATGGCAGGTAGATTTGATGACAACCCTGAATCTTCATATGGTGTAAATGTTGTTGGCGATTACGCTTATCTGGCTGACAAAGATGCAGGGCTACTTATTGTAGACATCTCAGATATCACTTCACCTTCGCTTGCCGGGATTTTTGATACACCGGGATCTTCTCAAAAAGTCAGAGTGTCCGGAAGTCAGGCATATGTAGCTGATCGAACCGGTGGTTTAGAGATAATCGATATCTCAGATCCAGCGAATCCGGTTGAGACCGGATTTATGGAAACTGATTATTGTAACGATCTCGAGATTGTAGGGGAGACGCTATACATTGCAGACGGTCGAGATGGTGGTTTGAGAATTATAAATGTCGCGGACCCCGTTAATCCCGTAGAATTAGGTCAGTTAGTAACCGAAGGCTATGCAAACGGACTTGACGTTGAAGGTGACTATGCGTACATTGCTGACGGTCGCAGTGGGCTGAGAATAATTGATGTCACCAATCCGGAAAGCCCGAGCGAAGTTGGATTTTTCCTATCCGAATATGGTCTCGATGTTACTGTTGATGGTACCTATGCCTATCTCTGTGATTCCGGTGATGGCGGGTTGCGGATAATAGATGTTGAAGATCCCGCGAATCCTACAGAAGTCGGTTATTATGATACACTCGGTGATGCCTACGCAGTTGGGATATCCGGCGATTTTGCATTTGTTGCTGATAACAGAAATGGGATGCGGGTGATAAATGTCGCAATTCCGGCTGAAGCAGATGAGGTCGGTGCATTTGATAGTGCCGGATTCTGGGCTCGTAATGTCACAGATGTCGGTGATGGATATTGTTACCTGACCAATTCGGATGCAGGGGTAATGGTTATTGATATCTCCGATCCGGCTGCCCCGGATTCAATTACCCGATTTGATACACCCGGTTCAGCATATTATGCTGTTAAGAATGATGATTACATGTATGTTGCTGATGCTGAGGGCGGAGTCAGAGTTCTTGATATCACTGATCCAGTAGCACCTGAAGAGATCTTTTTTGTAAATACTTCTTATGCCCAGCACCTGGAGATTGCCGGCGATTATGCTTATGTCGCGGACGGTCGCGATGGTGGTTTGAACATTATGGATATTTCAAATCCAGAGCGTCCGGTCACAGTCAGCTCATTAGTCACTGAGGGGGATGCATATGGTGCATCGTATTCCGATGGATATGTCTATGTTGCTGACGGGGATAACGGTCTTGTTGTCATAGACGTGCAGGATGTAAATAGACCGCGTCGGATGGCTACATTCAGCACTGATATGGGTGCCGATGGTCTTGCACTGAAGGATCACTACGCCTTTGTTGCCCAGCGAGACCGCAGTGGTCGAGGGGGATTAGGCGTTGTGGATCTCGCAAATCCTCGTTCACCAAGAGACGTTGCGTTTATTCCACTGCCGGGAGCGGGACGAGGATTGACGATTGATGGGGATATCGCCTATATCGGATGTGGACCGGCTGGAGTTGTCGCAGTTGATATATCTGACCCAGAAGATATTGAAGACATCGGGTACTACAATACCCCTGGATATGGATATCCCCCTATAGTAATCGGAGAATTACTGTATATGGGAGATGGCAGTAATTTTGGTATCTACGACCCATCAGGTCTTGCAGTTCAAGGATTTTCATCGCCGCAACCGCAGACATTTGAGCTGCTCAGTGCTTTCCCAAATCCGTTTAACAATCAAGTGACGATAAGCTTCAATATGGCAAAGTCGAATGCTGTAAATATCTCATTATTTGATTATCTCGGTCGCGAAGTACAGCAAATATCCAATGGAGCCATGTTCAACATTGGAACACATAATGTTGGAATCAATGCATTTGGACTGGCTGCAGGAAGTTATCAGGTTCAAATTCAGTCAGGTTTACAGATGCAGATGCTGCCCATAACTCTGGTTAAGTAAGATCACTATCCAATCCTCACCTCTAACAATCAAGGTGAGTAAAAATATCTGAACAGGGAACGGTGGCTGTACGAGCAATTCTTGTACAGCCGCCTAGCCCTTTAACTATAGTATATCCATCACTACTGGTCACAGGATCAGTAGAACTCTTCATTTAATTTTAACATTTTCCGCTAATGTTGCGGAATTCCATTTCCATCCAATTGTTAATATTACGAGATTGACATGAAGATTTTTTCCGCAAAATTGTTCGTTAGTGCATTAATCGCACTGACAATCCCCATGTTTTCCACTCAGACAAGTCAACTGTTCTGCCAGGATCGCTCCGAGGTGCGACAGGTCGGTCAATTGTTCGATCAGTTCGGTGAATCCCATGATATTGAAGTTGACGGCCGGACTGTATTCATGGCGTCCGGAATTTCGGGACTGCAGATATTTGATGTTTCAGATCCTGCGAATCCGGAGTTAAGCGGTTCTTATGAGAATAATCCCGATTTTACTTCCGGAGTATCGGTAAGGAATCCTTTTGTCTTCATTGCAGATCGGCGGGGAGGATTAAGGATTATAAATTACAGTGATAGGGAAAATCTGGTTGAAGTTGGTTTTTTAGATACTCCCGGTGATGCTCTTGGTGTTGATGTCCTCAATGACCTTGTTGTGATTGCTGATGGCAGAGAGGGTGGAGTAAGAATAATCGATGTTTCAGATCCAGAGAATCCGAGGGAGATAGCAAATATTGACACACCAGGAGATGCATGTGCAGCCATGATTTTTCGTAATTTAGTTTATATTGCGGATGGAAGGTCAGGGTTGCTTGTGTATGAAATAGATCCTCCCGGAGAACCAAGATTAGCTATATCATTTGACACGCCAGGTTACCTTTATGATGTTGTAGCTCAAGGTCGTTGGATCTATCTCGCTGATGGTACCGGTGGAGTTATAATTGTCGATATATCTAACGGACGAGCTGAAGTACGAAGTTCCTTTGACACTGATAATTGTGCGAAAAAAATTGATGTCTGGTTTGACTCTGTGTATGTTGCTGATGACGAGGGTGGATTATTAATCCTTGATTTTACCGACATGGATCGTCCAATACTTCGCGGTTCGTTAGAATTACCAGGGCGGTCTATGGGAATAGGGGTTTTGAATGATCACGCAAACCTTGCGAATAATCGAGACGGGCTGCGGATTGTCGATATTCACCACCCTCACAATCCTGAAGAGGTCGGCAGTGTTTCAACACCGGGTTGGTGGGCACGGAACAGCTCAATTGACGGTCAATTCTGCTATCTCGCTAATTCCGATGGGGGATTACGGATAATTGACATATCTGATCCGGCAAATCCCGACTCTGTCGGTTCGTGGGATTCTCCGGGAACGGCATGTGATGTAGCTGTGGAAGATAATATCGCTTATATCGCTGACGGTCCCGAGGGTATACGAGTAGTCGATGTTTCCGATCCCGAAAATCCTGATGAGGTCGCAAATGTGGTTTCATCAAATGCGCTGTGTGTGGAGAAGGTTGGTGACTACCTATTTGTCGCCGATGGACGAGACGGTGGATTAAGGGTAGTTAACGTCAGTGATCCCGATCGTCCGGTGGTCGCAAGAGTTCTGATTACAGAAGGTGACGGGTACTGGCTGGATGTGGAAGGGGATTTATTATACATGGCAGATGGTGACAACGGTTTGGTGGTGATTAATATTGAAAACCCGGAACGTCCCTCTGTTGTTGCAACGTTAAACGATATCGGTCGTGTGATGGGGGTAGACATTGCAGGAGATTTTGCCTATCTCGTGGATATGCACACCGGTTTGCGAGTAGTTGATATCAGCGATCCGCGAGAGCCACGGCAAATGGGAATTATTGAGACACCGGGAACCGGGCGTGGAGTTTCAGTATCCGGTGATTACGCTTATGTTGGCTCAGGTACCGGTGGGCTGCGGGTGATTGACATATCCAATCCCGAGGAATTAGAGGAAGTCGGATTTTTTGACACACCGGGTTATGCATACACTCCAACACTGCATGATGGATTAATCTACCTCTCAGACGGCTCAGGATTCGGTATTTACGACTTCACCGGTGATTTGGGATTTCGCGATTTAAATATGAGCCTTGATCCGGGATGGAACATGATTTCTCTGAATATCTCACCACCAAGGCAATTCTGGCGAGGTGATGATGGACCTGCTGTAATACCTTTATTAGAGAGGCTTCGGGCGAACGAAAACCGTCATCACGTCGTTTTGCTCAAGGATGAGATCGGCAGATTCTACTCTCCCGAGTTCAACTTCAACAACATCCCCTTCTGGAATCTGACCGAGGGTTATTTCTTATACATCGAAGAAGACGTTGAAACCGTCTTTACAGGTGAAGCAATACCCTACAACGCGGATATCCCGCTCACTGAAGGGTGGAATATTGCAGCATATTTCCCGACGTACGAATTAGATGCTGGAGATCCCGTGTTTTTCGTGTTAAGAAACATATTGGACAACCTGATCCTCGCCAAAGATCGCGACGGGAGGTTTATGAACCCGGAGTGGAGATTCTCCAACATGCAGCCATGGAGAGAAACGCAGGGCTACCAGATCAATGTTGATGCCGATGTTGTTCTTAACTACCCGCAGCAGGATGAAGGCCGTATTGTGGGAGACATGGAATCTGAGTTAAAAAACAGGAATTCACACTGGTACACTCCTCAGGTAACAGACAATAACATGAGCTTGTTAATCAGTTCAATAACCGGAATGGAACTCAGTCTCAATGATGAGGTCGCAGCATTCGATTGGGATGGAATGGTCGTTGGTGTTGGCATCTTTGATAGAAGTGGACGAGCCGGTATTACAATATGGGGTGACGATTCCGCAACAGAATACAAAGAAGGTCCAATAGCTGGTGAACCATTTGAGCTCAAGCTCTGGGATGCAAGTCGGCAATGGGTGAGAGACATCAGCATCGTCGATATTGAGAGTGGATCAGGTCTTATATATGAACCAGAAGGTTTCGCCGCGGTCACAGCAGAAGTGTATCCAATATTTACAGGAGATTTCCACCTTGAAGGAGCGTTTCCCAATCCCTTCAACCCAACAACGAAAATTAAGTATACTGTCCCCATAATTAATAGTGTATCATTGCAGGTGTTTGACATCAAAGGCAGGTTGGTTGAGACACTGGTTGAAGGTGTCATGCCACCGGGGACGCATAGTGTGGTTTGGGATGCGGGTGGGGTTGGAGCGGGAGTTTATATTGTTAGAATGAAGGGTGAGAGTGGAAATATGGGTAGGATGCGGAAGGTGGTACTAGTTAAGTAGCTGGATTTCCCACTAGTGGACCATAACGGGCTGAGAAGCCAAGTTGCCCCAATCACTCAAAAGATTATTCTAACCAAATAGTTTATACTTACCATTACAACAATTTTCTTCGTATATTGGCGAACAGAAGGGATGTTTTTATCACATAGATGCTGATGTTTAGCAGGGACTGGCTGGTATTGATTTTTTCTCTATGTAATCAGGTGAAAATCCCGGGTTCAAGAACTCGGGTTGCTTAGTCGGGAAAATGCTTTAAGGAGGGATTCATGTCCGTAAAGAAGATGATTTTCGTTTCCTTGATCCTGCTGCTGTCTTTGAATGATCATATTATCGCTGAAATTAAAGTCGATCCAAATGGATTTGCCGTTGCTGTTGGGAATGATGTCGGAGAAATTGAGTTGGTACTCAGCAATAGCAGGGATGAAGAGGTCCAGTTTAATGTGGACTACCGACTTGTTGATGTAAACAACGAGCGCAACGCTGGTCCCCGTCGTGATGACCTCGGCGATATCATCAATGAGTTCAATGTCCGCATAGGCGGAATAAACGAGCAAAAAGTCGGTGTTAGTTGGGACTTTGAAAACGAATGGATGTGGAGGTCAAATAATCCAAATTCAGCCGTCTATGCGATTGACCCCAATGACGACTTTAATATCGTACGCGAAATCAACATCCAGACCCCCTTCAATGTAGCCTGCCTTTATGGTCAACTCTATGTCGTAAACAACGCCTTGAACTCCATTTTTCACTACGATACAGAAGGGAATAATCTCGGTGAGATAAATCTCGGTTACAACGTCGGTGCTATCACTCGCAGCGAGGAATTGGGATTGCTCTTTATCATGAATGATCCTGACAGGGCATTTCACGTTTTCACAATTGATGAAGATGGGCTTCCCGATGAAGAGCTTGGAGTCATTCCAAATCTGGGGCAGTGGTGTAACGATGTCGCCTCCTACCGGAGTTGCGACTGGGTTGATGCCCATCCAAATGGGCAATTTTGGGTAGCCAACAGTAATCCTGACGGTCAGGGCGCGAATCTCTACCAATTTTTAATTGACACCGAAGAATGGGATGTTGTTGAGGTGGTCAGCCAAACACTTATATTCGAGGAGAGCGCACAGAACCGGCAGCGAATGGGTGTCGGACATGATGGTGAAAACCTCTGGACTACCTCTTATAACTCCGGAGTATTACGCATAATGGATGATGGTATTGTCGAATTTGGCATGCTGACACTTGATCCTGAAGAAGGAATTATCCCCGGCAATGATTTGGCATCAATAAATATTTCTATTGATCCAATAGGTTACGAGGATGGTGTTTATGACATACTGATAGGAATTTCACTTGAAGATCCGAATGAGGACATCGAACTATCCGCAGTTGTCACCATCGGGGAAGCTCCGACCTATAATCTGACAGGTGCTGTAACCGACGCTGAAACCGAGGAAGTTATAGAAGGCGTTTCTATCGAAATGGATCGCTATTCTATTTCAAGGAACACAAATGAAAGAGGTGTTTATTCCATCCTTGAGCTGCCAACGGGAGTTTACACTTATACCTTCTCCGCGCCAGATTACCTTCCCGGCATTCATGAAATTAACATTGACGAAGCTGGAGATATTGAGCTGAATGTCGAGCTCCTCCATGCCGAGTGCAACCCCGCCCCGGCAGAAATCCGAACCGAACTCGCTCCGGATTCGGATGCTCAAATAGCCATCGAGATCAGCAACGATGGCAATGGACCGCTGACATATGTCGTTGAACGACAATTACCAGGGGATGCAAACGCTGATCCGTGGGATCTGCGGCAATCAATGATGTTCGGACAGGATCGGGATGATTCGCGTATTCAGGGCGTAGTTTTCGCCAACGATAATTTTTATGTTTCCGCAGCGCATAATTATGAACCCGCAATTTACATATTCAACCGGGATGGAGAGTACGTGGATATGTTTCTCGAACCCGGTGATGATAGATACGGTATGAAAGATATGGCGTTTGATGGTGAACTGATCTGGGGTGTGATTGGCAGCACGATGTATGCATTAGCATTAAATGGGGATATCCAGATTGAATTCGAATGCCCCGTTCGTTCTGTTGTCAATGCAGCCTATGACCACGAAAACGATTGGGTGTGGGTGTCAGCTATTACCACAGACATTGTTGCTCTCGACCGGGAGGGCAACCAGCAGGCGTTAATCGAGCGGGGAGATATCCGAATTTATGGTCTGGCATATTATCCGGATGATCCGGATGACCACCCGGTCTATATATACGCTAAAGAGTCTGAAACCAATCGAAGTATGGTATATAAGGCAAATCCGGAAGATGGAGATATATCGTTTGTTACTTATCTCGATCATGAAGGAGGAGGAGCCCCACTCGGCATTTACACCACCAATCAATTTGATCCCTACAGCTGGGTTCTAATGGCAGTGGCTAATTCCGTCCCGAACGAGGGCGGTGACCGGGTTGATCTCTGGCAGATTGATGCCCGCAAAGATTGGGCTCAGATTGAACCAACAGATGGAATGATAGAAGCCGGTGAAGCACAGGAGTTTGAGTTGACACTCGACGCAACAGATCTGCCTGTCGGAGAGTTTGAAATAGACATCGTTTACATTCACGATGGAGTTGGAGGTGAAACTACGATTCCCGTAGCTCTCGGTGTAGTTGATGGACCGGCGCAGTCACTGCGAACGTTGCAGCTCGATATGGGCTGGAGTTTAATATCAGTCAACCTTCAGCCTGATCCGGATGACATTATCGAACTCATGAGTGAACTGGTCGATGCTGAGCTGTTGCTGATGTTGAAAGACGGGATGGGACGTTTCTACAGCCCTGCATTTGGTTTCTGCAATATTCCGGGCTGGAATGTAACGGAGGGATACCAGATAAAAATGGAGGATGCCGGGGAGTTAACGATGGGTGGAATCACAGTTATGTCTGACGATCCCATCCCATTGCACGAAGGCTGGAACATGGCTTCATATTTCCCGCGCCAACCGGTTGATGCAATCGTCGCCCTATCAGGGATTGTTGATCAACTGTTTATTGCAAAGGATGGTTCCGGAAACTTTTACAGTACACAATGGGGATTCAGTAACCTTGGCAATATGCAGGAATTATGGGGCTATCAAATTAAGGTTTCTGAGGACGTGGATCTGGTCTATCGATTACAGGAACAGGATGAGGAGGTCGCAGCTAGACATCCCCGTCAACGAGGTGAACTTCCTGAACACCCCAATACCGGCAACAATATGAGTTTATTGATTCAAGCGGGAACTCTAACGGACTGTGAGATTGGAGTTTATGCAAATGATAAGTTAGTTGGCGCAGGTGTTGTGGTTGATGGTGTATGTGGTATTGCAGTTTGGGGTGACGATGCAACAACTCCAGAAGTCGATGGCGCATTGGTCGATGAATCTCTTGAATTGCGGATTTTTGTTGATGGTGAATCTAAAGGAGTTCAATTCAAGACACAGAGTGGTGAGGGACTATTTAAAACAGATGGTTTCTGGGTGGTAGAACTCCTTAGCAATTCTGAGATCCCTCAGGAATTTGGGATAGTTTCGGTATTCCCGAATCCATTTAATTCAACAACCAGAATCGATTATGCCCTGCCATTTGAGTCATACATTTCTCTGAATCTCTACAGCCTGTCCGGGCAGAGAGTTGAGACATTGTTTAACGGCAAGCATCGGGCAGGAGTTCACTGCATAACTTTGAATGCGGAGGATATGGCTTCGGGGTTGTATTTTATAAAGTTGGAAAGTAGTAAAAGGTCTGTTTCGAAGAAGGTCTTGCTTGTGAAATAAATGGTAACCGTAAGATCTTCTGTTAGATTGTAAGGTAAAGCTGCAGAATTAAACTGTCTGTTAAAATCAGGACAGTACCTGAAACGAAATAGTTTGTTCTGTTCGACTCTGAAGACAAAACAAGGTAGCCTTGTTTCTGATATGCGTTTCTACATTGAGGTAAAGATGCTTAGGATTTTAATGCTTGCTCTTCTGTCACCTATAATTTTGATTGGACAGACTATTGTTGAAGGAGATGTCTCCGGAAGGTGGAACATCGAAGGTAGCCCTTATATTGTTGCTGATAATATTACAGTCCCACAGGATGAAAGACTAACCATTGATCCCGGAGTTGAAGTTTATTTTGTTGGGCATTATAAATTAGCGGTTCAGGGAAGACTACTGGCTATTGGACAAGACTCAAATTTTATAAGCATAAAAGCCTATTATATTTCCACTGGTTTTAAAGGCATCCGTTTCGAT
>JABGPL010000179.1 GCA_018644935.1 Calditrichota bacterium | reverse complement strand
AGCTACTTTTATTTCAAACAAATCATCTTACGAGTCGCAACCTTACCACCAAGATTCATTTTCACGAAATAAATCCCTGTCGGCAATTCGGATGCATTTACTGAGATTGTATGCGTTCCTGAATTTTGAATACCCAGACTCTGGCTTGCCATAGTCTGACCATTGGCATCGAAGATGTCAAGCTGCACTTGACCTTTACTAACCAGATTGTAAGATACTTCAGCACGGTTGTTGAATGGATTGGGATAAACCGCAACAATCTCGGATGATGTCGGCAATTGGTCTGAGACATCAGGTACACTTAATGGTGGATAATTGTGGTACGTGAAACCCTCGCGAGGAAGCTCGAGAGGCACAACATCTTCTGGCAGTTCCATAAGTGGTACGCGTTGATATGTCATCCTGCATTCGCTGAGAAGACCATGCTGAGGAGATTCATCGGATTCGGGTGCAAGAACGTAATACAAGTGAAGACTCTCGTCAACAACATCCGCCAAACTCGGATGAGCTTCATCCACGTATTCGTCAAATTCGTCATGATCTTGTGCGTTGGTTCCAGTTAGATTGATCGGCTCTGACCAAGTTATTCCCTGATCCTCCGAAATAGAAACCACTAATTCACCATAACAATACTGGTTCAGGTTCATGTCATCTTCCGTCACTTTGCGGAACAGGCAATACATCGTGCCGTCTTCGGATGCTCCGAGTGATGGTCTTGAAACATTGCTTTGAATAGAACTGGGGTCACCCTCGTTTTCGTACCAGCCATCTCCAACAAGCGTTAAACTATCCGAGTCAGAATCCCAATGCCAGATCATACTCTCTTTGACAGTGATACCTTCAACAGGTGGGACTTCGTTCATCAGCGGATCAGCCCAGAAACCACGAGCCGAAAATACGACATGAATTACATCACCCATATAGAGGATGTCAACATCGTTGAACGGTCTCAAAGTATCACCATAAGCAAGATGCCCTTCACGTTCATGATCAGAAGGAATGGTTCTGGTGATGTTAAACGGATTATCATAATCCCATTCCTGTCCATCTTCGGACTCAAGGAGGTATAGGTCATTGTTCATTCCGTGAGCAACTGTATTCTCCCAACCTTCGGGTGGTGGAACTCCAACAATATTGTGCTGCCAGACGAGACCAACGTGTCCGGATTCGCGCGAAGCTTTTACATGGTGTCCCAATCCGGTCATAGACTCCAGAACTCGGGCATTCATCGGTTCCCATTCTGTAAAATCATCATTGGGTTCGATATGCCAGAATAACAAGGTAAATGTGACATCCTGCCCCATCGCATGGCTCCCGGAAACCACATGAGCCCAACCATTACTGTCAATGCAACCTTTGGTTACCAGAGGCAGGCGTTGAATAGGACTTGCGAGGTATTGGATGGTAAAGGCTCCAAATCCCCAATCCCAATCATAAGCCATTGCGCCGCGCATTGAATTGTTAAAGAAAGCAACTGCGCGATAAGAATCCTCTACCCGCAGAAGATCCATTGATGCATATCCAATTCTCCGTTCCTGCTCAACATGAACAATATTATTCTCCAATTGAGCTGCAATGTCACCGCCACCGTCATGATAGAAATTAAAATCCAAACCTCTCAATTCGGAATCCGGTTCATCCTTTCCGGTGAAAACAAAGTGGGTTCCAGAAAGTGCATCACGAGCGATGAGCTTTCCAACCGTACTATTCTGCTGGTTGAAATACCAGGTCGTGCCTATCAGATATGTTTCCCCGTAATTAACATCCTGAGCTGTTGCAACCGATGTGCATAGACTCAGTACGAGGATTGTAATAAATAATCTCGAAAGTACCATCTTTACCTCAATTGTTGATCTCTAAATTGTACTAAATAGTAAAGGTAACGTTTTTCGTTGGAAATTAAAATATAGGAGCAGTTGATTTTAATACCACGGGCAATTCATGCTCTGGATAATTATGGGGATAGTATCAGTACTGTCCGGATAACTTTTTACACAATCTTTTATCTTTTGTCACACCTGTCCAAAACAGGTGTTTTGGAAGCTCCTCATTCTCGTGAACACGGTAATCCAGAGACTTTATTTTTGCAACAACCTGTTTTCTAAATGATTCTGTCTCTAAAAAGATAAAAATATTTTAAAGTGTTTCTATAGCGCATATATTTAATTTTTAAGCATATATACTGGATTCCCAATCAAGTTGGGAATGAGGAGCGCGGGATGCAAACTTATTTTGGACAGCAGTGATCTTTTGTATATACCTAAAGATAATCAGCTCTTTACATTTTGCAATTTGAGATGATCTAATCCTGATCATCTTGTATATCTTTGTTTTTCTTTTAGCTCAAACCTTTTTGAACAGGGATGTACAGGATACTCAGGATTAAATACCAATAGATTGGAGGAAACTTACCTGTCAGACAAGTAAACCAATCAGGTTGGGATCTAAGTTTGACGTGTTTAAAAAGTAGCTATTTTTCAATTGGTTGCAAATATAGATTACAAATGCGAACAAACATTCAATGACAATCAATTGTATTTATTCGATTTGTAAACCGGACAGTACTGATACTGTCCCCTTAATTGCCTGAAATTTCCAAAATCTTTTTCGCGGTACTGTCACTGTTCGAGACAGCAATGCTTAATGCTGATCTGCCTGAACGGTCTGTCCAATGCTGATTTGCACCGTTTGCTATGAGTGCACGCATAATCTCGTGATATCCCCTATATGTGGCTTGGTGTAGAGGTGTTTCTTTGTTTTTGCATCTGACCCGGACATTGGCTCCGTGTCGGATCAGGATTTTCGCCAGAGTAGTGGGATCTTTTACACGCACGTTCTGACAGACAACATAGAGCGGAGTATTCTTGTACTCGTCCTTGACATCTGGATTTGCATCATACCGGAGCAGAAGCTCAAGAGCTTGAGCCACCAAATCTTTGTTTTCTAATAATAAAAATCTGATCAGCAGCGGAGTTGGGTTACTCGGGTAGTCAATTTCGGCACCGTTTTTGAGCAACAGTTCCGCCTCTTCAATGTAACCTCCGCGTAGCGCTTCCTCAAGCAAGGTAGTAGTTCGGCGTTGATTCATATATCCAACTTTAAAAGGCTTATTCAATTCGACATCCCTCTCGAAAAACAATCCCATTATTGAGAGCCTTTGATCTCTATGTTCTAAGTAACCTTCATATTTAGATAAGCGAAAGAGATTATACAATGGAGGTTGTCCATCTTCAGTTAAAACTCTTTCGTCGACATCCCGATATGACGAGCCACGAATGTGAGGTGGACGTGGCGGTCGCATTCCCACATGTTTCGAACTATATTTTGAAGAATAGGTCAGAGCGTTTACATCGGCGCCAAGATCAAGTAACCTACCCGTAATTTCTTCAGAAGGTAGGAATACGGCATGATGCAAGGGCGTGTCACCTGCAGAATTGCGGACGTTTACTTCTGCTCCATTGTCAAGAAGTAGATTCACGATAGGTGGGTAGTAAAGCCGAATCGCATGATGCAAAGGAGTGCTTTGATAATGATCCCGGTAATTCGGATCACCGCCCAGAGCCAGTATTCGGACGACCTCCGTTGAGTCATGCTCCAAAACTGCTTTTAATAATAGTGTTTTATCTCCACCTACATAATGACCTTGAGACTTTAAGAAGTTTGCCACTTCTGGGTCAAGTGATTTTGATGTATCGTCCTCAAGGGGTTGATTTATGTCACCATGATGAGCTTTGAGGAGTGTTAGCAATTCTGCACTGTTTTCCCCTTCGGCTGAAATCAAATCTATCGGATATCTCCGTTGATTATCGGCAATATTCAGTCCTGCACCAGCTGAAAGCAAGG
The DNA here is from genome assembly GCA_018644935.1 of Calditrichota bacterium. Taxonomy (GTDB): domain Bacteria; phylum Electryoneota; class AABM5-125-24; order Hatepunaeales; family Hatepunaeaceae; genus JABGPL01. The sequence continues at coordinate 171 of JABGPL010000179.1, read as the reverse complement.
CTTCAACATAATCTATTCGTCCGAGCTGTACAGATTGATGCATTGGTGTTATTCCCCACTTGTTAGTGAGATTTAGATCAGAGCCAGCATTGATCAGAAACTCGACCATGCTGTCATGCTGGGATTGGACCGCCAGATGAAGAGGCGTCACATCATTTGCTGCGGGAAGAT
>JABGPL010000178.1 GCA_018644935.1 Calditrichota bacterium | reverse complement strand
CCCGAAGCGCTTTTAAGTTCCACCTTCAACGAATCCATATCTGGTTTTTTCAGGTCAATCGTCATATTGGTTAATCCTATGCTTAAACTCCTTAAGGCTTATAATCGCAGCATCAACATCAAAATTATCCAAATCATCTGCTATCTTCTTGAAAGTTTCTTCATGCTCTGTATCACACAATAGCTCTTCCAACTCATCGAGCTTATCAGTCGCTGCCGAAAGATCTTCATCAATCAGAACTATCAATGACTCTGCGAGTTCTTTTAACTTGTTGGGGTCTATTGTTTTTTTATTTGTTGGCTGGTTGCGCTCTTGTTTTCTGGTGTCAAGTATGCTGATGGATGCTAAAATCTCTGATAGTGTTGCGGATGTTTTGGAAATATGTTCCTCAAATGAATTGGTGTGATTTCCCTTTAGCGCTTTCTCTAATCCCGCAGCCAGATTGAACAATTCTTTTGCGCCCAGGTTACCGGCGACACCTTTCAAACTGTGAGCATTTCTGGTGGCGGTTTCAATGTCTCCTGCGGATATGAGCTCGCGAAGTTCTTTTTCAAAATCTCCGTAACTATTAGCAAATTTAATCAACAGCTTTGTATAGAAATCTTTACTGCCTCCGACACGTTTCAAACCATCCTCAACATCAATACCCGGTAAATTTGGAATAATTGATTCATTTTTTGATTCCATTTCCACATTTGCATGTGCTGCAGGTCTATCCAGCTTCACCCATTTAAGCAATGCTCCAAACAAGTTATTTATTTCAATTGGTTTGGTGACATAATCATTCATGCCGATTTCGACGACCTTTTCTCTTACACCAGTCATCGCATCCGCTGTCATGGCAATAATCGGTAACTGATCAAGTTTTTTAATTTTACGAATGGCAATTGTAGCTTCATAGCCATCCATTACCGGCATTTGAAGGTCCATCAGAATTGCGTCAAAGCTTTCACTTTGAGCCATTTCTACAGTTTTCTCGCCGTTATCGGCAATAGTGATCTCAATGCCAACGCTGTTTAATATCTCTTCAGCGACCTGCTGATTAATTTCATTGTCTTCAGCAAGCAGGATTCTGGCTCCGCCAAGTTCTTGAGACGCCTTAAATTCAAGTTCGCTTTTTCTCCAAGCTCTCGGTCTATTTGTCTGAATATTACCGAAAGTCTGCATTATTGCGTCAAACAGGCTTGAAGGACCAACGGGTTTCACAATAAAACCATCTATTTTTACATCAGTGGCGGCTTTTTGAAGTTCATCCTGATCATACGCCGTAGCCATGATAATTTTAGGCTGTTTACTAAGCGACTGGAGTGACCTGATTCTTGAACTGGTTTCAATTCCATCCATTCCCGCCATCTTCCAGTCAACTATAACTATATCATATTCGGAATCACCCGATGATGCATTAATAAGCTCAAGCGCCCTGGAACCGGTTGGAGCCTGATCGACTTTAAATCTGAATGTCTGGAGCATTTCCCCAAGTATTTCGCGAGCAGCGGAGCTGTCATCGACTACCAGGACTTTAAGCTCATTGAATTCTTCCCCGAATTTCTTTTTATCTTCACGAGTCTTGTCGGTGTACCCAAGCGTACAGGTAAATATAAACTCACTGCCTTTGCCATATTCGCTTTCCACCCATATATCACCACCCATCATGTTCACTAGTCGCTTGCTGATGTTAAGTCCCAGACCGGTTCCGCCATATTTGCGGGTAGTTGATGCATCAGCCTGGGCGAATGCCTGGAACAACTTACCAGCTTGCTCTTCAGTCAGACCAATTCCAGTGTCCTTGACTGAAAATCGCAGGCTAACCTTTTCATCATCTCTTTCAATAAGTTGGGCATTCAGGACAATTTCACCTTTTTCAGTAAACTTGACAGCATTGTTACCAAGATTGATGATTATCTGTCCCAATCGTAATGGATCACCAACGAGGAAGTCTGGAATTTCGGGATCAACTCTGAATAATACCTGTAGCGATTCCTTTTCCTGCGCTTTTACAGTTACCATCGACGCTACGCTATCTAACTTCTCCATCAGGTCGAATTCAATTTCCTCAATATCGAGTTTGCCTGCCTCGATTTTGGAAAAATCTAAAATGTCATTAATAATACCGAGTAGTGATTGAGCGGAAATGTCGATCTTTTTCAGGTAATCCAGTTGCTTCGGGGTTAACTCGGTTTTTTGTGCGAGATGCGCCATGCCGAGTATGGCGTTCATTGGTGTACGGATCTCGTGGCTCATATTAGCGAGGAAATCAGATTTTGCCTTAGTTGCAGCTTCTGCAGTTTCTTTTGCGGCTCTGAGTTCCTTATTAATAAGCCTCTTTTCTGTAATGTCTTCTTTCACTGCAACTAAATGAGTGACCTTACCCGCATCATTGGTAATTGGGGTTATTGAAGCTTGTTCCCAATAGGACTCACCACTTTTCTTCTTATTATGAAAATTGCCTCTCCATATCTCCCCACTCAGAATAGTATCCCAAAGCATCTTGTAGAATTCCTTTGATTGTCTTCCAGATTTCAATACTTTTGGATTTTGACCAATCGCTTCATCCTGGCTGTAACCGGTAACCTCGCAAAAGTAAGGATTCACATACTCAATTTTGCCATTTGGATCAGTTATGACCACCGAAACTGGACTAAATTCAATTGCCTTGGAAAGCTTCAGGAGCTGTTCTGCAACCTTTTTCTTTTCTGTAACATCCTCCTGGATTGAGACGAAATGGGTAATCTCACGGTTTTTATCAAATATTGGAGCAATCATTGCAGACTGCCAATCAAGCTCACCATTCTTCTTTTTATTTCGAAATTCACCATGCCACTCTTTTCCAGCTAATATGTTTTCCCAGAGATCCTTAAAGTATTCGGTTGGATAGTACCCTGAGTTCAAAATACTTGGTTTCTGACCAATAATTTCATCCGATTCATAACCAGTAATTTGAGTGAACTTTGGATTTACATATTCGATGAAGCCTTGTTTATTTGTAATTATCACTGCCGTAGGATTGCATTCAACGGCAGCAGCGAGTTTCCTCATTCCTTCATCAGCTTTAACTCGATCCGTAATATCCCAGATTAATCCTGTACCACGAATAGCTTTTCCATTCGAATCCAGAATAAATACTCCCCTACCCGAAATATGCCTGATCTCACCACTCTTAAGAACTATCCTGTATTCATCCTCATAGTTAGCACCACTTTTCCTACTGATCCTCATTGAGTTTATTACTCTTTTCACATCATCGGGGTGGATAAATGCTAGCCAGGATTCGAATTTCCCGTCGAATCCTCCTGGTTCCATTCCGAATATCACCTCTGTAGCGACATCCACTTCAAACCGGTTCTCAAGATTATAAAAGATCCAGTTGCCCATTTTTGAGGCACTCATGGCAATATCAAGGTGGTCTTTTGCCTCAGTCAACTCCTTCGTGCGCTCTTCAACCTGGTTCTCTAAATCATCATGGGCTTGCTGCAACGATCTAATCGCATTACGCTCCAACCAAAGGAGCAATCCGGTGAGGAACAATGATGTAAAAACAGTGATCACAACTATAAGGAAAAACGCAATTCGGATATCATTAAACGTGGTCATTGCTTCTTCGACATCAAGTTCGGTTGCCATACCTATGCCAAGCTTATGATCCCACAACCATGCCCCCATCACCATAACGCCCCGGTAATCTCTATATCCTGTTACATTGCGCCCATCGTTTTCAGCAATGGCATTGACCGCCATCAGAGTGAGTGGCTGAGCATCTATATTAACGGGCAGAGGATGCCTCTCGAAAAGATTTCCTCCAGGATCACGGACGTAAACATTTAAATCACTTCGTTTTCCCAAATCAAGGAGACCTACCTCCCAGAGTTGATCGCAGAAGCGAATGTCAGAAATCAACAAACCATTCTTGTCAATAGCGTAAGTTTCTCCCGTATCTCCAAACCGTCCCATATGCATGAACCGAGAAAAATCTTTTCCAGGATCCAACCGAATGCTCAATGCAGCAATTACATTGCCGACTCTATTTTTAATCGGTGCCAGGAAGAACATCGTTGCTTCTTTATCCTTAGTATCCCCGTCTGTTTTTTTCAAGGAAACATCTGATATGATC
>JABGPL010000177.1 GCA_018644935.1 Calditrichota bacterium | reverse complement strand
CGCTCCACGATTTGGATTCAGCCAGCTTGGAGATTGGGACCCGACATTGGGCTATTGGATCAAACTTGATGAAGAATTCAATCTTGAGTTAGAGGGAGAAAGAATTGCAGTTGATACACCGATCCAGCTTCACCAGAATTGGAACATGGTCGGATATCTTCCTGAACAAGACATGTCGGCAGAAAGTGCTTTTGAATCGTTAGGTGAAAATCTCATATTTGCAAAGGATGATAATGGCCGGTTCTGGTCTCCGGAGTTTGGATTTAATAATTTACCCAATTTAGAACCCGGTGAGGGATATTTAATAAAACTGTTTGAGGCTGGTGAACTTATTTTTCCTGGTGAAAATGTTGCGATGTTACCGAATCACAACAATTCGGAACTCAGAGGGATAGGGTTCCAACCACCAAGTTCGGATAATCATAGTTTGCTACTGACGAGTTTAGATCTACCCACGGGTGAAATAATCGCACGAAACAAGCATTCACATATAATAGGTCTTACAGCTATCAGAGAAAATCAATCCGAAATTGGCATTGCGGTTTGGGGTGAGGAAGAACTGTCTCAAATTGGTAACACTTATATTGAAGAATTTGATCTTTACTGGCGAAATGAAGTAACTTCAACGGAGTTTCCGTTGAAGTTAAGTTTGATCAATGGCGATAAATACTGGCAGATCAACGGTTTTTCTGTGTTTGAGGCATCTCTGATTACGGATGTCCAAAATCCTGCAGTATTCAGGCTGAATTCTACATTTCCAAATCCATTTAACAGCACTGTAACATTTTCATATCAAACGTTTGAATATTCCGATGTAAAAATACAGATATTTGATTTCTCAGGCAGACTTGTTGATCATGTCATAAATGAAGTTCAGTCAGTCGGATCTTATCATACAGAATGGAGTGGAAATTCATTTCCCTCAGGTGTCTATATTGCACGAGTGGATACAAAGGGATATATTACCAACCAGAAAACAAATCAACAGATAAAACTGCTTCTAATCCGATAACAAATACACGTGTCCAAATTCACCACAGTTATCGCTTTCTGCTTAGTGTGCTGCTGGGTATGCACACCCCAAATAGCAGAATCGCGAGAAATCCGAATTCCGGTTGAGGAGGTCAATGCCTTTCCAATCCTATACTCGCCGGAATTAAATACCCGCTCGAACACCTACAGTAAAAGACTTGTCAGATTTAAACCAGTTGAGCCGCAATTCACCCTTGTCCTCTCCGGTGGCGGTCTCAAAGGTCTCGCTCATATTGGAGTTTTGCAGGCTCTCAGTGAAGCTGGACTTAAACCGTATGGAATAGCAGCGGTGTCATCCGGTGCATTGATAGGTGGGTTGTATGCTGGTGGATTCACCACTGATGAAATATTGTACCGTCTACGGCGGGTTGAACCAGCAAGTTTAATGCTGGATAAACCGGAACGTCGCAGTATGTTGCTTGCGCGTAAGCAGGAACTATCTCGTCATATTATCGAGCTTCGATTAGCAGATGATCTCACCCCGATACTTCCCGGTGCAATTTCTCCAGGGCAGAGATTATATAAACGTCTGCTCGAACTCACCTCAGATCTTCCTTACAGGTTTGTAAATGACTGGAACGATCTCCCCACAAAGATATTGATTCAGGCAACTGACCTCTGCACAGGCAAAGGATATGTATTCAGAAATGGAGACATGACTCCAGCAATTCGCAGCTCAATGACAATTCCCCTGCTTTTCGATCCATTTGTTATTGATACCCTAAAGCTGATTGACGGGGGAATTACCTCCAATATGCCTGTTAACCTCGCCCGTGAAATGTGTGATGGTGTAGTTGTAGTGGTGGATGTCTCAGCAGATCTGAATCGATTTAAAAAACCTCCCCAACCCTGGCAAATTGTCGATCAGGTAACGACCATCCTCGAACGTGAAACCAATAGAAAATCACGATTGGATGCGGATTTACTGGTAACTCCTATAATTGAGGATGTTCCTGAGGATGCAGAGGAATATGCTCGACTTGTGGATGCTGGAAGAGATGCTATGATTGAACGGCTTCCGGACTTGCTTATACTTCTCGAGAGCAAAGTGTTTGATAGAGATTCCTCCTTGCTTATGATTGAAAGTATCATTTTGCCGGATGGGGTTGACTTCAGTCCACAAATTTCAGACTCATTGACAGGTCGGGATGTTTTTGTGTTTGAAATCGAAGATTACCTTAGAGAATTGCTGAAAACCGGTGAAGTACAGCACTGTTGGGCTGAGTATATCGAAGAGAGTCTTTCATTGTTAATAAAAATAGAACAGACTCCGATTCTTAACGATATTGTAATAATTGGAAATGCATCCGTATCAGATTCGATTTTGATATCCAACTTCACAGATCAATTAGGGGAAAGGCTTAATTACGACAGGGTGAAAGTTGCTGTAGATGATATTCTGAGGGATTATCGATTGCGCGGTTTTACAGTTGCTGGTATTGGAAGCGCGGATATGGATGAAAATTTTGGAGTCCTGACTCTGAGTATTGATGAGGGATTACTATGCTGCATGGAGGTTATGGGTTTGGAGAGCGTTCCAATTGGTGCTATTTCACGTGAAGTGCGATTGAAGCCAACGGAGCCGATCAAAAGTTCCACCATTATCAAAGCAACCTCCGCTGTATACAATACGGGGCTGTTCAGAAGTATTAACCCTGAGCTTGTATTCGGTAAAGACGGTTGGCATGTTGTGTTTCACGTTCAAGAGCATGTTTCTCCGCCGATACGTCTTGGTCTTGCTTACCAATCGCAGCATAGAGCCCGAGGATTTGGTGAATTGACATGGCCGGGTCCATTTAACTATGCGGGTCGATTGATAGTTTTTACATCTGTTGGAGAAATCGACACTGAACACCGAGTATCCTACCGGATGGAAAAGGGGACGGATTTATCCATCCTGCACAATTTCAGTCTCGGCTTTGAAAAACAATACCGTTATCCGTTTGATGAAGATCATATAAGACTCCGCGAGAATAGATTCATGGAAACTCGCTGGGGTGGACGAGTCGAAGTGGGAGCTCAAGCTGAGAGTTGGGGGCTACTTGCGTTTACTGCCCGGATGGAGAGTCACGACAACGAATATGATTCAGAGAGAGAACACTATCAGCTATCCGCCATCGGCCTAAGACTTGGACTCGATAACCTCGACCGTTATCCCTATCCAAATGAGGGCATACAACTGAAAACGAGCTTTGAGACATCAGGAAAATATCTTGCATCCGATGTTGATTTTTACAAATTTCAAGGCTCGATTGAAACCTATTACCCCACCATTCCCAGATACACCCTGGGAATTAGATTCATCGGGAGGACGGCAGACAGAACAACCCCCCACGACGAGAGGTTCCGCCTCGGTGGAATTCACGAGTTTCCGGGATTAAACTTGGATGAGAAAGAAGGCATTATCCAGATGGCAGGCGGGATCGACATGAGATTTGACCTGCTCAGTCGAGCGTTAGCAGATACATACATCGGGATCAGGTCTGACATCGGAGGCAGCTGGAGCGACCCAACAGCTCAAATCGTCAAGGATGACTGGATGCGCTCAGTGGCAGTTTACATTGCATTTGACACGGTTTTAGGTCCCATCCACCTGCAATGGGGACACCTTTTCCCGAGTGCAACAGTCAAAAAGCAAGATATATTTTTCATCCAGGCAGGAAACACCTTTTAGGAGCAATTGCGCAAATGTACAAATGTCCGTATTGCGAAAAAGAAACCATTACACTGTGGGCAAAAATCAGCACCGGCCCAATGTCGGCAGCAACATGCACGGACTGTGGCAAAAGGTCAACAACATCAGTTCGTGCTCAAATGCTCGCTCTGTTTCCCGTAGTAATTGGTGTATTTCTTCCGAACTACGTTCCCGCTTTGATGCCGTTTAAATTTCCCATTGTTGTAGTTGTGATTGTTGTTTCGTTATTGGTCTATGGGATGACAGCTCCGCTAATGAAAAAATCGTAGCCCCGACCCTTGCGGTTGTGGTGAGTTACTTAATATCAGGAGTAACAAATGAAATTAATGATATTGATTGCAGGATTTGCCGCTGGATTTCGAATCGCTACACCAACGAATCGTGGTCCAACGGCGTGGGGGGTATTGTTTTGAACAGAATGGCTTG
>JABGPL010000176.1 GCA_018644935.1 Calditrichota bacterium | reverse complement strand
GCAGGAGGTTCTAACGGTGCCATTGATAAAGTAAACTCCACAATTTCAATTACCAATTCAATATTATGGCAAAATACACCTGAAAGTATTACCAGTGCTACATATACAATTACATATTCCGATGTAGAATGGACCAATGACCCCCTATATGATGGAGTTGGCAATTTAAATGTCGATCCATTATTTGAAGATAGTACTGCCCCGATTTTTGATTATTATCTCCAGGGTGCCAGCCCTTGTATTGACACGGGCGATCCAAATGAAGCCGATGATCCCGATGACACACGCTGTGATGTCGGTAGATATTACTGGCATCAGGATGACGATGGTGGTGGCAATGGCGAACCTCCAGATCCTCCTCCAGGTAATGTTGTTGAAGTTCCGGGTGATTATGACACAATTCAGGAAGCCATTGACAACTCAGAAAATGGTGATACAATCTATGTTCATCTTGGTACATACGAAGAGAATATTGACTTTGGCGAACATTGCGTAATTATGATCAGTCAGTATTTCTACAGTGGTGACTGGGAAGATGTTGAGAACACTATAATCACCGGTGCAGATGGATCTCCGGTTATAACTTTCAACGGTGGTCAGACTTATCATTGTGAACTAATCGGTTTCACGATTACCAATGAAAATGAAGGTACCGGTCACGGTGGTGGTATTTACATCGAAGACTCAAGCCCGACAATCGAATCCTGTATAATCCGTGATATTACCATCGGTGGTGATTATTACGGTGGTGGTGTTTACCTGTCCGGTTCGGAATCAATATTCCGGTATTGCCATATTTACGGCAACACTTCCGGCATGGGTGGCGGTTTTTACGCTACGGGATCATCAGCATACTTCTACTATTGCTGGATTTATGGAAATACTGCTCCAATGGGTGGTGCCTACTGCCTGGTCAATTGTACAGATTTCAATTATGTCTACTGCCTGTTCTTTGATAATACCGCAGAATATGGTGGCGCATTCTATTTCACAAGCTCAGTGGTTAATTTCATAAACTGTACGACTGGTGAGAACAACGCACTTGTTGGTGAGGACGATGGATTTGGCGGGGCAGTCTACATCGATACCAATGTTAGTATTGAATTATTGAATTCAATTTTCTGGGGTAATTACCCGCAGGAATTTTTCTGCCGGATTGATGGTGAAGGCTCAAGAATTGGTGCTAATTGGAATGTCGTCGCAGGCGGTATGATCGGCATCATAAACCGACGTGCTATCAACGCTGATCAGTATACAGTTTGGAACTTCGAAGAAGATCCACTCTGGGTTGACTCAGAAGGATTTGATTTCCATCTGACAATAGACAGCCCTTGTATAGATCAGGGTCATCCTAATTCAAATCCCGATCCTGACGGAACCCGTTGTGATATCGGTGCTTTGTATTTCGTTCGTGAAAACATCCATTCATTGTACTTCTATGGTGCTGGCTGGTTCCAGATCAGCATGAGTGTCCTTCCGTACATACCTGATGTTACTTCGGTATTCTGGGATGACCTAACACGCTCATACTGGGTATTTGACTTTGAATATGATCGCGGTTTTGAAGCATTGGGTGATTGTGTACCGGGACCGGGATTATTCTTCGGAACTGAGGACACATTGATCTATCTGGATATAATTGGTGAAGAAGTTGAAGACACAGTTAGAACCGATTTGCAAATTCCATGGAACATGGTCGGTATGCCGTTCTTGTATGAAATCGACCTTGTCGATGTTCTGTTCAGGCATGATAATCAGACCTTCACGGGACAGCAGGCAATTGATTCCAGTTGGATTAGCCCGATAATGTACTGCTGGAGGCATGAATGGTTTGAGTATCGAGAATTTGAAACATTCCTTCCGTGGTTTGGTTACTGGTTGGCTTGCTACGTAGACGATTTGGAAATGTTGATACCACCAACACATCCAGGAAGCCCGAGTCCTCAACCGCAACCAGGTCGTGACGAAGGTCAACCGACTTCATGGTATATGAATTTCGATGCAGCCTCGGACACTGGACATGCCCGAGTTAGACTTGGTGCTGAAGCTGGAGCTTCTGATGGATATGATAATGAGTTTGATTATCCAATGCCGGTTGCACCCCCTGGCGGATCATCTCTGAATATGTACTTTGATAGAGAAGGTTGGAATGATGTTGTTGGCAATAGGTTTAAGCAAGATATGCGTGCACCGTATGATACGCTGACTGAAAAATCCTGGGATATCACAGTTGAGGCTGAGGCAGGCACTGAAGTGACTGTATCGTGGGGTACGATGGAATTTACCACACCATTCCACTACTCATTCATCATGATAGACCAGACGAGTGGCGCGGAAGTCAACATGCTTGACGAACGCAGCTATACATACCAGTCGGATGGTCCACGTGTCTTTACTGTTGGAACGCAGGCGTTCCACGGTGTTGAGGAAGAACGTTACGCAGTCCCAACAGAGTTGGCATTGAACGCAATCTATCCGAACCCGTTCAACAGTGAAACCGTGATCAAGTATTCCGTACCTGGCAACAAAGACCTGAACATCAATGTCTATGACATCGCTGGTCGCCAGGTCGCAAACCTCGCAACAGGAATGCACGCTGCCGGTAACTACACAGTAAGCTGGAATGCATTGGATATGTCAGCCGGCGTTTATTTCGTCAGAATGCAATCCGGTCAGAATATGTCCGTCAAGAAGGTTATTTTAGTTAAGTAACCTTCAAACCGTAGCACTTTCCCGTAAAAGGGATTGATAACAAACAGCCACCTCAATTTGGGGTGGCTGTTTGAGTTTTGGTTATCCGCAGATTGCACAGATTTCGAAGATATTTAGAACGCCTCACAGCGAGTTTTGTCAGGTGTCCTCACCTGACACAGGTGAATGTAAATTAAGCAACATAGCTTGATTATCTGAAAATCAGATACTATCTTAAAATTATGAAATTACGGTTCAAATTTCACCTGAACCAGATACTTTAGATTTATGTTCTTTGCAAGCACAACATTATTTTTTGAGAGAGAGTCAAATGAAAAAGGTTTTTGCATTAAGTGTAGTAATTATTTTCCTATCTTTTACGCCTGTTCAGGCTCAGGAAAACTTCAACATTGAACAAGTCGCCATTCACGATTATGAGTGGACTGAAATCAGTGAAATAGTTCCTCATGGCGAATTTGCAGTAGTTAACACACACAAGAGTGGTTTATCCTTCTGGGATATTTCCGATCCGGAAAATGTCTCTGAATTTGCTTTTTACGAATTGCCGGATTTGTACAGGGATATTATTGTAAGAGGTGATTTTGCCTATGTAATTTCTGCCGGATTTAAAATTTACAATATCTCGAACCCAAACGAGGTTGAGTTTGTGGGGGAGTATGATGATGTAGTAGAAAGAGGTCAGGGATGGAGCGAACGATACGTGGCAGTTCGTGAAAATATCGCAGTAGTTACTGGAATTGATGGTACTCATATTATAAATATTTCTGACCTGAGAAATCCACGTCGCTTAAGCTGCATTGAAGGGCGCGGATACAAACCGGAAATTTATGGGGACTATGTAATATATTACAGTACTGATCCAAGTGGTCTTAGTATTTTTGACATATCCAACCCGGAATCCCCTGATTTGGTGAATTTTATCGAAAATTTACCAAATCGACGATTCAAAGTCCATAATGATGAACTATTTTTGACAGTTGATAATATAGTTCAGATTTACAGCCTGTTAGATCCAACCAATTTAGAAATATTAGATGAAATCAGATTTGATCGGAATATATACGATATGTATTTCGAGGGTGAAATGGCCTTTTTTAGAGGGAGGGATGGATATTTGTCTATCCTTGACATTGCGGATGTTGACCGCTTTGAGTTTGTCAGGGATTATGATTTCCAATTACCTCTCCGAAAGATTTCAAAACAAGGTGATCTATTGTTTTTCGCCAATGATTCAAGAGGTCTCACAATTATGGATGCCTCTAATTTACAGGATATCAATGTTATAAAATTAGTCGCTGATCCGAGTAAATCTCGGGATGTCGGAATATTCGGAAACTTCATTACGGTTCTTGATCGGTACCGCGATTTTATGATTTATGATATGTCCGACAGCATTGGCATTGAACTGAAGAATATGGTTGACGTTTTTGAGAATGTCAATTTATCCGTACGGCT
>JABGPL010000175.1 GCA_018644935.1 Calditrichota bacterium | reverse complement strand
TGTCCGGATTGATGACGCTGGAGATATCATTTGGTCCAGAACTTATGGTGCTGAAAACCAGAGAGACGAAGCCAGTAGCATTCTCGAAACTACTGATGGCGATTTTATCATTGCTGGGGAGAGTAATCGGTCAGCGACAGCACTGTTGATCGACAGGGCTGGTGAACCGGTCTGGGAATCTAATTGTGCAGGAGGTAGATTCAATGATGTGATAGAACTGCCAGGAAATGAACTTGTATTTTGTGGAGGAGACACCAGCCAGAATAACTCCGGATATCTCGTCAACATTGTGGATGGTGAGGTTCACTGGGAGAGTTCTTTTGGAGACAACAGGTCGGATTATTTCACTTCCTTAAGTGGAACGGAGGATGGAATATTTATTAGCGGAACTTCGTCGTTGAGAGGAGATGATATGAAAGCTTGGGTAATTAATACTAATCTGGATGGTCAGCTCAGATGGTCAAGATTTCACAGGTATGTTGTTTTTAACCAAACCTGTAGTGAGATGGTTCCAATATCTGATAATGGATATGTCCTGGCATGTAATGGTGCGGGCTTTCCACCTTTCAATATAAGTGCAATTTTGACTTTTATCGACCAAACTGGAGATACGTTATCCAACACGCTTCATAGACTCAATCAGGTTGGGAACGTATGTGGAATAGTTAGACTTGATGAAGGAGAGTTAATAATAGCAGGCTTCGAGGATGGCCCATTAATCCAAGCGATAGACAGACCATTTGTGATTTCCTTTTCTCCAGATGGCGAAGAGCGATGGAGACAAAACTTATTCCCGACAGAGAACGGTGATGAATATATTGAAGGAGGATTTTACGGAATAACTCGTGGGCATAACAATTCGATTATCGCTGTTGGATTTGCAATCAATAGCGAGAATGAAGAGGGAGACAATGGACTTGTGATCAAGTTTGAGCCGGGTAATGGGCAATCGGTAGTTGGAGATTCAGAATTAATTTTACCAGAAGTCCCTGTTCTATTTGATCCAGCACCAAACCCGTTTAACTCCACCACACATTTGTCGTTCTATTTGCCTCGAGAAAACCATATATCGTTGTCTGTTCATGACACGAGAGGTCGTGAAGTTGCAGTGCTATTTGATGGTATTCAAACAGAGGGACATCATAAGATCCTCTACAACGCAAACAAAATGTCCACGGGGATGTATTTTGTGCAATTGGAAACCAATGGTTTTGAATCGGTTCGCAAGGTTGTTTTGGTGAGGTGATGGGGCAAGAATTTCAAAACGGAAAGATTCACAAGCATTTAGTAGACATAGCAATTTCCTGTTTCGTAATCATCTGTTGAATACACTGCAAATTTTCCCAACACTTTGCCTGTTTTGTGGAGCAATTGTTTAATTTAATCAACCTGTTGTTTTGCATTAGATTACGGAGAATGGCACGAATGTGGATTCAGGTATTTACTTAGGTGTGTTTGATAACCTATATTGCGGTAGTATATGGCAGTTATCCTTTCTTTAGTGAGAGATTTAATGTTCGTTTCGCAAATGATTCAGCCAAGACCTAAATTCTCAATTGCAATTGAATTGATTATTCTGATCCTTCTGATAGCAGCACCTCTTTCTGGGCAAACTATAGTATTTAATGAAATTATTTCTTCCAATGCTGAATTGGTCCCGGACGAAAATGGTGACTGCGTGGATTGGATCGAACTGTATAATACTGGTGATCAGACGGCTGTTTTATGTAACTTTGGACTATCCGATGATCCAGAAATACCGTCGAAATGGGTCTTCCCGTTTGTTACACTTGAACCAGGAAATCATCTTCTTCTTTATGCATCAGGAAAGGATCGGCGGAGTTGGGCAAAACATATCGAAACGGTTATTAGACAAGGAGATGAATGGAAATATTTAATGGGTGCATCCGCTCCACCCTACCATTGGCGTAATATTGAATTCAATCATGATAACTGGCTCATAGGTCGAAGCGGTTTTGGGTACGGAGACAATGATGACGAAACTACAATTGATAGGGATATCTACTGTATTTATCTGAGAAAGGTGTTTAATCTCGAAGATACTGAAAGCATTGTCTACACTCTCCTGCACATGGATTATGATGATGGATTCGTCGCCTATATTAATGGTCAGGAAATCGCACGTGCCAATATGGATCAGTCGAATTCAATACCGAAGCACAATGATTTAGCATTGCAGAATCATGAAGCATTGATCTATCGTGGATTACCCCCGGAATTGTTTCAAATCGAAAATTTTCAAAACATTCTGGTTCAAGGCGATAATGTCCTTTCAATTCAAGTACATAATAGCGATTCATCTTCATCTGATCTCTCCTTGATCCCGTTTCTCACAATCGGTTGGAATTGTGAAAGAGAAACACAAAACGAAGTCGTCGATGTTTTAAGACCATCACTTCCCTGTTTGCATACAAATTTCAAGATCGGCCAGGAAGGTGAATCTCTGCTTCTATCAAATGCTGAAGGTGAGGTCATCGATCAAGTTTTTGTTCCGAGCTTACCTCCAAAAGTCTCTTATGGAAAATACCCGGACGGCAACTCTACATGGTTTTACTATCAAATGCCCACACCATTCTTTTCAAATTCACCCGGTCGAAATGTTGATGTTTCAGTTCCACCCAGGTGTGACCCTCCGGCTGGTATATATTGGAACCCAATCGAAATTACCCTCACTCCTCCAAATCAAAATTGTAGTATCTATTACACCTTGGATGGATCTCCTCCAACAGTAGAATCAAATGAATACGATCAGCCGATATTAATTGATACCAGCAGAGTGCTCAGGTCTGTAACGATTGAACCTCAGCATGTACCCAGTTCCGTAGTTACAAATAGTTATATCTACTATGAGACTGATTTACCAATTATATCTCTTTCAACAGATCCTGCAAACCTCTTTGATGAAGAAACAGGAATATACGTTTTTGGTACAGATTACGATCAACGACCACCTTACAGGGGAGCCAACTTTTGGAACGATTGGGAAAGACCGATCCATTTAGAGTTTTTTGAGCCAACTGATCCGTCAAATCCAAATTCGTATCCTGGATTCAGTATAGATGCTGGTGTGAAAATTTTTGGAGGTTGGTCTCGGATCTATCCTCAAAGGTCATTATCCATATTTGGGCGTTCCCAATATAATAGTGGAGGAGGGATCGACTATCAGATATTCCCGGAAATGGAGCTTAATCGATTTGAGTCCATTGTTCTGCGCAACTCTGGAAGTGACTGGAACCATACAATGTTCAGGGATGCATTTATAACAAGTCTGGTTAAGGATAGAGATATTGATACTCAAGCCTATCGTCCCGCTGTAGTATTTATTAACGGTATTTACTGGGGAATTCACAACATCCGTGAAAAAATCAATGAACATTTTATCGCTTCTCATCATCAGGTAGCACCGGACATAATTGACTTCTTAGATATAAGTGGAAATACTCTAAATGGTGATTGTACAGAATATGAAAAAATGATTGATTTTCTGGATACTCATAATCTTAGTGATTCTGCAAATTTCCAATATATTGCAAATCAAATTGATGTTGATAACTTCATCAACTACAATACCACTAATATCTACATTGGTAATTCTGATTGGCCTGGCAGGAACTGTAAATTCTATAAAATCTGTAAACCGGACAGGAAATGGAGATGGATAATGTTTGATACCGATTTCGGGTTCGGACTATACAGCCAGGCAAGATACAATCATAATACACTGGAATGGGCAACCGATCCCAGCAGTTCTGAGGTGTGCAATCCACCGCATTCAACTTTCCTGTTAAGAAAGATGCTTGATAACAGTAGTTTCAAGATAGATTTTATTAATCGTTTAGCAGATTTGATGAATGTTAACTTTAATCCTGAGCAGGTTATTCAGAGTATTGATAAATTTAGTTCGAAAATCCATTCTGAAATTCCTAACCACCTGGATCGTTGGGACCGAAGCTACGATGACTGGGAATGGAAAGTTGATTATATTCGAAATTTTGCTCGGTTACGACCAGCAGTAGTACGGGATCATGTAATTGAGAAGTTTAATCTATCGGGTACTTCCAGAATTGAGATTGATATAATTCCACAGGGAGCCGGCGAGATTCATATTAACAGTGTCATACCATCGGAGTATCCGTGGACAGGGATTTATTTTAATGACAACCCAATCCAAATCAAAGCTTAC
>JABGPL010000174.1 GCA_018644935.1 Calditrichota bacterium | reverse complement strand
CACCCAGAGGAAACTCCGCGGTTCATTATTAAGTTGGTTATTGTCCTGCAACAGGATTTCCCTGTAATTATCAATTATGCCAACCTGTTCACCGAGTCCCCCATCTTCTGCTATCTCAAAAACCCTTATTTGGCGATCTGCTCTGTCCGGGAAAGCTTCAATCAGGAACATCAGATTGAGATCGTAACTAACTCCGATTCCATCCGGAATCCAATCACCAGTCTGAATATCCTCAAGACGGTTGCCATTCATGTCAATTCGCGCAATTGCCCTTCCGCCGTCAACGATAGCATAGATGAGCCCGTTATACCAGCAAATATCTAATAATCTACCGGGCATTACTATTTCATCAACGCACTCATAATTTTGATTTGGATCAACTGCATAGGCGCGAGGAAGTCTGTCTTGCGTAAACCACATCCATTCATTGTCGGGGTCCCAGGCTAATCCCGCCCGAATGGAAAAACGTGAGAAGTTTGGCCATTGTACCTGATTTATTAAATCTCCCGGTTCATCGCGAGATGGACCAAATTGATCATCTATCTGACGTATATTTCTGCCATTTACGATATCCCGATTTTCTCCCGGAGCTTCGATGATTTCCGCATCCGTCCACCAGGTCAGGACGGCCGCACCCGGATTTGAAAGTATCAGATCAATGCTGTTTCTTTCGCCGGTATTTAGATCTTCGTTGATTTCAACAGGATCAACAACGAGGATTGGACCCAATATGAATTCTCCGGTAGCTGGAATTACAATGTTCGCTAATTCTTCATCATCGAAAATAATCCGGAATGCTCCATTTATTTCTTCCTGCCCTTCAGCGAAAATCATGAAATCTACTACTATCTCATCTTGAGCGGGTACTACCGACTCTGTTTCGGGATTCCAATCCGAGATCAAACCATCGCGGTTGGAAGTGATTTCTTCGATATGAAGATCAGCAAACCCAATATTCCTGATAGTCACCGCGACAGGATAAGATCCTCTGGCGAACATCTCTTCATACATTGAATTAAAATCGATCAAATTAGGGTATCCGACTATCTCATCCCAAACGACCTCCGGTTCCGGGATACCATTTACTGTTAGTGTTATATCCACAGTCACCAGGGGCGTTTCCGGATCATTGGAGCTTATGATAATCTCAGCCAGATAGTCGCCTTCAATTAAGCCATTGCTATCGAAATCAACCACAATGTCGTTGTCTTCCCAGGGATCTACACGACCATGTTTAGGGTGACAGGACACCCAGGGATCAGGGTTGCTCAGTAAATCCAGATAGTCGATAAAAACATCGGCACAGGACCCCCACCGTCCATCCTCTCGCTCTCGCCATCCTCGCTCCTCTTGCATACCGGAAACCACAACATTTCCAAATCCGTATTCATAACGGACGAGACCAGGCTTATTATCTCTCGCTCCTTCGAGAATAATTTCATAGAGCTCAGAGTTCTCTATTTGCTCTAGATTTTCACGGGTATAAACGAGGTGCAGCCCATAATTGAAAATGTATTGGTGTTCTTCCCATTCCATGTTTTGTACGATATAATTACTAACCGCTCCCTCTGCAATCCAAATCAATTGCTGATCCGGCTCTCCTGCCAGCCCTCCGGGTGCAAGAAATGGTTCAAAGGGGAATTCTTCTGTACCGCCTTGTTCCAGATAAACTGTATAACCCGCAGCTACATACTCCTCAATGCCTTCAAGGTTTTCGTTCCACCATTCTCGCAATTCCAAGCTCGCAAAGCCCGTCCTGAACCATAACACATCATAGTCGTAGAAATCGATTTCTGAGAGTTGTTCAATTGAGTTTATGAAATTATAATCCAAATCTCTGACTCTTTGAAAGACATTTTCAAAAGCGAATGGATGCCATTGTTCCTCAAGGAACAGGAGGAATTTGCTCTCAGGCACATCTCTTAAGGGAGAATGTGCCCCATGATCTTCTATTATAGACCTCATGCTCCGTATTGGATTGCTGTCTCTATCTTCGTCTCCGTCCACATAATTAATTTCTGCCGACCACCTCAGTTCAGACTCACCCTCATTGGTGATATTTATTATCTCCTCTGCAGCTTCACCGGAATTCAACTCAGACCAGAGTTCAGGAGGTTCAACAACAATGACCGGTGCTTCGGATACAAATGCCTCCATCTGTACCGAAAATTCAGGGAGGTTTGGATCGTTACTATTGAATGTAACAGGAACGTCATAATTCCCGTCTTCTTCTGGTTGGAAGACAAGTGTTACCTGCCTTTCTTCCCAAAAATCGAGCTGGAACTCAGTAGGTTCGGCTCTGAAAAACTCGGAATCAAAAGAAATGTCCGACACTTCCAATGCACCATAGCCAATATTCCTGACGGTTAGTGGAATCTCGTAAACCTGATCAACCAATACATCTTCTAAAAAAGAATTCCAATCAATAAATCGGTCTTCTTCAGGTTCATCAGGATTGAAACCGGCTTCAAGTGGCCATGAAACCTGGATATCGGAAAACTGTTCAATGCCGACAGTGACAACCACATCAATCAGTGGATTTTCGGGGTCATTATTTTGGATGTGCAGTTCCGCCTGATACACACCGGGTGCTTGATTGGTGCCGTTAAGTGTCAGGACGATTTCTGCCTCATCACCCAGATCAACTTCACCTCTGATTGGGTTAATCGTTAACCAATCATCCTCGTTAATACCATCATCCAGAATTCTACAGATCTGGTGGTTTCTTGAAGTAACGAATAGATTCTCACCATCGTGGGTGATTCCATCCTTCGGATCTAAACCAAATGTCTCGAAATCCTGCACGACACGAACTATTTCCCAGTTTTCCGTATCAATCTCCATCTGCCAGATTCTATTTTGAGAATGCAGCCATAATTGACCATGTGGATGCTCAGGGACCCACTCAAGGGCACCTGGTTGCTGCCATCTCATTAATGGGGGCAACTCACCGAGATCTGCGAGATGTTCTCCTTCCATACTGAACACGTGCAGCTCATTTTCATTTGAATCCCTCTCTTGTTTTGTTACGAGAAGAACATCCCGTTCAGGCACATAAGCTACTCCGGTGGTTATGACCGGTTGACCACCCCAGTCGAGATCAAGATTGCCAAGATCATTGCCTATCATATCGTATCTGTACAAGAACGTTTCGCGCATTCCGGGAGATGCTCCGTAAATTACGCCGTCATGATAAGCCATATCATGTATATATCGGGAGGATAGGCTGAAAAAACGTGTCGGTTGATATTCTTCCGCAGGGTCATAGCCCATGATAACACCGGAAAGGGAATTTTGACCATAAATCAATCCGTCATCGGGGTTATGAAACAGGGTTATCGAACGAGATGCAAACAGACCACCCTGCTGACCGCCAATTCCTCTATCAACTGCAAATTCACCCAATATATCACCGGGCATATCTCGCATGGGTATGTCGTTGTTTGAAGGGTCGGGATCAACCTGTCTCACTAAACGATGACTCATGTCTCGCTCGGGTTGATTAATAACTTCTTCGATTATGTTAAACTTAAGTATTCCGTTCCCTGTGTTTACAATAGAGAAAAATTCTTCTGCAATTTCCGCACCCTCAAGATCAGCGTTGATATCAAGGGGATCGACTTCAATTGAAGGAACTCCAATAATCTCCGTGTGAAGAGGAATCTCAAACTCGCCCATATCCGGATCATCAGAGACGATTACCGCCGTTACAGCAAAATCACCGGTTTCGTCAGAGGTGACAATACAGGTTACAGGAGCCCTTTCCAATCTTCCAACATCGGGAATATCACCTTGATTTACAACTCTGAAGAAATCTGCCCCTTCGCCCTCAAACCGGACTTCCTGAATCACCAGGTCTCTTGTTCCGTAATTTGTTATGCTGAATGTCATCTCATATTCTTCGTTTACATATAAATCAGGATAGTTCAAGTTCCAGTCGAGAACCTCGGGAAATCCATGTGAGCGCTCCCAATCCACCCTGATATCAGGATTATCCGAGACTGTCAATTCTATGTTAAGAACAATATCCGGATTTTCTTCGTCATTTGAGTTGAAATGGACTTCTATCTCATAGTCACCGCCAATTACCAATTCTGTATCGAAGGTCAGATTCATTGGAAGCGGGTTACCATTGTCGACAATACCGAATTCTGGATCTATATTTACAAAACTGGATCGCCGTATCCAGTCCGCCCAGAGAAACATATTTCGTGGATACATTGCGACCGCACC
>JABGPL010000173.1 GCA_018644935.1 Calditrichota bacterium | reverse complement strand
GTCGAGCATTGGGAAGGCATGGGGAAAGAATTTGAAAACGAAGACAGTACATATGACAGAAATCAGCGAAAAGCTAATCCAGAAGACAGGTTTCTTAAACATGATGTTTGTCCGGTTGAGATCTAAGTATAATTGTTAACTAATCGTCTTGAGGCGAAAGCACTTCTTTTTAGAATCAGACAACTTGAAATTGAGTGCCAACAAAACGATACTTACAATCGGAACATACTGATTTGTAAGATAAAAATCAAGACGTAATCAAATAATACTTTAAGTTTAAGTTAACGCCAAGATAGTCAGCATTATCCTAAGAGTTGTTAAGATGGGTAAAATCAAATCAAAATCAAACAGTTAAATTTATTTGAAATATTAAATTAATAGACATCTATTCCTATTTCTCTCCGTTGTTTGTACATTGCCTTTTAAATTACAATGTTTTTCACCGTTCAATTTTCCCCGTTTTAGGAGGAACCACATGAACATGAACTCGGAACTAAACCTTAGAAGCGTTCTGTTTTTTCTGTTTCTATTGAGTTTGTTGCTACTAACAATATCAAACTCATACGCAATTGATGTATTTGTGTGGCAGAATGACAATGACATTACTTCTCCAGATCCCATCTTTGAAGAAAACCACACAACCTTTTCCGCAATAACTCGAACACTTGGGGAGCTGGAGTATAATTTCCAGAGTGATACTCTCCTCCCGGAAAATCTTAATGAGTATGAGATTGTAATTGTATCGCTGGGATTTTTCTGTAACACTTGAGAGGATGGGACACCTGCAGGCTGGATCAGCCTGGAAGAAGGGGAAGTACTCACTGAGTACCTTGACGGAAATGGAGGATTGTACATTGAAGGGAATGATTGGTGTGATGAACATCAGCGGTTGGACCTGTATGAACGTTTCAGAGTTGAGTTCTTGTCCGATTGTGATGACAATGAGATTGAGCAGATAACTGTTGCTGGGGATTGTAGCCTTGAGCCGGGAAATTTCGGGTATTACCAGGGTGGAGGTGAGCCATTTGTGGCTACAGCTCCAGACAGAATACAAGCCCTGATGGGAGCTGAAGACGTTCTGGTCGACAATAACGAACATGTGCGTGGTGTACTGTACAATGGGCAGGCATATAGAACCTATGCTCAGAGCATTTGTCTGCTTGGGATGAATAATGAGTATGATTTTGATAGAGCCGAGTTCTTCGGGAATATTCTGGACAAACTCGCAGGGTATCAGGGTCATTTGACCGGAGTAATAATTAACGACAATACAAATGAACCAGTACAGAATGCAACAATATCTGTAGCAGGATGCAACAAATCATTAACAACTGATGTTGATGGAAGATTTGAGTTTACCAGTCTCCCACGTGAAAACTTCAGACTGGATGTGGATTGCCAGGGTTACTTTTCAATTTATCGGCAGTTATTCTCATTCGATGGTGAAAAGGAGCTTGAGTTGACTATCAGGCTTCAGTGTCCGAATTTGGTAATTGAACGGGATGCTCAACCCACAACATTTGAACTGATTTCGGTCTATCCTAATCCATTTAACTCAAGAACTACTGTGAGTTTCTTTTTACCAGAAGTATTTCCATTGCAATTATCCATATCGGATCAAAATGGGAGGCTGATATCGGAAATTGGTTATTCATCAATCAGCCCGGGCTTTCAACAACTTGAAATAGATGCGTCAGATTGGAGCAGTGGTACATATCTCCTAAATCTGAGTACGCCTTTACACCACAATTCAGAGATAATTACATTTGTGAAATAGCTCTCACCGGAGTGCTCAGGCCATGCTTGAGCTTATCATGTATACTCAAGCATGGTTTGAGTACTCCAGTTTTGCTTGTGCACTCCGAATAAATTGAGGTTGAAATTCCGATGTAAAGTCAATTTCAGTCACTATTTGCAGATAGAACCCAGATTAACCTTGACAATAGACAGTAATCATATTATTTATTGAATTAACGTTCAACTAATCAGGAAGAAAGAATGACACCTCGAACCACAGAACAATTCGAACAAATGCGATCCGAAAGTAAAAGTAAGATCATGGCAGCTGCCCTCGAGCTGTTTACCAAACAAGGATTTGACACAACACCTATTTCGATGATATCAAAGAAGGCGGGTGTATCTACGGGATTAATGTACAATTATTTTTCGAGCAAGGATCAATTGCTTGAGGAAATGATACATGAAGCCCTTGAAATGTCTAAAAAAGGACTCGCTGAAATCAGTGAAATTGATGATCCATTCGTACAAATAGAAAGATTCGTGAATAAGACGATTTATGGTATGCGAAAGAGGCAAACGATTTTCATGTCCAAGTTGATTTTGCTCATTCAAGTGAAGCCGAATCCATCACCTGAGATGGTACTGCTGCTAAAAGAGTACAATCTAAATGCATACAACACTCTCGAGAATATCTTCGAGAAAATGGAATTGGAGAACCCAGAGCTTGAGGCAAGACTATTGACCGCAATATTGTCAGGATTCAGGTTGCAGTATTTCCTATTTAAAAACGACTTCCAATTTGATGAAATGTATGAGTTAGTGATGGAAAGGTACACAGATATTTAACGTGTTTGACCCTGACACCGAGGTGTTATCTGAAATGATTTCCAGATATGCAAAGATTTGGAATACCTGAATTATACATAACGTGCATTATGCATGGTTTTTGTACATAACGCACGTTATGCACGAAATCCTGCATTTAAAAGAGACCTATCAAATACAATAACATATTAAAGCACAGAATTATATAACTTTACAATCTGGCATAGATTTTGTACCTACTAAAATCAACTTCCTCGTAATTTGTTAACGTGATTTTAGGAGAGTAAATGTTCACGAAAATATCCGCTTTTTTAATAATTGCATTTTTAACTGCAATTAATCCAACCTCACTTTTCGCTGTTCCTATTACACAAACTAATCCGGACAACCTTGAAGACAATCTCAACTCGGGAGAAATCCGAGAGTATGTCCTTAATGTTAGTAATGGCGGTGATGAAGAGCTGACGCTCCGGATTGAACAGGAAAATATCGAGCCTGAACGAGATTCCGGGCAACGTTCAGTGAATTCAGCGTCAGACCTCAGGCGAACAGGACCGAGCCGTGACGAATTTGGGGAAATTATTACCGAATATCAAGTTGAACAGGCTATGTGGTCGGGTTTAGCATGGGATGGTGAGCTTATGTGGGGAATCAACAACAGCACCAATACTTTGGTGGCCTTTGATCTACAGCAACAGAGGATTGTTGAACGAGCAAATCTCGGGGCACCACACAATGGTTTGACATATGATGGTGAGAACTTCTGGAGTTGCAGAAACAATTTTCAGGCACGAATGGCATATGTTGTTCAGATTGACAGGGAAGGTAACGAAATAGCCCTCTTCGATGTGCCCGGGAATTATGCTTCAGGTGTAACTTTCGATGGAGAGAACCTATGGTTTTATAGTTCGGAAAGATTTGTAATGAATGTCTTTAGAAATGTAACATTCGAAGGCGAATTGATCCGCGAGATTGATTGCAATGGAATTTTGGAAAACAATAATGCTCCCTTACTTAGTATTGAGTGGGTTCCTGAACATGAAGGGGATAATCTCTGGGTACTTGAAGGTATGAATGGAGTTATTTTTCAACTCGATATTGAAAATGGAGATCCGGAACTTGTTTCTCAAATGAACCTCGCCCAACGACAATGTATTGGTATTGAACATGACGGAACGAATCTCTGGTATTCCTGTCTTGGTTCGATCTGGTATGAAATGGACGATGGCATTATCGAACTGGGTAGCTGGCTATCTTATGAGCCTGAAGATGTGAGTTTAGATGCAGGTGAGGAGATCGAAATAAATATAACATTTGATGCATCGATATATTTAGAAGGAGATTATGAAGCAATCCTGCATTTGATATCCAATGACCCGGATAATCCAGATGTAGAGATTCCTGTAGCTATGCATGTTAATGGAAATCCCGAGCTTGAAGTAGCTTGGTCAGAAATTGTAGGATGGCCTGAAAATATTGACTGGAACAGTGGGTTTGAAGATCTATTTTCTGGTCAGCCATATGAAATTTCTATTACTGTTCAAAATGTTGGTACTGCAGCTCTTGAGGTGCAAAACATACTTTGTGACAATGAGGTCTTCACAGTCAATCCAACTCAATTCATTGTCGATCCAGGTGCAGAGGCTCAAGTACAAATCACGCTGAATGCTGCGAATGATGGTATTCATGAGTCAGTGCTGGCTATAGTCTGGAATTCACCGGAAGGACAGAATTTCTCAATTCAACTATTGGGTGAAACAAGTTCGACCCCAATCATAAATATTGATCCTATAGAGGTTGAGG
>JABGPL010000172.1 GCA_018644935.1 Calditrichota bacterium | reverse complement strand
GATATATGCATCATTACTGTTGATAATATACAACATTATTTTGCAAAAAGCAAGCTGCATCACAGGGCAGGGGAAAACGGGGGGATAGCGAGATTTATCGTCACTTCGTCACCCTTTTGGCGGTATGTGCCTGTGGGTGGGGGATTGAGGTGGTGACGGAAAAGTGACGGAAATGACGGAAAGGGTGATGTGGTGATGTGGTGTTGGGGTGACGGAAGGGGGATTCACATCGGATTAATGGGATTGACCGGATTTTTCGTTGTTGGTTATATTTGTTGAATAGGAATATTTAGCAACTGTTTCTTTGGGATCGAGTTTACCCTGCTTCTGCATCACAGGGAGGGGGAAGGGGGAGTAAATCGTGCCAATAGCGCGATCCAACATAAACATTAACAACAAGATATTGCGCAGGATATGTAGGTCGGAATCTTATTCCGACAAGAATGAACTCGTTTTGGAAACTGGGTTCCGGCGTCCGCCAGAACGACGGTCAGTTGATTTTTTAGGAGACATGATGATCACACAGAAATTAACCTTTAACTTAAGCACTGCAATCGTTTTCGTTGCCATTTTCCTGACAATTTGTTTGTCCTCGGGTCACGCTGGCGACATTTCTGGAGTTCACAGACAAAATGAGCTGCCACAACGAGATAATCCTGAAGTTAGAGTAGATCCTAATGGGATCGAGGCTGAACTTGACCCTGGAGAGATTTTTGAGGTTCCCTTTAGGATTCATAACGAGGGAGATGAGGACCTGGAGTTCTCAATATCTCATGAGTTTATTGAAGATGATGAATTGCAGCCCCCATTCCGTGATGATCCCGGACAAGTCTTGCAGACATTTGAAATACCTTATCACAATGTAGAGGATATCACATGGGATGGATCATACATTTGGGGGGTAGGCAGACCGGATGATCGCCGGATCAATGTAATCTGGGCTTTGGATCCTCTGAGTGGTGAAATCGTCGAAGAATTCGAGACAGAACATTGGAATTGGAACATTGGCTATTCCGGAGATTATTTCTGGATTACAAATCATAGTGATCGTTTTGTATTTATTTATGATCGATCTGGAAGCCTCATTGATCAGATTCCCTTATACCTCGATCCAGGTAGGATAGGAGGTATTTTCGCTGATGGGAATGGCAAAATGATTATATTTAATCAAAGTGAACCTGGAGTCAGAGGTTATAGAATCACGGTATATGATAGTGATACTTACGAATGGATCAGTCAATCTAATGTGGAATTGGAGTTTGAGAATTTCTACCAAATTGAGGAAATGAAATGGGCACCGGAACATGGAGAAGGACACCTCTGGTTGAAATATAGGGACTATTTGGAAATTAATTTTTATATCACTCGAGTTAGTCAATTCAGCGTTGATGAGGATTGGAACGTTTCATTTACCGGAAATAGTTTCATACCTGAGTTTTCCGAAAGTTGTTTTGTTCATAATGGGAGGAATCTATGGCTCATTTCAACGCAAGATTTTAACGAGTTGCTCGTAATAGATGATGGGATTACAGAGAATTGGTGGATAAATTATAATCCTGACGAAGGAATAGTTGCTCCAGGGGAATCTTCTGAAATATTGGTAGAAATTGGAATTTCAGGCATGCCTGATGGCAATTATGAAGCATCACTTCTGATTGCCACCAATGATCCAGATGATGAATTAGAAGAGATTTTTATATTACTGTCAATTTCAGAAGGTATTGCTGTCACATCCGAACCATTAGCTTTTCCGCTTGATGATGCTGTTCCTTTAGCTTTTCCAACAACTGTTGTCTGGGATGACGTTGAAAGCAGAATTCCTGTATATGTTTATAATTCCGGGAATAGAGATCTGACGATCGAATCCTTTGAACTTACCGGTGCAAACGTGGAATGCTACTCGGTATCTATACCACAGGAAGCAGTAACAATCTCTCCAAATATCAGAAAAAAAGTAGATATTTTCTTTCACCCCACCGGTTTAGCAGCAAGAACGGCAAGACTGACATTTAACACTAATGCTGAAAATGTGGATGGGGGGCGGATCTGGTTTGATTTAACAGGAATAGGGATTCGAAATCCGGAGATAACTGTTAATCCTGATGATGATCTGATCAGAATTGAGTTAGAAGATTTTGAGTTAGAATCCGACCGGAGTTTTGAAATCGGATGGCTGGGGGACGAAAACACCGGAGATCTGCATTATTCAATCCAGGCACGCCCGAAAGCACCCCAATACCTGGAAAACAGTTTTTCGCAAATCGATTTTCAGCTAGGGCAGAGAATTGCAGGTTATGCTATTCCATACCGTTGCAGTGGTTTGGTCTGGGATGGAGTCAAGATTTGCGGTATTAGTCAGGATGATGCAAGGTTTTATGCGCTTGATCCGGCAACCGGTGAGTTAACATTTGATAGACATCTTGATTTCAGGCCTTCTTTAATAATGCTCATTAATGAGCAACTCTGGTTGGGCGAGACAGGTAATTCTGTGATCAGAGTTTATGATTTAGATGGCAGGTCTATAGGAAGATTTGATTTACCATGGGAAATAAACGATAGAATTTTTTCCGATAACAAGAATTATTTCTTCCGTTATGATAACTCCTTCCGTGACCTGAGCATTGATGTTTTGGATATCAATAGCTATGAGGAAATTGCGACTATTCAATTTGAGAGTAGTCGTAACAATTCTTATACCTGGACATATTCTAACGAAAATGGCCAGGTTTGGGTGAGTAACGAGAATTCAATAAGACAGATTATTGTCAATGAAAACTGGGAGGTTACTTCAGGTAATTATAGTTACACAAACCTGTATACCCTTCGAAGCGGATTATGTCACGATGGCAGAAATTTGTGGTGCGGATCTGGGAGTTACGATTCGCTTTGGGTGATTGGTGATGGTATTGTTGAGGAACTCTCATGGGTGGACATAAACCCGGCGGATGGAGTATTATCTCACGATGATAATAACCGGATAATCAATTTATCTTTTAACGCGGAAGACTTAGTCGAGTTTACGGAGTATTCAGGAATATTGAATATAATCTCAAATGACCTTGGAAATCCATTAACCTCGATTAACTTAACTTTACAAACGGGAGCTTTAGATGTTCAGTACTCTGAAAATCTTACACCTCAAATCTATTACCTGTTAGCTCCTTACCCAAACCCATTTAATTCCCGGACACGGATTAGCTATGGACTGGCTAATTCAGGTGAAGTCAGTATAAATGTATACAATCTGGCAGGACAGCAGGTGCAAAACCTGATGAACCAACAACAGACACCCGGAAACCACTCCGTCACATGGGACGCCTCCGGTTTTCCATCAGGAATGTATCTAATCCGGATGAGTTGCAACAATCAAGAATTCATCCAAAAAATGATGTGTTTGGAATAAATAGACTCAAAACTGGGCAGGTCACAACCTGCTCAGTTTCAGTCGTTTTACAGTTGCTTAAAAGTAATGTCTTTGCGAACGAAGTGAAGCAATCTAGTATATTACATGTACTCAAGCAGACTGCTTCGTCACTGTGTTCCTCGCAATGACAGACATCCTTCATTACTTTCGGGAATCGTTATTGTCGAAAGTCTTCCCGCCCTTCCCGCCCCCTTAACTTGTGAATTATCCCACTTTTCCCCGATGATCTGTTTACCCCTGCTAAAATTTGCCATAATTTCTTGCTCAAGCGACAGAAAGAGTTGGAAAGTTTAGATAATATGGATAGAGGTGTTTATTAGTCGAACTTCTCTGGGTTCCTGCGTTCGTAGGAATGACGGGGATGTCACACGAAGGTGTGTGACAGCACAATCAATCGGGTAGATATACCCAAGGCTCCCCATTCGGTAGGAGAATGTGCATACTGTAGGCTATTGAGATTTGATGAATCCGCCTGTTGGCGGATGGTCGGGCAGGAATGACCGACCTACTGGGGCGTGGAGAGGTTTGGGATGTTTTGATTATTTTGTCAGGTGAGGGCATTAGCACTCTGAATCCGCTTTGCAGCGGATAACAAGCAGGGACGCTTGTTCTACCAGGTGGGGAGTGGATTCGGAAATTTCGGAATATGTACAATCGAATCCCGCTTTGCGGGATGGTCGGGCAGGAATGACCGACCTACTGGGGCGTGGAGAGGTTTTGGATGTTCGGGTTATTTTGTCAGGTGAGGGCATTAGCACTCTGAATCCGCTTTGCAGCGGATAACAAGCAGGGACGCTTGTTCTACCGGGTGGGGAGGTTGATTCGGAAATTTCGGGATATGTACAATCGAATCCCGCTTTGCGGGATGGACAGGCAGGAATGCTTGTTCTACCGGGTGGGAAGTGGATTCGGAAGTTTGGATTATATTCAAAGGAATCACGTGTTGCGTGATAAACAAGCAGGGACGCTTGTTCTACTGGTTGGGAAGCAGCTCGTGGTCAGGAACCCTTGTGGGATGTCAGGCTACAACTGCTGATCCCACCAGGTTATCAAACCACCTAAGTTCTGTAGGATAAGAGGGCTCAATAAATTGGCCCCTACGCGAAATTAACCAATTGCTCCCCACATACGATATGACTTTTTAAGCAACTGTATAAAAACTTCTCAGCCTGCTCTCCTCCCCCCCCTTAACTTGTGAATTTTCCCACTTTTCCCCGATGATCTGTTTACCCCTGCTAAAATCTGCTATAATTTCTTGCTCCGACGATAGAAACAGTATATATTATAAGACTTTGGCAAAAAACGAACCTTAAGAAAAGCGACACTTATACAACATGGTTTTTAACGACAATCCATCCGGTCTTCCACCTTCAGTTCTTGAACTGATCGACAGGTTGGCAAAATTCCCCGGTGTGGGCAAAAAATCTGCGCAGCGCATGGCTTTGCACGTTCTGCGAAATGAACGTGATTTTGCAGAT
>JABGPL010000171.1 GCA_018644935.1 Calditrichota bacterium | reverse complement strand
CCGCGTCGCCCGTTCCATTACTGCAGATAGGTCGCTTTCCCTACCGAATCAAAGCCACCTTCAGACTTTCCTTTTTCCATCCAGCCACACACCGGACAATATAAATCCCCGTCGGGGCTTCGCGGGGTGACCATGTTATTTTGTGGTGACCGGGGTTGACTTCGGTGTTTATCAGGCTCTCTACGAATCGGCCGGAAATGTCGTAGATGTTGATGTTGACATTTGCCCGTTCGGGGATGCCATAGGTTAGGGTTGTGGTTGAGTTGAAGGGGTTGGGGTAGTTCTTGGATATGTAGAACTCTGTTGGTAGAGCGGATTCGATTGCGGCGTCTAAGACTATGAATCCATCTTTCTGATAGCGGAGCTCATCGCCTTCCAGTAATTGCCTGATTGTCAGGCTCTCTTCGATGTTGCTGCCCGATTTTTTTTGTTTAAGGGTGAACGCCTCTCCTTCTGAGGCACCGTTCCCGCCTTCAGTGGAGAGGTCGTTACCCCAAATAGCAAGTCCGCAGCGGCTCTTGCGGACAATGCCAGTTCCAAGTATTCTGCCTGATGTGCCAATTGCGTAAATCTGATCACCGTCATCAACCAATCCGTCAAACGAGTTGATCAGGAGGCTCATGTTTTCGCTGGTGCGTAATGCCGGAGTTTGAAGCTCTGAGCCTATATCTTGTACCCCTGCTATTACTTCATCTTCCCGATCCGGAGGATAATTCAAGACAACACCTTCGTTTCCTGCGATTTTTACCTGATACCCCTTTGTCTCCCGCCACGGTTCCATGTTCGAGAAAATGAACTCAGGCGTCATAAATCTGCCTATGTCGTCCTTAGCCAGCTCTACAAAGTCGATTATCGGGCTGAGGACGTAGAAGTCCGGGGCGCACGCATCGAGTTCGTAGTCCGGGAAATATGAAGAAATATTCCAACCCGGATTCAGTGGGATATCCGTGTCAAACTCTATTGGTGATCCTGAGAACTCAGCTTCCGAGTCTTCAGTTAACTTGATCTGGTAGCCTTCAGTCAACTCCCAGTATGGGATATTGATGAATCCCCAATCCGGGGTCCAGAACCTGCCGATTTCGTTCTTTAGTAACTCCACCCTGTGGTTCTCATCGTCTATTCGCAACTGTTCAAACATCGTGATAATCTGTGGACCACGGTCGTCATTTTCCGAATAGAATTCTTGTGGATCAACGTTCAATGAGATCATGTTCCAGGATTGTGCTAATTGGAGAATTAGGTTTCGATTTCCAAAGAGACCTAAGGCTACCGTAGTATTTCTGTCCCGATTCCAGTCTTCTGGTCCTTCGATGAATTCTATCTCAGCGGGATGTTCTTCATCTTCAACATGATCCCAAACCATAAATGTAAATCCCTCGCCGACACGGAAACCGGTGATTTCTTCAAACTCATTTGAGTTGCCATAGGCGGGGAATTCTGCGGAAACTCCGTCACGCCAGACTGCGCCACCGGCAAGAGCTCCTTCGGGTGTAAAAACACCGATCTCCCAGTCAAGTGGCACAGGTCTACCGTTGAACTCAACTGAAGTGACTGTGATAGTATGAGCTGCATTATCCTCAACCCAGCCGTCAACTTCCCGCGTTCGAGGATTGTCAGCGGTGAAATGTCTCAGCGGAGTAGGATCGAGGCTCAGTGTAACCGGAATTTCAACTATTGGTGATAATGGGTCGTTTGTTGCTATGACAGCAGTAGTTTCCAGTACTTCACCTTCCTCGCAGCCAGCCGGATTTAAGGTGAAGGTCAAATCGACCTGATTTCCCGGTGCGATTACGCCATCTGTCGGTTCAACACTCAGCCAATCCGGACGGATGTCCATGATGCCGTCATCCATGCAGGTTGCAAGACCACGGTTTGAATACCATATGTTCTCACCATCGTGTGCGACATCAGACCATATAATCATCTCATTAAAATTGAACTGCTGAACATTTTCCAGACGATTACCATTGATCCGAGCCCGATATCCATGGTTTCTGGCAAATCCCCAGATTGACCCATCTGCCTGACTCGGAGCACACATGATGTATGCGACTTCGGCGTCGTTATTGAATCCGGGTTGATGATTGATTGTGCCGACAAATTCACGATCCGCGATGGAATAAACGTAGATCGGATTATTAATCTTTTTCATGTAAACAAATTCAGTCTGGTCACTTGCCATCGAGTATGTTGACACTTGTTCCGCGTTGAACTGACCAATTTGATCCCCATCACGAGTGTAGATACGAATTTCTGGGGAGTTGAAGGTTGCTATCCAGAGGTTCTCACCGTCAAATTCGATCGAGAAGCACCAGGACTGAATTTCGTATTCAGCGACCACTCTCTCTTCTGCGATTGAAACAACATAAAGTAAACCGGGTTCATTTCCGCGACTTTCAGTTAAGTAGAGGAATTCGCCATCGGTTGTTAGGCCGGAATACCATTCAAGTGGAAGTTGGAATTCGGACAGGATATCTCCTAATTCATCCCTGCATGGTATACTATTTTCAATCTGACGGACTCGTCTGACATTGCCATCCCTGTTACCGACCTCTTCTACATCGTCAATTGAAATCCTGAACTCGAGATCGTCACCGTTTTCTGGGGTCAGGTTAGAAATTGACCAATTACGATCCACGGGTTCCGCATCCGGAGTTGAAAATACTACCACGGATTCGCGACCTCCGGGAAGGGCGACATCTATATCTGCGCTATGAACGGCATCGCCTGTAATGTTCCACCATACTTCGCCGTTTTCGACATTCCTCGCATTTGTGGATAAAGTAATTCGGCAGTCCAGTTCACCTGCATTGACGGGATGGAAGATGATTTGTCCTTCAATTACCTCTTGTGGGAGAATAATCATCTCATTTTCGATTCCCATAATTTCATAATTATCGGGATCAGAAACTGTAACATCATTTATTATTAGATCCGATGTTCCACGGTTACGGACGTTGAAAGGCACGGAATATTCCCGGTTTGTGGTGTGGAAATCGTCAAACTCGATTACCTCTGCATTTTCCAATGGAAACAATTCCGGCATACCATCTATTTCCGGGATGCCATCAGAGGCCACAGTCACTTCTATAATCTGATCAGGATTTTCTTGATCGTTTGAATAAAAATGTACCGCGAGACGCGTTTCTCCCTCGCGGAAAAATTCACCATCTAATCTTAGAAATACATCCATGTCTCTATCCGGACCAATTTCACCATCAGTTGGCTCGAGAATGAAGGCACTACCACGCATGAAAATTTCGTCCATGTAATGAATAATAGCCTCACCCGTTCGTCCCCACTGACAACTGTTCGGATCGTTATGGTGATATCCATCAATCATAGTGTTAACTATGCAAACCCCAGCACCGTATTGGTAGGTTAATATAATTGGCTCGTTATTATCGCTACCAACAGCTATGATTTCATACCCCGCTGAGTTATCAATCTCATTAATGTCCTCTTCTGAGAAATATCCAATTGAAACGATGTTCGCCAGAGAGGTAATCTCCTGTCCAGAACCCCATTCCCAGCCTTCGGGATCATTTTCATTCATGTAGTTGATTAGGAAATTTTCTTCAGGATCAAGTTGTATGGTCGCAATTCTATCCCTGATCTGATTGTTTCCGGTGTAAATTAACCCACCTGGATTAATTGGTCTTGGATCAGGTGCTTCGCGGAAATGGCTTGAGCTGTGGTATATCACTCCACCGCGATTGACAAATGATTCAATTCTCTCAAGGTTTTGATTGTGCTCAGCAACCCAGGCTTCGGTTTCACAATTTCCGATCCACATGAAATCATAGTCAGAGAGATCCACCTGATCAATTTCATCCCATGTCCTGAAACGGTCGTATTCAAGGTTCTCAACATTTTGAAAATGTTGTTCAAAATCATAATCGAACCATCCACAACTCTCCTGAATTAAAATGCCTCTACCACGAGGATCATCTCGAAAAGGAGCTGGACCGGGATTCTGGTTCACTGTTCTGACTTGGCGCGGCAATTGCGCATTATCATCTCCCGGCTGCTCAATTACGACAACCTCAGCTTCAAATACGAGATTGCTACCACCAGTATTGCGTGCAGAAATAACAAATTCTTGTTCCTGTTCTTCACGAAGATCAACATTGATTACCTGCGGATTCAGTTCAAGTACCGGGGATTCGAAAGCACCAATACTGGCAACACACCTGACGGGGTAACCATCACGCCACCCATCGGCATTCGTTTCGAAAAGGAGAGTTGCTTCCTGAACACCACCCCTTTCCGGATTGGCATTGTACCAGATAGTCAGCTCCCTCTCTTCATTCTGATCAAGGATGAATCCCTCGAGGTCATCCTGCTCCACGTAGAAATCTGGATTATCTTCATCGCGAGTAATAGTTTGGAGAGCAAGAGCGTCAACACCGGTGTTTGTGACAATAACTGATTGCGATATCGGGAAACCGAAATAGGCGATCTCAAAATCTAAAGGATCTTCATCCTCGCCACCCGGAGTGACATGAATGTTGGCATTCCCTGAGATGGTCAGTGATATATCAACGATTACATCAGGATCTTCAAATTCAATTGCATCGTTGCTGTAGAAATATAATTCAGCCGCATACTCACCAGGCATAACGCCACGGGCATCGAGGTTAAGCACCACGACACTCTCTTCATCCGGGTCAATCACACCCTCTTCAGGTCTCCAGCTAATCCAGCCTCTTTCGTTCAAACCATCTTCAACAATGTAAACGACTTCAATTCCAAAAGCTTCAACCCAGAGATCTTCACCATCATGACCCAGGGCGTCATAGCCTGTTCCAGGTACTTGAGGAATTGCCACGAAATTCTGGATTAGTTCAACTTCCCATGTTTCAAAATTGAGGTTAAACTGCCAGGCAACTTTGCCTCTCGCGCTTCTTGTGGTGAGCCACATGTT
>JABGPL010000170.1 GCA_018644935.1 Calditrichota bacterium | reverse complement strand
AGTCCTTTTTTTGCGAGGTCACAAAATACTCACACAGTGGTCACATCACGGTCACACTAGCGGTTAACGGCCTATCCATAGATACAATTCTGGTCAGGATTTAAGGAAAGACTTCCATATGGAAGTCTTTCCTTAAATCAATGATCATGTAAATTACCCTACGATCCGTATTCAAGTTGGTTGATGGCTTCCCTCATATGCGTTGGGCCTAACGCCAGATAATGCTTCTCTGTAACTTTCACGCTGCTATGCCCGAGAAGCTTGCTAACAGTATAAATATCCACACCCTTTTTAATGAGTGTGCTGCCAAAGTCGTTCAAAAGCTATGAAGTGAAATCCTTTCTGACAATTCAATTTGAAATTGCTCTTCATCAAGCAATTGTGGGGCTCAGCAGCAGGTAGCTTAGTTTGCTTAAATGCTTGTTCGAGTATCTATCTTCCCCACTGCAACTCTTTAGCTTGGATGATTGATGTGTTGAGTATCCGTATCTGAACATTGACTGTTGAATCCGAGACTTACTTCATCTGCGTGAACTTATACTTCTAAATCAATGCTGGTGTAAGCTTACCAACAGGAATATTACCCAGGACCCAAATCAAATGTTGCTTAAAGTAAAGAAGAATTGAACTTATTCAATATACATGAGCTGTAACTCCTTTATCCTTTTTTTCTCCCACACCATTCCGTGCTTTTGCGCCAGACTAAATCCCAACTCCAAATATTCCGAGCCTCTATCTGTGTTTTGATTATTCTTAGCCAAAAACTCTCCGAATATCCGTAACGATTCAATTAGCTCAGGAATACTACCGATCTTTTTTAACTCTTCTATAGCATTTGAGGCAATGGCCATATCCTGAATATCCTGATTCATGTATTTTCTACAGCAGTACAGATATATATCGCCTCTCAGTGTTACAACTGGTTTACCAGCTTTGTTACTTGCGACTTGCTCCAGGTCCAGGATTGCTCGTTCATATTGTTCCATATGCATTAATAACCTGCCGCGAAACAGGTACAGATAGAAGTTGAATTGTCCGGAATCGAACCTTTGAAAGGTCCTCTCTGCTTCAGCATAGGTTTCTAAAGCTGAATCATATTCACCTCTGAATTCATGTATTTCACCGATATTAAGCAGGACATTTGCCAGCATAGGGTAATTGCCAGTATCTAATACTAACTCTCGAGTTTTTTCATAGGCGTTTAGTGCTCTATCATGATCTCCAATATCGCAGAAAACTGCAGCTAAATTGTTCAGAGCGGTCGCTTCTTTAACAGCATAAAATCCCTCTCGCCATGTCTCAACGGATTGAGTTAGGCATTCAATAGCCTTATTATTATCACCTAGATTGTTGTAAACACGTCCCATGTTGCCTTTGGTTGTGGCCAACATATAATCAACGCCAATAGTTTCTGCAATATCCGATGATTCTCTGAATAATTCCAAAGCCTTGTTTAATTCCCCCACATCTTCATAGCCTGATCCAAGATTGTTTAAGACCTCTGATCTGAATTTTGCATTTCTAACTTTTTGTAGAATCTTAAGAGATTTTTCATAATTATTTATCCCCAATTTTACTTTTCCTATTCTGCGAAAAAGCGTCCCCATACTGTTTCTAATAACTGCTTCCAAATTTATATAGCTATTATCTTTTGCGAGATTTAATGCTTCATCAAATTTTTCAAGTGCAACGAGAAATAATCCTTGTTTCGCTTTTAAAACGGCGAAATTTGTGAGCAATTTATTCCTGCTGAACTTATCCTCGCTAAACTTGGTAATACCTATACCTTCCTCAATCATCATTTGAGCTTCCTCGAACTTCCCCTGACGCATGTACAGCTCAAAGAGTTTACTTCTTGGGGTAATAGATTCCTGTCTTGAATCAATAGCCTGGAGGAAAAATATTTCAGCTTCATCCAATTGATTCTGATGATAAATCACATCTCCCATCAGACAGTTTGCTTCCGAGGATTCCGGATCAAGCTCAAAGATTGCATCTGCTTCAATTTGAGCCTTTTCCAACCAAATATTATCCATATTCCATTTGTCGAATATGTCAAGATAAGCACTTGCTAAGGTGTACCTTCCCAAAATGAAACCCTTGTCTGCCTTTGTCGCACGTTCAAGAAGTGTTATTCCCATTTTGAATTCTTGCAACGTGACCGCCTTTCGCACCTGGCTCCTTCCCTTTAAGAAAAAGCTTGATGCTACAGTACTCTTGGGTTTGGATATAGAGAGAAATGCTTCCATTTCTCCTGAAACGCGAAGCATCACGCTGAATAAAATTGATTGAACAACCTTAATATTTATTTCAAATATCTCATCTTCTGAACATTCAAATTCTTCAGTATATAAAAGATTATCTGATGATATTTGGAGGATTTCTATTTGGATTCTTAAA
The DNA here is from genome assembly GCA_018644935.1 of Calditrichota bacterium. Lineage (GTDB taxonomy): Bacteria > Electryoneota > AABM5-125-24 > Hatepunaeales > Hatepunaeaceae > JABGPL01. Next base: position 2,624 of record JABGPL010000170.1, on the reverse strand, counting down.
ACAGTCCCACTTCTAAAAATGGTTCCCTTTACAATATATGCCGCGCCTAAAATTGATGCCACATGCCGGGAATCGTTTGCCAATTCCCCTAAGCCTGTAATTGACTCCAATGAATGGACATATAACTTCTTTTCTCTTTTTAATCCATGAATAAGCGAGTCTGTAAATCCTTCACTCAAATGAGCGTCATCTGATTTGGGACTGTAAAATTTAACTGGAAGAACTGCAATTCTATTTTTAATTTTTTCTAGATTAATCTTTGTGGAGGTTTTAAACTCCTGAGAATTCGGTTCTAATTGTACTTTATCTGACTCATCATAATCTATCTCCCCTAAAACATTTTTAATCATTTCTGAATCAATGGTTAACTGGTACAACTCAATAGGTTTTGAGACATGTTTAAGCTCAACCTCTCCAACAGATTGGACGGAAACTGGCAATGCACTTCTAAGACTGTTATAAACGTCCGGTGAAATGGTGATTCCCCCCGCCTGAGCTTTCCCTTCGATTCTTGCAGCTATATTTACGTTTGCTCCGAAAATATCCTTCCCACGATGGATTATCTCACCCTGGTGAATCCCGATTCTTACTTTAAATGATTCAATTTCAGATTTGCCTGCATTAAGGTGATGGAGACGTGCTTGTATTTCAATACAGGATTTTACTGCCTCTGAACTTGTATTAAACTCAAGTACAAATCCATCTCCAGTAGATTTTACAATCCGACCCTGATATTTTTCTACACCAAAATTAAAGATTTCATTATGCTCTCGGAGCATTTTCATCATTGAATTCTCATTCTGCCCCATCTTAATGGTAAATTGCTGAATATCTGAAAATGCAACAACTTTGAGGCTTCTAATATCTTCCATTTCTTCACCGTTGTTTTTTTACACTCAATTTTAGAGTCTTTTCTAATTTAGAAAACTTTAGCTCCGGTTACAACAAGATTTGCTAATATAGGGCAACATGGGAAATTTTGAGTTTTTTATGTATCCAATTAGTATCCAATTGAAAGAATTTGCACTAAGTCTTTTGTGTCTAAATTAATCTCAAAATCAAAACTCTTTTCATCACATGTGACTTTAATCACTTGATTAAATATCAGTAAATTAGTAACTTTATGAAGATTGATTAATCCCACAAAGAACTGCATCCACAAAACCTCAGTCGTATTCGGCTTTCAGATTTGGAGTTTGGCATGAACACATCGATGTTCAAGTTTGTGATAATTTTATCCTTAGTTTTCTTCCCGCTTATGGCACAAAGTGCAATAATAGATGTACCAGATGATTTTGAGACCATCCAGGCGGCAATAGACGCGTCTGAAAATGGTGATGAAATCCATGTTTCACCTGGTGAATATGTCGAGAATATTGACTTCGACGGCAAGATTATCTCGGTTATTGGCAATCCGGACAATCCTGAAGAAGTGATTATCGATGGCGGTGGTGATGGCAATGTTGTGATGATTGCGAATGGTGAAACAGACGATACGATTCTCTCCGGATTTACTATTCGAAATGGAGATACTGAAGATGGTGGTGGAATATATTGTGTAGACTCCTACCCCACTCTGCTGAACCTGATTGTTAGAGATAACGTGGTTACACGTAATGGTGGTGGTATTTATTGCACTGGAAGTGATGGAAATTCCATCCGCATGGAGAGACTTGAAGTAACAAGCAATCAATCATGGCAAGGAGCCGGTATTTTTCTGGTTGAACTTGATGTATCTTTATCAAATTCTATCATTTCGGAAAACTATTCAACTGGCCAAGGATCTGGAATCTATTGTGGTCCGAATACAATTTCCAATTTTGACAACCTGACTATTACGGGTAATGAGAGCAGATCGATCGCAGCAGGAATTTCTTATATCTCACCAATCGAAGCAAGTTTAACAAATTCAATTTTTTCTGGAAACCAGTCTGAGTATGATGGTGCCGGATTTTCCCTGCATTCACCTGATAATCAGGATGGAGTCCTAACTGTATCAAATTGTATATTTACTGAGAACGAAGGTCGCTCAACCCTCTCAGCGACTTTTGGAACCCTACAGATGGATCATGTGTTGTTACACCACACGCCCTACCAATACCAGCCCATCTTTCTGGGTGAAGGAGAACGAATATTTACCAACTTAACTCTTTCAAACAATGTGGGTCGGTGGACCATTAAACAAGTTGCAGGCAGTACAATAATCAGAAACACGATATCCTACTACAATGAGATGTGGGAGGAAATGCTAGTCGAAGGTGGAGATTTTGAAATTACATATTCCGATATCGAAGACGGTTTCGAAGGTGAAGGCAATATTGACGCAGATCCGCTATTCGTTGATGCTGAGAATGGCGACTTTCATTTGACAGAAGACTCTCCCTGCATTGACGTGGGAAATCCCGATTCTGATCCTGATCCTGATGGGACGAGAGCGGATATGGGGGCGTTTTATTTCCCACAGGAACCTCAAGTTATCATCGTACCAGATGATTACGAAACAATCCAGGCAGCGATTGATGCTGCCGAAGATGGTGATGAAATCCGTGTCTCAGCGGGTGAATATGTCGAGAATATCGATTTTACTGGTAAGGATATATCTCTGATTGGCAATCCGGATAATC
>JABGPL010000017.1 GCA_018644935.1 Calditrichota bacterium | reverse complement strand
ATATTTGACATCTCAGATCAGGAAAACATCGTCGAATTAGGATCTGTCGATACGGATGGAGAAGCACTTTCTGTCTATGTCATTGGGGATTTTGCATATGTCTGTGATGGCCCTGGCGGTTTGGTAATTATAAACATCTCTGACCCCGAAAATCCCTCAATGGCAGCTTCTTATGATTCTCCCGGCATTGCATACTACGTTTACGTTATTGGAGATCACGCCTATATTGCTGATGGTGAGAGCGGATTACTGATCATAAACATCTCAGACCTCGAGAATTTACAACTCATCGGAACCTATAATACACCTGGTGTAGCAATTTACGTCACGGTCATTGAAGATTATGTCTACCTTGCAGATATGAACGGAGGATTCTTCGTCATAAACATCTCTGACCCACAGAATCCAGCACTGGCTGGAACAATTGACACTGAAGGCACCGTTTATAATTTCCACATTATTGGGAATTATGTCTTTATGGTTGATGGGGACGGAGGTGTTTTAATCATAGATATTTCCGATCCGGGTGATATGCGGATTGCAGGAACCTACGATACGCCAGGATCTGTCATTTCAATTTACTTCCTCGCGGGATTTGCATATATCATCGACGATGAAAATGGTTTCTATTTACTGGATATTTCAGATCCGGAAGATATCATCCAAATCGGACATTACGAAATTGAAGGGGCCCTATGGATCAGAGTAGTCGGTGATTATGCATTCATTGCAGTTGGTGGAGGAGGATTTGTTCTTATCGACTGTTCAAACATGACCGGAGATCCGATAACAATGGAAATCACATCTCCAAGTAGTGGTGCTACATGGGATGTCGGTGACATCATGGAATTCAGATGGAGCCCGAGTGCCAGGTATGGAATTGATAATTTCATAATTTCATATTCAACCAACGGTGGTGGAAATTGGACAGAAATTGTGACTCTCGAAGGAGATGTCACAGAATATGATTGGGAAATCCCAGAATTGTATTCACAGAATTTCAGGGTCCGGATACGTTGCAATGATCTTCGTGGCAACAGAATTAACAGAGCAGTCAGAAATATGACAATCTCGGCGGTTGAAGGTGAGATTGATGAACCTCTGATCGGCGGTTGGAATATGGTCAGCTTCCCGCTAAATGCTGATGATCCCGATGTCAATGCAGTAATTGGTGACGATCTCATTGAAAACGCGATATTTGCAGTTTACAGTTTCGGATATTGGGTCGGATTTGAACGCGTTCAGGAAATTGAATGCGGTCCCGGATACTGGATGGTTGTTGCCCACGATACATCCTTCTTCTCGATGGAGGGTGAGGCAAATTTGGATACGGTAGAAATTGACTTGACCATTGCCTGGAATATGATCGGATGTCCATTCCCAACTGAAGTATCACTTTCGGATGTCCTCTACCGTTTTGAGGATCAGTTGTACACAGAGGATGAGGCTGTTGAAGCTGAACTGATTACCCCCATGCTATATGGCTACAGACAGCAGAGGGGATATTTTGAATCACAAAAACTCTCACCGTTTTATGGCTACTGGTTCTTAGTTCCGGTTAGAGGATTACAAATGGTAATACCACCACCTGACCCGATGAACGGTCCTGATCGGGATGCACCCGATGCTGTAGGTAACAGCACATCATGGGAACTGCCGATAATCGCAACCAAGGATGGTGTGTCTGACTTAATCACAACACTTGGGTCAAACATTATGGCTGCGGATAGTTTTGATGCTGAATTTGATTTCCTCGAACCTCTTCCCGGACCGGAAGGTGATGTTCTTAAATCTTATTTTGTACACAGAGATTGGTTACCCGAAGTTGGAAATCAATTCAACCGTGATATTCGCGGTGTGATGGATGATGAAACACAGGAATGGGAATTGACCGTCGAAGTTGAGGAACCTGGTGAAGTTACCCTGACATGGCCTGCAATAAGCTTCAAACCTCTAGAGGGTTATGTTTACATCCTTGAAGATCCAGTTGCAGATCAGACAGTTAATATGCTCGACGCAGACAACTACATCATCAACATCGAAGACTCAACCAGAAATATTATAATTCGTGTAACTGCACCATTGAAGGCTGACAACCAATTGTTGCCTGCACCTGAGAACTACGAGTTATTAAATGCATACCCCAACCCGTTCAATGCTATAACCTCAATCGGTTATAACATGTCACTGGGTTCGAAAGTTGCCATTGATGTCTACGATATGGCAGGAAGCAGACTTGCGAATTTGGTAGATGGTTACCAGCCTGGTGGATATCATCAGGTAACTTGGGATGCCAATAATACACCAGGTGGCATATACTTTGTAAGAATGTCCGCTCCAGGATTCACAGCAACCCAAAAAGTGGTTCTGATGAAGTAAAACATGTCTTAACAGGGGCGTTATAAAAAGAGCGTAAAAAAAACGTGACGGATAATATTTCCGTCACGTTTTTTTTACGCTCTTTTTGATGAGAATGGGTCCTCTATTTCATCAAAACTATTTTCTGTGATTGCGTGTAATCAGGTGTATTCAGTCTCAGGAAATATATCCCCGGTGAAACGTCTGATGCGTCCCAACTTAAGGCATGTTCACCACTATTTTGTTCACCATTAAACAGCCTGCCAACTTCGCGTCCGTTCAGGTCAAAAATTCCCAATGAAACGAAGGATTGACTGGGAACACTATAAGATATCAGAGTTGAATTGTTAAACGGGTTAGGATAAACAGAGTTCAAGCTTAAATCAGCTGGTATCGATTGGCTTGAGGTGGTTTCCAAAACCATATATTCATCAGTTTTGTAGAGGAGTTTTTCACCCGAATGATAATCCCACACCTCCAATTCAATCTGAATTTCAGCGTTAGGTTCATGATACATCAGCTTGAATGTCTGCCCTTCTGATAGACCTTCGAGAATTTGGGTCGAAATGTCATCACCCCAAATGGCAATTCCACATCTCCCATCTATATCAACCGCTCCGGTTCCGACAACCAATCCCTCCGAACTTATCGCTAATATGTGGTCACCTGCTTGAACAGAAATTCCAGTTATAGAGTTTACAAGCACACTCATGTTTTTGTCTGATGTATTTCTGAAAGCTGTTTTCTCATGATCGTTGAATGGATTATGGAAAAACGCGCCCCTGTTTTCGACATCTGGATACTGCAATACGACATCTTCAGAAACTTTTATTTGATAACCGTTCCCTTCACTCCAGGGTTGCATGTTTGAAAATTGAAAGGCGGGGAGCATGAATCGTCCAAGTCCATCTTTTGCAACCTCCACTTGATCAATGACTGGTGAAAGAACGTAAAAATCCGGTGCACTTGCATCCAGCTCGTAGTCGGGGAAATAGGCAACAAAATTCCAACCCTCCCCTATGGGCAGTTCAGTGTCAAATGGAATTGGCTGTCCTGTCCATGATGCCTCTACGTCTTCAGCCATTTTGATCTGGTAACCATCGTTCATATTCCAGAACGGAATATTATTAAATCCAAATGCCGGCAAATAAAAACGCCCGATTTCATCTTTAAAAAGGAGCACAAGGTGATTTTCATCATTCACTCGAAGTTGATCGAGCATGAGTAAAACATCTGGCCCGCGCTCTTCCCCTTCTTCATACATATCTTGTGAGGGTAAAACATTTATTGAAATGAAGTTCCACCCTGCTGCTATCGGTACATTAAGATTCCGTTCTTCAGGTCCGGCAATTTCAAGTGGGAAAGATCTGGCATAAATTCTGTCCCCACTTGTTCCACCATTGTTATTTGCAGCATTACCTGCAATATAAAATGTCACATTTTCCATACCGTTGTCTGGAGCCGTCCATTCAAAGTCCCATGTAGCCTCATTTCTTTGACCTCGATATGTCCCCGCACTTCTCTGCTTTAGATACTGTGGGTTGTCCCCGGATATCTGAATTACATTACCATCTACAACTTCAATGGTTCCCGCCCGGTTATTATCCTCATCAATAACCGTGAGTTCAAATCCCCAGCGAGAAGCATCGGGATCTTCAAATGAAATAGAGATTGGATAAGTCTCTCCAGGTTGGTAGCTCTCCGGCATGTCAATAAGCTCAATGGAGCCCTGACCACTATTGAGCTGAAATGAACTGTGGCATGCAGTGCAGGTATTTTGAGCTGGAGGATTTCCGGCATATCCATTGGGTGGAGCACCTGATCGGGCAAACGAAGAATTTCCCACCAATAATGTGAAATACAATGTTAAAAAAAAGAATATTGGTCTTTTCATGATTCTTCCAATGTTGATTGTCGATACAGTTGTTACGCTCTATCCCACTATTTATTAATGACAAATCTGGCTATGAAAATTATTAATCACCCCTGTGCACTCAATGTCAAAATATAATTTGTATATTGTAATTACAAAACAATAGAATTAGGATCAGATTTGATTTTGGTTTTAGAAAGCTGAAGGTTTAGAGAACTGGTGATTAATTTGAGTGGGAATTTCGATATGAAGCTGGATGTACTAAAAAAATCAAGACAACTGCTGCATGAAAATGCTGAGCTGTCCGGAAGCGAATCAAAAACCGCTGGGATTGTCAGAGCTGCTATCAAGAAAACCAGTCCAGATCAGATAATTGACAGTTTAGGGGGAAAGGGGATCGCAGCTATATATTCTGGCAAGCATGCATGTGAGACTGTTTTATTTCGCTGTGAATTAGATGCTTTACCTATCCCGGAAACTGATGATATTGAGTACAAATCAAAAAATCCAGGTATATCCCACAAATGCGGACATGATGGTCACATGGCGATTATGCTTGGTTTGGCGCATCGACTAAAAAAAGAATGGTTCCCTGAAGGCAGAGTTGTATTACTCTTTCAGCCATCCGAGGAGACAGGATCCGGGGCTCGTCAGGTCATGGATGATCCAAATTTTCAGACAAATGTTCCCATACCCAATTATGTTTTTGCTCTGCACAACCTACCTGGCTTCTCGTTAGGGGAGATAATTGTAAGAGACAATACGTTTGCCTCAGCCTCAATAGGTTTAGTTATTGAATTGAATGGAACGACATCCCATGCCTCAGAGCCGCAGAATGGTCGGAGTCCGGCAATTGCTTTGTCGCAGATTATTCAAGCATTAAGTTCTGCTCCACAATTTTACAGCGCACTGCATGAAGCATGTCAGGTGACTATCATTCACGCTCGTCTAGGTGAGGTCGCTTTTGGCACATCACCAGGGTATGGAAAGGTTATGGCAACATTAAGATCACATACTTCAGAAGTTTTGGAGAGCTTGAAATATTCCTGTCATCGGTTGGTCAAAGACATTGCTAAAGCAAATGAACTCGAATTTAATGTTCAGTGGTGCGAAGAGTTCCCAGCAACGGTAAATCACAGTGAAGCTGTAGAAGTGATAAAGAAATCTGCCCACGAGTGTAATTTGTCTGTTCAAGAACCTCCGTTCCCATTTCCCTGGTCGGAAGATTTCGGTCATTTCACTGGTGAATATGCGGGAGCCATGTTCGGATTGGGTGCCGGTGAGACGCATCCAGCTTTGCATCACCCATCCTATGATTTTCCAGATGAATTAATTGAGTCGGGAGTAAATATTTTTGAGGCGATCCTCAGCAATATTTTCGCAAAAAAGAACATGAAAAAATGAAGCCAATTTGTTTTGAATTGGAAACCAATTTATGAAATCTCCTTCAGTTATAGAACTTAGCAAAAGCGCTTTAAAGAAAAATCTGCGATTTCTCAGAAAACTAATTGGTAAAGAGACCATTTTTTCTTCTGTAATCAAGGGTAATGCCTATGGACATGGAATTGAAGTTTTTGTGCCATTGGCAGAGGCATGTGGTGTGAGGCATTTTTCCCTCTTTGATGCTTCCGAAGCATTGCGAACTCTCAACAGCCGAACATGTAAAAGCGATATTATGATCATGGGCGCAATCGACAACGATGAACTCGAATGGGCAATAGAGAATGATATTTCGTTCTATATTTTTAATCGAGATCGTCTAATTAACGCTTTAGATATCTCGAAGCGCATCGGAAAGCCCACCCGTGTGCATCTGGAGCTTGAGACAGGTCTGAACAGGATGGGTTTAATTGAGAAAGATCTTGAGGATGTGATAAAAATTATTATGGACGAAAAAGAACACTTCAAAATTGAAGGGGTATCAACTCATTTTGCTGGAGCCGAAAGCGTAAACAACTATCTTCGAATTCAAAACCAAATAGATAAATTCAAGATAATGACAAATAATCTGAGGAGAGAAAATGCAGGGATAGGCTTTCGGCATGCGGCATGTTCCGCTGCAGTTTTCAATTATCCGGAAACAATCATGGATATGGTCAGAGTTGGGATTGCTCAATATGGTTTCTGGCCAAACAAAGAAACTCAGCTGCGCTATGTTTTAGCAAATTCGAATGATGCCATGAAAAAGTTTAATGATCCTTTAAAAAGGGTTCTGAAATGGAAAAGCAGGATAATTGATGTAAAGCATGTCAAATCAGGTGACTTTATTGGATATGGAACATCATATCAAACTTCTCGAGCACAAAAAATAGCCTCTGTTCCCGTAGGATATTTTCATGGATTCTCACGGAATCTGAGCAATTATGGACGAGTTCTGATTAATGGGAAACGAGTTGCAGTTGTTGGCCTCGTTAACATGAACATGATGATGGTGAATGTAACGGATGTACCGAATGTCAAAATTGGTGACGAGGTTGTTATAATTGGAAAACAAGGCAGGATGCAAATCACTATCGCATCATTCAGCGACATGACTGATAACTTGAATTACGAAGTCCTGGTCAGCCTACAGCCAGATATCCCCCGAATTGTTGTGGATTGATAATCGATTTACAAATCTGGGTCCGATAAATGAGTAAACACAATGTTTGTCCCAATTGGAAAAAGTGAGTTGCTATGTCTAAAATTATAAGTAACCCCAAAGAGATAGTCCGAACCGGATATGATAAAGTATCAATTGCATATCAATCCGACGAAATTTTGCAAGATGAGAAGAAGTACAGACAATACCGCGAGTGGATAGACGGGGTAATTGCACAACTACCTCATGGAGGCAAAGCTCTCGATCTCGGTTGTGGATGTGGTGTTCCGGGAACACAATTTTTATCCGATCATTTCACCACAACTGGTGTTGACATTTCACCAGTGCAGATCGAAAGAGCAAAAAAACTTGTCCCGATGGCAGATTTTGAATGCGCTGATATTACTGAGTTGAATTACACCGAATCTTCTTTCGATGCGATTGTTTCCTTGTATACAATCATTCATGTCCCAATTGAGGAGCATTTTGCTCTCCTGCAGAACATTCACCGCTGGCTAAAACCCGGCGGATATCTCCTCCTGATTGCAGGCTCGGAAAACGAGACGGTAATCATAGAGGACTGGTTCGAAGTAAAGGGGGGGACAATGTACTGGAGTCATTCTGACCGGGATACTTACAGGAAGTGGTTAACTGAATTGAGATTTGAATTGATTTGGGATAGGTACATTCCTGAAGGCGATCATGGGCATCCGTTATTTTTGGGGAGGAAGAATAATTAGATTTACATGTGTTAATGCTTGACAATTCACTGAGCACGTATCATATTTAGTGAAACACAGCATCATGTATCATTTATAATGATACACTAGCTCATGTTTCAGATATTATGATACATATTCTCGTACATGGAACAACAGATGGCATTACATTACATATTAATGGCAGACGTTGTTGGAAGTCATTCTATTGATTCTCAACAACTTCAAGCAAACTTTAAAAAACTCGTTGCACATTGCAATGAAAGCATAGGCGAACAGATTCTTTCTCCATTTACAATTACACTTGGTGATGAGTTTCAAGGAGTTGCAAAGTCATTGAAAGGGGTTCTAGAATCGATATTTTATCTTGAAGAGAATGGTATTAGACGTGGTTATGATTTTAAGCTCCGTTACATTGCACACTATGGTGAAATACAAACCAAGCTGAACCGGAAAATCGCTTATGAGATGCTTGGACCCGGTTTAACTTTTGCTAGGGGAATGTTATCTGATAAACGTCGAGATCGCCCCAGATTCCTTTTTATGCTGGAGAACGACTACCTCTCGAATAATCTGAACAGATTGGGTAAAATTCTCGAATCCTTGACGGATAGATGGAAGGTTAAAGATTTCCCCCTGATTAGTGAGATGTTATCAAATCATAACAACAAAGAAGTTGGCTTAAAACATAAAAAAAACCGATCACAGGTTTGGAAACGTCGGAAACAACTCTTTATTGAAGAATATCAGCTCTTGAAAAGTTCTATATTTGATCTTGAGAAAATTAACAAGAGAGACGCAAACTTATGAACAACTTCTTGATAGGAACAATAGTCTTTATCGCTGGAGAAATCGTGGCATTCATTATTTTCAAACTTGTTAAGAAAAAATATGAGAAAAAAGAAGGAAAAAGGACAGTTAAGTCCTCTGGACTACAAGGGATGGTCGAACGTTTGGTTATTTTTCTTGGTCTACTGTTTTCATTTCCTCAGATACTGATTGCATTTTCAGGATTAAAAATTGGTACCCGATTTGAAAAAGACAAAGTTTCAAATGAATACTTTATTGTGGGGAATCTTCTCTCAATCTTCATAGCAATATCTTGTGCGAAAATTGCTGAAGAGTTGATTCAGGGGGGCTGGGATGGAGTAATGTGTTTCCTCTTTTGTTAGATAATGAAGTTAAAATTGTCATATTTGGAACGTTGTATAAATCGCTTAAGATTGATTGTGCACACCTAAATGCTTCGCAATTCTGTGATGTGGAACTTGTGAAATTGTGTTCGTGTTAATAAAGAACTTCATATGAATCCCCTAAGCTTTTAATTAACTTAATTTTATTCCAAGCTACAATGTCCAAATCCAACCCAAAAGAAACCCTAACAACCAAAATCCTCAACGTCCACCATAACCACCCCATCCGCATAGCAATCGACGGGGTGGACGCATCCGGCAAAACAACACTGGCTGAATCTCTGGCAGAAACACTGCTGGAAAGTGGACGAGATATCATTCGAGCCTCAATAGACGGCTTCCATAACCCGCGTGAAGTTCGGTATCGGCAGGGACGCGACTCTGCGCGAGGATATTACGAAAATTCCTTTAATCATCGTGCGATCCTTGATAATTTGGTATTGCCACTCGGACCAGCGGGTGACCTCCGTTACAGAACAGGAAGCTTTAATTACAAAGCCGACATGGAAATAGATTCTCCCTGGAAAGTTGCTCAATCTGACTCGATCTTGATCTTTGATGGAGTATTTTTATATCATCCGCAATTGTGCGACCATTGGGATTTCGGAATCTTTGTAGATGCTGACTTTGCCGTGACTATTGAACGTGCCGTTATCCGCGATCAGCACCTGTTCGGATCACCGGATGAGGTTCGTGAGATTTACAGGAAACGCTACATCCCGGGGCAGAAGATATACCTGCAAGCCCAAAGCCCCTCTGAAAGAGCAGATATTGTGGTGGATAATAACGATTTTCTGAATCCTGTTTTATCAAAAGCGAGGTGATTTTGCCAAAACCAGTTTATTGCTTCATTGACGATTCTCCGTTTGAAATTCAGTTATTCAGGGATGTGATCGAACCTCGTTGTAACGCCATCATGGTATACTCCGACACCTTTGACAGTTGCCAGGAACACCTCAAGCGAGTAGACATTCAACCTTCGCTGTTTGTACTGGATCTGTATGGACGGCAGGGAGCAAAATCTGCCAGAACTATCCCATCTTTTACGGACCTACAGTCTCAGGTCAATGCGATTCCTGATTTGGAGCAGGTGTTTAACGGATTGGATAAGTTAAAGGATAATCCAGATTTACAGATCAATGAATATCTGAAGCGACTATTCGGAATATTCAATGAGTGGCGGAACATGTTTGGAGATCAATGCGTATCACTTGATCAGGGTAGTAAATACGGAATCGGCAATCTGAAAAGGGTCAGGGAAAGCTACCCATCCACTGCAGCCGTGATGTATACTCGGAAAGGTCTCTTCACCGACGCAATAGAGCTCTTCAAACACAACTGTGACGGGGTGTTCATCAAACCTAATGGTCAGGGAGATGATGGGATTTATGCTGCCACAATAAGCCAGGCGAATGGTCTGATAAAGGATTGGGATGAATGTATCCGGAAACGGGAATCATAAGAGTAAGGTATCTGTCTTGAGAAAGCGAGCACTATCCATAACTGTGGGAGCAGGAGTTTTAATTGTGATTTTCGGATGCACGATGTTTGTTTCATCTGACAATTTATCGCAATTCGGAGCCAAACCAACAGATGAAAAGCGAGAGCAAATGAAAAAATCTTCGATTTACGATGGCAAGATATTCAAAAATACCGTTGAGACCAATGTGGGACCACATGGTGGTTTTTGGGATATGATGGGTCGATGGCTCTTTGGCAAGGAACTACGGGAGCCAAAGGGAGATATCCCTGTTGTGCCACTAACCCGAGAATCTTTCGACACACCCCCCCCAGAAGGTTTACGGGTAACATGGATGGGGCATTCCACAGTATTGATTGAAATCGGAGGCAAACGGATACTTACCGATCCAGTCTGGAGCAAACGTTGTTCGCCTTTCAGTTTTGCAGGTCCGGCACGCTTTTTTGATCCACCGATAGCACTCGCGAACCTGCCCAAAATCGATGTTGTTTTGATTTCACACGACCACTACGATCATCTCGATAAAATGGTTGTGACGGTTCTTGCTAAAACAGGGGTTCAATTCTATGTCCCGCTTGGAGTCGGAGCTCATCTCGAAAAGTGGGGCATCGATAAATCGCAGATTACAGAAGCCGACTGGTGGGATGTGGTCGGAGGACCTGATGAAAACCTTCAGTTTACATCTGCCCCTGTCAGGCATTTTTCAGGTCGCAGCATGACCGGCAGAAATGGCACGTTATGGACATCGTGGGTGATATCCAATGGTAAACATAACGTTTATTTCAGTGGAGACACCGGACCATTTCCCGGCTTTGGGGAGATTGGCGAAAAGTTCGGTCCATTTGATCTGACATTGATCAAAATCGGATCGTACGACAAGGGTTGGCCGGACGTTCACCTGAACCCTGAGCAGGCAGTAGAAGCAAACATCGCCCTCAAAGGCAAGGTCATGATGCCGATACATCACTCCACTTTCAACCTGGCTTTCCATGACTGGTTTGAACCACCGGAGTGGGTCCTGAAGGAAGCTAAGAAAAAATCAGTGCGGTTGATGATGCCAATAGCTGGCGAGATGGTTGTTCCAGAAACCGCTCCTGAACCCACCCGCTGGTGGATGGAGGTTGATAAAAACTAATTGCTTTGATGTTTACTTTGCGTCAAACATCTTATCGTAACAATTAAATCGGACTGTCTTTTCCGCTTGATCCTCATCAGTTGAAACAGCTTCAATAACGGTGATAGACTTTCCTTCACGTTCAAAAGTGATATCCCATTGATCCCAAACGACTCCATCCTTTTCCATGTAGCCAAACTCGACCATCTGCCCGATATCCTCAGGCAAAGTGAATTGCGCCTTATAAAACTTTGCTATCGCCTTGTCAATCTTTTTTATTTCAGCTTCAAGAGCGGAATCAGAAACACCATTTCCACCTGAACTACATCCTAAAAAGGATTGAGACATAAAAATACCGAAGAGCACAATTATCAGTGCCAGGAATATTCCTGATCTTAAGTTTCTTTTCGAGCTCCCGATTGTAAATGAGCCTGCGAATTCATCCAAAAATTCAAACATTGACTTTCCTCCTATTTCTCGAATACTTTATCAATGCAATCAAAGTGAATTGTCTCCTTCGTGTACTTGGTCGAAACTGCATTAATCCTGGTAATTGAACTGGCATCCCTTTCGAGTGAAAATTCCCATTTTTTCCAAACTTTATTATCTTTCTCAATATATGCAAAATCTATTAATTGATCGACATCTGAAGGCAAGGTAAACTGCTCTTTAAAGAACTTGGCAATAGCCTCGTCAATGAGTTTAATCTCCGATTCCACATCTGAGTGGGAAACAGAGCCTCCCGTGTAGATCATAGCAACTATGATTAAGCCAATCACAAGTAAAACTAAAACAAATAAGTAGGCTCTTGATACTTCTCTGGGATACTTGATCTCAAGCCCGAACAGAGAAATGTGACCTATGAATTCCAGGAATCCAAACATTAAATTGTCCCCTTAATCATCGAACATCTTATCAATACAATCAAAGCGAATTGTCTCCTTCGGGTCCTCGGTCGAAACCGCCATAATCCCCGTGATAGAACGAGCATCCCCTTCGAGTGAAAACTCCCAGTTTTTCCAAACCTTTTTATCTTTCTCTATATATGCAAAATCGATCAATTGTTCAACATCCGCAGGCAAAGTAAACTGCTCCTTGTAGAATTTAGCAATAGCCTTGTCGATGAGCTTGATTTCCGACTCAACAGCTGAATGGGAGGCATCGCTTCCGCCGGAATCTCCAACGTAGATCATCACGGCAATGATAACTCCGATAAGCATTATTGCCGTGATGAAAAGAGCTAACCTTGGGTATTTAAAATCCATCCCGAACAGGGAAATATCAGCGATGGCTTCCAGGAATTCAAACATTATAAACCTTCTCCCTTTGTATTCACATCCCGCTCAAAATACCCCAGCAACTCACCCTTTTCATCTCTAACTGCGACCATAGAATATGTCAACTTTTCTTCGTTTGGAAAAATTTCATCCTCACCCTTCACCATCCGAGCGTGAACATCTTTGATTAGCTGGTTTGATACTCCATTATGGCAATCAAAGATTGATTTTCCGATGAGGTCTGAATAACCGCTCCTATCATGATAATGCCGTTTGGCTTCAAGGTTCATGAAGCGGATTATATGATCGTTATCGACAAAAACAACCTCCTGGTTGAGGGTGTCGAGAATTGCAACTAGTGTTTCTGTGTTTAGGGGCATTTATGTTTCCTTGTTTATCTGTCACTGCTGTTGTGTGGCACTGGCTACTTGTTGCCAGTGATTCATTACTTGACATAAAGTTACCTAAAATTCACCAACCTGACAAGACAAAGTTTACTGTAAAGATACTTGGGCAACGAGTAGCCCAAGCCACACGTTGCACAAGCATGGCTTGTGCACTCCAGATTTATTTCAACGCACTACAATAACCTTTTGCACGGAGATGAAAATACGCGTTTCCATCTTCACAAGATAAACACCAGTCGAAACCGTTGATGCATCCCAAACCGCAGTATGATACCCGGCTTCTACCTTTGAATCAACCAGTGTCTCTATCAATCGTCCAGATATGTCGAAAATGTGAATTGATAAATGAGAAGTTTCCGGCAGACCATATGGCAGAATTGTTGTTGAATTGAATGGGTTCGGGTAGTTCTGAGAAAGATAGTATTGATCCGGAATCAATGGAAGATCCTGTGCAGCAATAAAAGCGAATCCGTTGGTTTCGTAAATGAGACCTGATCCGGCAATAATACTCTCCGGTTCGAGATCGAATTCTGCACACAAGGTTGAACTCCAGAGCTTGAGTGTGAATGCTTCATCCTCTTTCAATCCATCTAACTCCTCGGTAGATTCATCATCTCCCCAAACGACAAGACCAACTTTGTTCTGGTTGCAAAAAGCTGTTGCTCCAACACAGATTCCGGAAGTTGTAAAAGCCCCGATTTCTCCCTCATCAACCAAGTCTGTAACCAGAATGCTCATATTCTTGTCAGTGGGGGTTATTGGTTTAAAGAGCGAGGGGATTCGCGCTTTGTAATTGATTGATGCTAAGCCTTCGCCATCAATGTTCCAAACCAGCTCGATATCAGCATTAGACCTTACTTGATAAGCTTTACCGCGCCTGAGTAAGGGCATGTTGTTAAAGTTGTGTTCCGGGAGATAGAAGCGTCCGTTTGCGTCTTTTGCCAGGATTAACTGTTCTTCAATGTTCGCAAACGCAATTTCCGCTTCCATTGGCTGATCCGGGTAATATGGGGCAAAACTCCAGCCTTGTCTAATTGGAATCGGTGTATCATCATCTACGGGATCTCCACTAATAATCAGGGAACGTCGCTCTGACATCTTCACCTGATATCCCTGTAGATAATCCCAGAAAGGGATGTCATTGAATTCCCAGAGAGGAGAATAGAAATGTCCGTTGAAGTCTTTTGCCATTATAAGCGAGCCCACAATCGGTTCAAAAACAGATATAATATTCCTGTCCTCCGGACTAATAGGTGCGGATATAAAACTCCATCCTTCAGGAATTGGTATTGGGTAACTATTATCGTCTCCACCACCTAACTCACCGGTAAATCTATAAATGCCAAAGTTGTCTTCATCCCCGACATAGAGTATTCGACCATCCCCTTCAAAATCTCGAAATTGACCTGGTGTCCTCAGATATCCGACAATTTGAGGATTTTCAGGATCAGCCACAGATATCACGTTTATCCCCTCCTCAAACTCTCCACAATAGATCAAATCACCCTCAACATAGAAGTTTCTGGGGTAAACATCATATTCAGGATCAAGACGGGTCAGACCGACAAGTTCAGGGTCGAGGGGATCATCAACTGAATAGACTGCAATTTCACTTTCATCACCCGCATAAAGGTAGCAAAAAAGGTACCCATTCGCAGGCGCAAGCATTTTGTATGTGTCAGCAGGCCAGCGACCAAGTAACTCAGGTTCAGCAGGATTTTCTAATGAATAAACAATGACATCCTGAATGAAGCCCCCTTGACCCGGAATATCCGTTCTTTGGAACATATAATCACCAAGAAAAACAGCTCGATGGCCTCGGTCGCCCTGATCACGAGCTCCATCTGCGGCATGAAAAACTGTGTGTGGATTTGTTGGGTCAGAAACATCAATTACCAACATCGTTCCGGTAATAATTCCATCCTCATTTTTCATTAAATTCCCAGTTGCATACAGATTATCGGAGACGAAATCGAATCCTCCGCTGATAGCAAATTGCATGCTGCCGAGTTGAACCGGATTGTCAAGATTACTCACCTCAATTATATGCAAAGAATCGATGTTTCCGTTACGATAATCACTGCTAAAATACACGATATCATCTTTGTAAATGATGTTTCCGATAGCACGTCCGTCTCTTTCAATCTCAAATGCACCTAGAGTCTCAGGCGATTCCGAATCACTTACATCGAGTATTCTCAGACCGAATTGATCGTCATAAATGAATGCTGCTTCACCTGCAATAGCAATTCCGCTGCTGTGATATTCTCGATAAACACCACCATTTATTTCAAGAGCGTTTGGATCACGGATATCTATTCGTGAAATCCCACGAGATTGGGCAGCACCATATAGAAAATCATCGCATACCACGAAATCTCTCATCAGAGCATGAGTTTGTACTGCATCTAATAATCTGGGTTGTTGAGGATTCTGAATGTCGATAGACCAGACTCTATCACCACCACAGGAAAAGATTAGATCCTCGTGAATTAAAATTACCTCAGATCTAAAAGTCTGATGATAGCCTAAAAGTTCTGGATTAGTAGGATCCTCAATCGAGTGAATAAATAATGTATCCCAACTGGAAATAGCAAGAAGATTTTCCTGAATATCAATATCAAAGCAATTTCTAGTACTTCTGATTTCTGTCTCAAGTCTGGGATTTTCAAAGTCAGAGACATCAACCACTAACACCGCTCTCGTTCCGTGATCATTTATGTAGAGGAAATCATCCTTGATGAGCAGATCGGTGTAATTGGCAGCCCTGTCAAACTCACCCTGTAAAACTATCTCAGGATTCTCGGGTTCATCAAGTGAAGCGACAACTAATCCATCACGTGCGTTGCTTATTAATAGCAGGTCGTTATGAATCTCTACATTCACTGCTGAATTCAAATTATTAAGAACTGCGTCTATCTCATTCAGATAACGGGGTTGTTCAGGAGATTGAATGTTGAAAATAGCAACTCCACGTCCCGTATCAGCAACATAAGCATAATCACCATACAGAGCAATCTTAACGGCATTGCCGGGTGTTTGACATCGAGCCATTTCCTCAGGGTTGTCAGGATCACTCAGGTCCCATACCGACATTCCATAACCATCAGCGCAATAAGCAATTCCATCTCTTATCTCAATGCCATAAATGTTTACCGAGACCAGACTGTTGCTGATAGGCTCAAAGTTAAAGGTCTCCTGACCGACCGCGCCACCGGACAAGCCGGTGAGTGCGATCAGTAAAAGGAGACCTTTTATATAGGGATTTAACCCGCTCATTTAAGAAGGACCATTTTTTAGTGTTGCAGCGTCGCTTTGGAGTGCACAAGCCATGCTTGTGCCGCGCAAGCATGGCTTGCGCACTCCACATTAAATACACCTTTTAAAACCACCAAAGGGCAAATGATTATTTGCCCCTACTTTACCAGAACCACCTTAGTATTTGCAGTAAAATCACCCGATTTCATTTGAACCAGATAAACTCCGGAAGAGATATCTCGCGCATCCCACACAACCTTATGATGCCCAGCTTGTTGGTCGCTTTCAAGTAAAGTTGTTGTCAATCTGCCCACTGTATCATAAATTTGAAATGATACCACAGCATTTTCAGGCAAACCGTATGCGAGCGTCGTGATCGCATTAAACGGATTCGGGTAATTCTGTGCAAAGTAAAACTCGTTTGGGAAATTTGAATTCTTCAGCGATATGACTCCCCAACCATCCGAAGTCCATTTTTCTGAATCACCCTGAATAGCCTCTATTAATGCAGACTCGTCCGTGTCCGCAAAGTGAATTGTGAAGGATTCACCTGTTACAAATCCGTTAACTTCTTCTGTTGCCTTATCATCTCCCCAAAGAGCCAATCCAGCTATACCGTCAGAACCAATGACTCCTCTCCCCGCAACTAAACCCGTTGCTGTAAGGGCTTCAATCCTTGTGCCGATTGGGACATTTTCATCTGCAATAACTAATAGTGAATGCGAAAGATCTGTGCGAGAGACTTCGTTTATCCAATTTTCATCTGCGGTTGAATGCCTATGTTCAGGAGTTGATGCGAGCTCCTCGCCCTCTGCATAAACCAGAACATTATCCCCCTGCACCTTTATCATATACCCGTTGCCTTCGCTGAGCTCACCCATACTCTAAAACCCGAATTGCGGTGAATAGAAATTCCCGTTCCCGTCTTTGGCGATTGACAAAGCATCAACGATATTGCTGAATGCAACCGGGGCTTCGACATTGAACCGGGGCAGGTAAGAAATAAAATTCCAGCCGTGGGTTAGCGGAATCTCTGTATCCCAGGGGAAATCATCACCTACGACAATTAACTCAGCGTCCCTCTCCATTTTCATCCAGTATGATTCAAAGACTTCCCATTCTTCAAGCTGATTGAAACCGAAATCGTGATTATAAAATCTACCTGCACCATTCTTTGCCATGATTAGCAGATCTTCCTGAATCAAGGGGTCGACAATATCAATAAAGTCAATGAGGTCGGCTTCGATGTTAAGTGAAACTAAATTCCAGCCCATTCTTAAGTTTAATGTTCTTTGGGCTTCTTGTCCCCCTCCTCCTTCCCCGCTGACTGTGAAGTTGACAGGAATGACACTTTGAGCTCCGACGCCGTCATGATAGAATTGAAACTCGGCAACGAATTCAACATCACCTGGCATTCCGTAGGAGTTGAAATTAACATCCATTTCAATAGTATCATCAGGTTCAATGATGCCATCCATCGGCTCAATATTCACCCATTCTGTGCGGGATGACATCTGCCAGATGGCTATTGCATCTGCATTCGATAGCGTCAACCCAATAAATACCCAGCTATATGGATCCCAGAGACCGGTGATCATCGCTGCGCCAGCGGACCCCTGAAATTCCGGTTCAACGACAAACATTGTCCTGCCGGTTTCGGGATTCAGTTTATGAATCTGCCTTTCGGGATCTCCGCCACAGAAGAGATAGATGGGATGTCCATCCGGATCTTCGGGATAATATGCCATTCCATACGGTCTGAGGTTAGCTGGTGGGCGGTCTATCACAACCTCAACCTCGCCTTCACGGGTTATACCGAAAATATCGGAGGTTAAATATGCTACCCAGAGTAATTGCCGAACTGGATCCCAGGTAATGCTTCTTACCGGGTCAAGAGGGGACTCTATTTGCGAAACAACCTCACCATCGGTTGTGAAACCATAAATGCTGCCATCGTCATACCCCCATAACAACTCTCCATCCCATGTCAATCCTCTGAATCCGTAATTTGAATCTGTAAACTGATTGAATTGGCTCAGGAGCTCCCCCTCCCGATTCAGAACATAAATTTGATTTTCCGCGCCACGAATACTCCCCGCCACATAGAGCAACTCATCGACAAAAGCCACCGCACCAATCCTGTTGTTTTCAAGCACTTCTGCGATTTGAATTGACCAGCGCATCTCCCAGGGCTCGGCATCCACAAGCTCGGGAAACACCCTTTCGGCATGCCAGGTAAGAGGTCCGTTTCCAGCGTTCCGAAGAGATAACTGGGTGGTCAGTGAATCATCAGCTTCCATTTCAATTTGAATTAGCTCCGGGTCGAAAACACCTTCCGCATGAAGAAGCTCGAAATTAAGTTCGACATCCCCTTCATTTTGGATCTGAACTTCTTCGGCTTCAAGAGGTAAAAAGTCTTCGGCTGTGACCAGCAGATGGTAATTATAGGCTGGCATAATCTCAAAATCATAGTTGCCTTCATCATCAGTTTCAGTTGACAGGTCAAAATCTGCGACAACCCTAACCAAAGATCCCGCAACAGGTTGGTCATTTGCCGCTGATACTACTCGCCCATGCAATCTGCCCGCGCCTGCAACAACTGTGACTGTAATCGGCAGCTCGAGCTCGCGCAAATTTGAGGCGTTGGCAAAAAGTGTCACAGAATGCTCATATTCCCCAAGATCTAGATTCTCAGCATTAACAATAAACTCAACATTCACCTCATTCATCGGGTCAATCGTTCCCTCTTCAGGTTCAAATGTCAGCCAATCCGGTCGACGCCCATCATCTTCAAAAGAATACTCCACCTGGTAGACTTCGTCTTCCTGCTCAGAGACATTGCTCAGCAATAGTTCGAGGCTTTCCGCTTCACCTCCTGGTAAGGGCGTGAAGGCAATTTGATCAAGGCTCACCTCAAGCACCCCTCCCCGAATCGGAGCATCAGATTCAATCCATTCCGGATCCCGGTCATCTTCATCTTCATCAGTTCCAATTATTCCGTGATTTTCAAACTCAGTGCGATCTCCAGCGACTTGTCCTTCACCTTCATCAAATCGCCAATAGCCGATGAGACCTTCTTCGTTTCCTGCAAGCATAACGTTCATGTTATCGCTTAATTCCTGTTCTGTTCGGGTGA
Source organism: Calditrichota bacterium (assembly GCA_018644935.1). Taxonomy (GTDB): domain Bacteria; phylum Electryoneota; class AABM5-125-24; order Hatepunaeales; family Hatepunaeaceae; genus JABGPL01. The sequence continues at coordinate 41,588 of JABGPL010000017.1, read as the reverse complement.
TATTCCACAAGCGAACCTCATCAATAACTCCCTCGAAGCAATGTATGAAGTTCGAGAGTGGCCTTGTACCGATGAAAAGTGATGTATCACGGGGTACCATCCTGCCTCGCAAGGCATGTGTTGACCTTAAGTCGCCATCGACATAAACTCGTGCATTCTCCCCATCATATGTGGCTGCAACATGATACCACCTGTTTGCCTGAATAACATTGTTACCACCGAGCCATGCCCAGTTCTGGTTAGTTGTCCATATTGCAACCTGGAATAAACCCCGTCGAACGTGAAGCTCATAGGAGTTTTCTTTGTTCATAATTGTGTATTCTAAATCCTGAGCCGGACTTGGCATGTTGATCCAGGCTTCCATAGTGATTGCTTCACCATCAAGATCAAGCGATTCGGAAGTCTCAATTTCAACCCATTCACGTTGTTGTCGCTCGAAACGGAGGGCATCCCCGGCAAATACTGATGGAATTGAATATGCTATTATTATTAGCATAAAGAGGAGGATTATTCGAAATTGGTGAAACATATTAACCTCGCTTAGGTAAACCTTCTGAATTGAGGATCTCACCATCATCAATCAAAATAAGATAAGGGCGATTGAGAAAACTATCCATAACCCGAATATAGGCTTGGACAGGGGATTTGTCAAGTAGAATCTGACGGAAGATACTGAAGTAAACGAGCTACTATCTCATCAAGCAGCAACCAATGCGGTTCTGAAACATGTAAACGGTTACCCCTATGTTTAAGAACCCCCATTTCAGTAAAATCGCTGATAGTCTCATTGTCACAGTGCTCTAAGGCATAATCTCTGTCTAAACCATCATCCGTGCGCAGGGACAGGTACACCGTTTCTTCGACGATTTGGAATTCCGATAACCGCTCCGACTCGGAAACGGGATCTATGTTTTCGCGGATTGCAGACAAATACGCCGATGTTTCAGACGGGTTCCAAAATCTGTTTTTTCCATCAAAGCTATGTGAGCCTGTTCCAAACCCTAAATATGGCTCCCGACGCCAATAGATCCGATTATGCTTCGACGATTTGCCCGGATGAGCAAAATTTGTAAGTTCATAATGATCAAAACCCGCATTGCTCATTTCATCACAGATCGCAGCATACTCATCAGCTACAAGGTCTTGATCAGGCAGTTTTAAATGCCCCATATTTGCCATCATCTCAAATGGTGTCTCAGGTTCAATAGATAAAGAGTAGGTCGAAAGATGTTCCACTCCAAGATCAATCACCCGCTTAGCGCTTTCTCTGACAGAATCAACCGTTTGTCCTGGAATGCCATAAATCAGATCCAGTGAAATGTTCTCAAATCCTGCTTCGCGAACTTTGTTGACCGTTTTGCATATTTCTTCGACATTGTGTATTCTGCCCAGTGTTCGCAGCTCTGAATTGTGGAAACTCTGAGCTCCGATTGAGACTCGGTTTATCCCTGCGCGTAAGAATTCTGAAAAGTTTACTGTTTTATGTGTTCCCGGGTTTGTCTCAATTGTGACCTCAGCGTCTGGCTGCAAACTCCAGAACGAGCATATCTGAGTAATTACCTTTTCCAGGAATTCAGGTGGCATCATTGAGGGAGTGCCACCACCGAAGTAAACGCTGACAACATGTCCATCTTCCCATGGTTGCTGCCTCGAACGCATCTCCATTTCCCGCAGAATCAGGTCACGATACTCGGTTGAGATGTCTGGATTTTCCGTATCAGTAGCAAAAGCACAATATGGACATCGTGCTCTACAGAACGGATAATGCAAATAAATTGAAAAAATGTTCAAAAACTTAGAATTTTGTGAAACTTTGTTAAGGATCAATGAGTCTATAATAGTGTACTTGGACGTACGAGCCACGCTTTTCTATCTTCCACTGCCCCGTTGAAACAGGTTGTGCAGGTTTTAAGGAAGGCGCAAAATTGCGATTTCGTGAGATTTCGTGAGCTTGCGTTTCCTGCCCACCCTGATTAGACGGGGCTTCTTTTTTTGTGACCACAATCCATTCAACAGTATATACATCCCTTTTTATCCAGTCAACCTTTGAAATATTTTACGAGCTCGGATAGCAATGCGCCACCTCCTTGTGAGCAAGTGAAAATAATATTATATTGAAAGTTGCGCTGTTTCAGATTGCATGCGTCAACATTGAAGTATCTGGAAACCAGGACAAAAAATGCTTGAAATACGATTTCACAGCCGGGGTGGTCAGGGCGGAGTTGTCGCCGGAAAGTTACTGTCAGTTGCTTTGTTCAAAGAGGGTGTACACGTGCAGGCTTTTCCCGCGTTCGGGGTGGAACGCCGATCAGCACCTGTAATGGCGTTTGTTCGGATGGATGATCAACCAATCCGAATCAGAACACAAATCTATAATCCTGACCATATTGTTATTCTCGACCAGAGTCTTCCACAAATGATTGATGTTACTCTGGGACTTAAATCGGGGGCAACAATACTCATAAATTCAGAGAAAAAACCGGAAGATTTTAATTTCGGCGACGCATTTAATGTTGTGACCGTGGATGCTTCAAGCATTGCGGTGAAACATGGTCTTGGTTCTGTAACCCAACCGATTGTGAATACTGCGATTCTCGGAGCCATTGCAAAAGTTTTAAAAATTGTAAAAATCGAATCAGTTGTTGATGCGATTAAGGAAGAATCACCAGCCAAGGCTGAAGAGAATGCAGCAGCAGCATTAGAGGCGTTTGAGATGGTTGAAGGTTAAAAAGGAAAACGGACAGGGAAATGAGTTTTCCCTGAAATTAAGAAGGGATTGAAAACAGAAGTACGGAATGTCTCTTTGATTATTAGAATGAGGAATGGATTTTGAAGATCGTGAGTGGACTACTTGAACTTGTGGTAATTATCGCTTCGGCGGTTTTGATAAGGTGGGGAGCACTATCCCGTGGTTCCACCGGTGAGTTAACACGCGAGCAAAAGCGTATGACTTCAATCGGATTAATGCTCTTGCTTTCCTGGGTTGTTCTGGCAGGAATCCCCGGATTTATTAGAAACGTTCGCGAGAGTGGTGAGCTAAAAAGGTTCAAAAATAATGGTTATAAAAACGGGAATCAAATTAATTCCGATCATGAGAAGCGCAAACACGATAAAAAGAAAAAGAAGCACGGAAAACCTTCCTCAAACGAAATAAAAAGAAAATTTGCGGGAAAGTGAAGGTGTCCGTTCTAATCCTCAACTAAGGGTTTTATTCAGAGGTGGATGTCCACGGTGGTTGGGAAATGTGGTCAAAGCCGTCTACGACTGAATAATAAACAGAATCATCTGCCCTTTTAGAACTTGATGTGAAATTTCATCACAAAGCTCGGACTTTTGTTCGGGCTTTGTTTGCTCTTAACAACTCTTCATAATTTTCCGCAGTTAAAAATCCAGTACAATTTATTCGGATAAAGTAAAAATATGGAAAATAAAAATCTTATCAGCGAAGCCTTTCAGGCATTTCTAAATGAAGCTCCGGAACATGCGAAAGCATGGGGAGGTGCTGTTCAAGGCTTTTCGGCCGCAAACATACTCGATGCAAAAACAACAGCTTTATCCTATCTTTCAATGTTGGCTGTATTGCGCATCGATAGTGGGATACCATTTCACGTTCAGGCAGCCAAAAACGCTGGAGCTTCTCGTGAAGAGATGATCAGTGCGATATTGCTCGGGTTTCCTCTGGCGGGAAATGTTGTGACGCAGGTATTGCCTGCGGCGATAAAGGCATTTGACGAAGTGTAGGCTAAACATTCCCAGACTGTCTCAGGATACTAAAGTTTCGATATTCCTCATTCCCAACTTGATTGGGCTCACGGCTTCACTCGTGAAGTGCATCCGTTATATTATTGAAAATACCGGATTCCCGCCTTCGCGGGAATGACAAGCAGGAATGCTTGTCCCACCAGAAACGAATTCTAGGACAGCATGAGAATGTTCGACCTACTGATCAATTCTCATTAAATAACCGGTTTGGGCTTAATCAGAATATCACGAACTGTTTCGCCTTCATCTGTCCAGCAGATTTCGATCTGCCAGCAGTTATTAGGCATCAAGTTCGGAAAACTGTCAGCCCATTCGACAATGACAATACTGTCACTGTCGAACATTTCATCGATACCAAGGTCATACACTTCTTCCTCTGAGCGGTCGAGGTATAAATCAATGTGGTGAATTGTAACCGGACCAACGTATGTCTGGACATGTATGTAACTCGGGCTGGTTACTTCACCCTGAAACCCTAGCCCTCTGCATATTCCTGTTGTGAGCAGAGTTTTTCCCGCTCCGAGTTCTCCGATGAGAGCAATTACGTCACCAGAAGACAGGTGTTCGCTGATCTCCAAACCGAGATTAAAGGTTTCTTCAGGAGATAGGGTTTTTAATTTCTGTGTATTACTGAAATCCAAGTTCTTGCGACCAGTTATTTTTCTTTTAGGGCTTTGCACTGCATCTGCTTGAATAAAGTACGATTTCAAAACATGTGATCAAATACACCAAATGTTTTTTTTGATCAATTTTTTTCAAGGATACTTGCACTTTTTAAAATCGTGATATATATTTTTAATTCTTAAATGACTGCTCATCCTTTGTTGATGGGTCAAAAATTTCGGAAAATGGGGATGTAGCTCAGTTTGGTTAGAGTAACGGCCTGTCACGCCGTGGGTCGCGAGTTCGAGTCTCGTCATCCCCGCTAAGAAAAAAAAGGCGACCCTTGAGGTCGCCATTTTTATTTTAAAAAAGTGTGATGACACAACTTTTAAAAATACTTACCCAATCAAATCGTATACTCATGTTTGCGACATTGATTTTCCTCCTTAGTGGTTGCTCCGGAAAAACTCCATCTACCAACAAATCACAATCTGCTTCAGAACAAGGAACCTCTGACAGCACATTTGAGAGCGAATTCTATATGGTGCAGTGTGAGAGCTTCAAGAATTTATCTGTCAAAGAAAAGAGATACGCCTACCACCTTCGAAATGCCTGCTCCTTACAGAAAAGAGAAAGTATAATCTCCGAGCTTGAGTTAGCTCGTCAACTGGCATCTATTTCAGATAATCACGCTTTGGCAGAATTGATAGATTATCTGCAGACTGGAAACGAGATCTCACTCAGGTGGTATAATGATGCCAGGCGAGAACCCCATTATTCGGCAGTCGGTTTCGATTTTTTAGTGCCAGAATCGATTGATACAACTCTGATGACAATTTCCCTCAAGGGGGTAATTGTCATCAGAGATGCGATGTTTATTGAAAAACTCAGATCGGTCGGAGTTGATACTGCAGGTCTAATAGATTTTTATGGTATACAGGTTGAGGTTTTGGGAGATCACGAAGGCCCGGGGCTACGTCCTCAGGCACGTGAACTTTTATATGTCTCAGAACCGGAAAGTAGACTCTTTCACCGAGACAGTAAAAAACTCGATCCATTTTCTATTCTCCCAAATTATGTAAATACAGATTTTGGTCTCTGTTATATAACCAATCTTGAATACGAGGATACTTACAAAATACTTCTCGATGAATTTATATTAGATGAGCAAATCCGCAAAAACGCAATGAGGAGTGTCCATGAAACACGATTGGCACGAACACTTATCAGTGAACTCAATAGTGATAACATTGCGGATCTACTGGAGCTCGACAATCAAGACCTAAGAATAGGGATTCTCAAAACCCTTAGCAGTTTATTATTCACCCATAATCATCACCTGCGTGATTCAGTGCCGAGGATTTCGCAAAGAGAGCCGGAAGATCTCTATTCACTTTTCTTAGCCGAGGCTTTAGCGAACACATATACCTCAGCAGGTAATCCATTCAACCCTCAAGCAATGCATCTGGTAGCCTGTCGGATGATCGATGACAATGGAGCTGAATTCGTCGAAATCAACAACAAGAAATATCTAATTGTTAAGGACTGGGATCAGATAATGATTTCAATCCGCAGTCTATTCAAAGAAATTACGTTTAGAAGTGAGTTCCTTACGGGTGAAGATGAGCTTTACTATGAACTTGATGTAATCTTGTTTCCTGGAATCGATCCTCTTTTTATTGATTCTCTCTTCAACAATTCTAAGAGTGAGGATTATGTACCTGTAGAATACAATCTTGAAAAAGAAATGTTATCAAGCCAAGAAAAGTTCGCTCCTCTACAGGATGAAATTACTGCCCGAATTGAAGCTCTTTCACTCCCGGAAAAAAGGAAATTCCTTTGGCCAAGATTGAATGTACTTACCAACCGCATGGGTGGAGTGATGGATGTATTGATCACCCAAACAAGAGAAATGGATAGTAAAAGTTCGAGGTCTCATGCGGATGAACTGTTGAAACGCAAATTCATCCCGAAATATGGGAGGAGTGGAAGATAGGATTGAAAAAGTATAATCAAGTGGGTGACTCTTGAATCCCTTTACACTAGCATAGACAAGACATCGATCAGATAAAAATACCCTACCTCGCAGGCAGGGACGCCTACGCTGCCAATGCAAACACCTCAACAAATCTCACTTCACCCCTCATTTCCGAAAAGCTGACTTCATAACCCCACATAAACTGATTATATTAGATGCTATGCTTCACTTGAAAACACATAACAAAATATCTTCTCACCGAAGGCAATCGTGAATCCGGATTTTGAAGACCGCGTAAATTCTCCAGACCAGCTAAACGGTGACGCTGACATTGAAAAGGCGTTGCGACCGGTCAAGTGGGAGGATTTCGTCGGGCAGAAAAAGGTTGTGGATAACCTGAAGGTCTTTCTGAAGGCTGCCAGCAACCGTGGTGAAGCTCTCGATCATTGCCTGTTCTATGGACCTCCGGGATTGGGAAAGACGACTCTGGCTCATTTGATCGCTCATGAGCTTGGGGTTGAGCTGCGATTGACTTCGGGACCAGTGCTGGAACGCCCGGGTGATCTCGCCGGCTTGCTCACCAACCTCGGCAAACATGATGTGCTGTTCATTGACGAGATTCATCGGTTGAACAACGTTGTTGAGGAATACCTCTATCCGGCAATGGAAGATTTTTCGCTCGACATTATGATTGATAAAGGTGTTGCCGCACGGTCGATTCAGATCCAGCTCCCAAAATTCACTATGATTGGTGCTACAACCCGTGCCGGGATGTTGACATCGCCTCTTCGTGCTCGGTTCGGTATAACCAACCGCCTCGATTATTACCACCCAGACGAGTTAAAACAGATTATTTTCAGGTCAGCCGGCTTGCTGAACGTCCCAATCGACGAGGAAGGCGCTACCGAGGTTTCGTGGCGGTCACGGGGCACGCCCCGGATTGCAAACCGCTTACTCAGGCGACTTCGTGATTTCGCAGAAGTTGAAGGTAACGGTAAAATCGATCTAAAAATCGCGAAATATGGGCTCGGTCGTTTGGAGATTGACCCGAACGGACTCGACGAGATGGACCTTAGAATATTGCGGACGATAATCGACAATTTTGGTGGTGGACCCGTCGGGCTTGGAACAGTTGCGGTAGCAGTTGGCGAGGAGCAGGATACCATCGAAGAAATTTACGAACCCTACCTGATTCAACAAGGTTTTATCGAAAGAACCCCAAGAGGTCGAAAGGTTACTATGCGGGCCCGAAGCCTTTTCGGTGGCAAGCCCGGAAAGAAAAGTCAGACTGGTCTTTTTGATTAATTTTATAAACCAACCCTGAAATCTTGAGCCGATTACCTCCAGAACTCACCGTTGACATTCCCGATGAACGCATAGCACAGTATCCGACCGAGCGTCGCGATGCGTCACGTGTTCTTATCTATGATTCTTCACACAAAGAAGTTATCCATATTGGGAATTTCCCTGACATTGTTGATTTCCTGTCGGATGAACTGATAATCCGCAATAACACGCGGGTAATTCCGGCGTTAGTTGATGGAAAGAAATCGGGTGGCGGGGCAGTACAGGTTTTATTCCTCGTCTCAAACCGCAACTTTGAACACGAATCGGGAGCTGACAGGATCGAGGTTAAAGCTCTTATAAATCCGGGACGAAGATTAAAACCTGGATTAACGATTTCTCTTCCAAATGGAGCATTTTATATTCTGGGTGAAAAAGCTCCGGGTGGGAAATGGTCAGGGAACTGGACTTCGGAGAATGGAGAATCGTTCTCATCCTGGTTGAGTAGAGCTGGAATGTCACCATTACCGCCATATATCCGGCGGAAACCAGACGGCTCAGATCTCGAACGATATCAGACTGTCTATGCAAAACAGGCAGGATCACTCGCTGCACCAACCGCAGGATTGCATTTTACAGATGAAGTACTTGATGGTTTAAGAAGTCGGGGCAACCGGATCGAATCAGTATCCCTCGATGTGAGTCTCGGTACTTTTATCCCTATTCGCGGTGATGACATTGCCGGACACGACATGCACACCGAGAGCTACGATATCCCTGAAGAGACATCCCAAGTCATTAACCGAGAAATTGCGAACCAAAAACCGATAACCGCTATAGGCACAACGGTTATCCGAACTCTGGAGGGAGCTGCTGAAAAGAGTATCCCATTAAAGCCGGGACGCGACAGCACCAACATTTTCATCTATCCACCGCGCAAACTTAGAGTAGTAAAAAAGCTGCTCACAAATTTCCACCGCTCCGATTCAACTCTTATGCAGCTCGTAGCTGCGATGATCGGCTGGGAAGGTGTGAACATCACCTACCAAACGGCATTAGACAATGGCTTCCGTTTTTACAGCTACGGCGACGCGATGTTGATTCTGTAGGGACTGAATATTTTCAGCCCTTTCAAACCCAACCAGGGTTGAAAATATTCAACCCCTACAACCAAAACCGATCCACTCCCTAAACACCCCAGAGATGCATCGTATTAACCGGTTTCCCCATGAGCTTCAAATAATAGAACAACTGCCCTTTATGCTGTTCCAAATGGTTTGCCATCTGGAGAAGTCGTTGCCCGAGAAGCATTTCCATTTGATCCCATGGGGCTTTGGCGATTTCTGTGTTAAGGCGTTCTTCGCTGCAGCGTCCAAGCATTTCTAACGAAAGCTCCTTGTCCATTAAGAGCATTCTCTGAGCTTTCAACAGATACTTGATAGTCGGCAATTTATCAGCAGAAGGCAGCATTTCATCCTCTGGCATATCTGCGGGATCAAACCCCTCAGGCATTCCCCATTTTCCCGTCACAAATCCTGCAACGCCGGAACCGCAGGCATTGGTAATATGATGCAGCAACTGCCCCATAGTCATCCAGTTTTCCCCGGTCGCCGGTTTCCAGTCAACCTCATCATCCGACACCATCGCCATCAGTTTCGAAGCGACATCGTATTGGTACTCAAAAGTACCCCGTAATAATTCAGTCCAGTTCATTTTTATCACCTTTATTATTTTCCGTACAAAGGAATGTAAATAATTCCACAACCGTATAACAAGTCGTGATTGTTGTTGTTTAATAAATACGACTTATAGACTGTGGATTGTTTGAATAAACAATTTTGAGTCTATCCCCAAAATCGTATGGGAACGGCGTCCGCTCCCCTCACCCCACCAAAACCAATCATCGAACAATTTGGAAAACCAACAAAGAATTCCATCCCCACAGTTATTCGCTTATTCAAAGCAGCAGCAAGCAGGAGGGAAAATGATATGCGGAATACTCAGCGCATTTCCTTCTGCCACCGGGTACTCTTTTACTCATTTGGAGAGGGCACCAGCGCCATGCTCGTACGATAAAATGGTCATCCACCTCCTCCCGATCTCCCATTCCCACCGACAAATACTCCCATATTCCAAACAATCCGACAAAATACCTCCCGCAAAAGGTTTTTGAAGCCTTCAGAAATCTGTAAAATCCTTGATTGGTGTGTCATATATCACTATATTGATTGGTTAGACTCAAGTTAGGAGAACTCCATTTGCAAATAAACGGAAACATATCGACATACCAGGCGATTGTGTTGATTCTTGTGATTTCCGCAGTACTAATTTCATGCGAACAACCGGACGGACCGGTCGGCAGTGGTGTCGGATCAGGATCCGGTGGGCAGACCTACGTCGATACATTTCAGGTCGAGGCGGATACAAGCTTTGCTATATCCTCAATAAACACCGGCGCAAGCCAATACGTTTACGTTGGTTCAGCATTCGATATCCAATCCCAGGGATTGATTCGGTTTAATCGCCCATTGCTGCCAGTGGAGTGGTCAATACACTCTGCATGGATAGAGCTGTCATATGATGGTGGTCTTGGCAGCGATGAAGAGATATGGATCGGTACAAGACTTCTTGACTATAACTGGAGTGAATCTGATCCTCCCGAATGGGATGATGTTCCTGCGGGAATCGATGGTGAAGGGTGGGAAACTTCGATTATCCTCAATAAAAATGATGGATTATACAGCTACCAACTCCCGAATGTCTGGGTTCAGAACTGGTTGGAATGGGAATATAGTGGTTCTGATACAGTTTGGACTGATACGACTCGCAGTGACAGTACAATGACACTGCACATGAGAGGTCCTGATAGTTTCGCAATGTCAAATTTGCTGCTCCGCTTCAGGTCACGTATCGCGTCAGAAGACAGTCTCCGCCCGAAGTTATTCATTGAATTCACCGGGAAAGTTGATCCTGACAGCGCAGAATACCGGGATACGCTTTCGATTAATGCCTCCGGCGACCTTTTCATCGTGAAAAATCACAATCCTGAAACAGGTCAGAGCCTCTTTATCGGCAGTGGTGCTTCCTACAAATCGCACATCAAGTTTGATATTAGCCAAATGTGGGACAGAGTTAACACAGGCACCCATCATCTTATCGTGAACCGCTCGGTCTTAACACTTCATAAAAATCTTGACCTCACTCCGGATATTCCACGTACTGAATCAATTTGGCCATTTAAGCTTAACGATATTGAGGGATTCGTCGATGCGGATTCGGCTCATGAAACCGGATACACGCTTGTCACAACAGCAATAGACTCCGCTCTGGAAATGGTGGAAATTGTAACCACCACACCTGTTTCAGAATGGATTAAAGACAGTGAAACCAACTTTGGCTTATCCCTGCATTCTGCAACTGAAGGCTACAGCATTGACCGGCTCGGTTTTTATTCCTCTGAGGCTGCTGATCCTGCCTTGCGTCCTAGGCTGATTATCTATTACACGGAGATTCCCCGATGATCAGACTAAATAGAATATCAATCGAGCATTCCGTGTATGTCCTTCTTGTGATTATGTTATTGTTAATGACATTCTCTGATGCTGAATGTGAATCCTCGTTCTCCGCTCTCGGGCACGGCTGGATGGAGGGGACATCAAGCGCAAGGTCAGCCGGAATGGGACAGCTCGGACTAACATTGCCGGACACAGTATGCCTGAATATCACCAATCCCGCAATGTGGAGCGGTTCTGCTACGGCACGATTGGGTTTACAGGGAGATGTTTACCGAACCTACATTGATGATAATACTGGAACAGATGTCAGCGACCAGTTTGGGTTTACCGGCATCGCGATGGCAATTCCAATCGGAAAAACATTTTTTGGAGTGTCGTTAAGTTCTTTTACCCGATTGAACTATAAATGGGAATCTACGGATATCGCCGCCGGAGACTGGAGCTCCACCAAAGAGAGTTTTGATGGGAGAGGCGGATTGACACTTGGAAACGTTGGTTTTTCCTTCCCATATGGTGAAAGATGGCGTTTCGGTATTTCCGGACGAGCCATACTCGGGAAAACTGAACAGAGCTGGAGAATTGATTTTCCTGACATTGCGTCAAACAACGCTACCAGAGCTTTCAGCGACCGTTATGTCGGTGGAGGGGTATCGCTCTCCTGCCATTGGAATAATCAACAAAATTGGTCTGCCGGGGCAATGTTGATCAGTCCGATATCGGTTTTTGTTGAACGTCAGGAACTTGTAAAATCTGAATATACAGTTCTGTTTGATTCTACCTGGGATGTTGACAATAATTATGAACTGCCAATTGGCATTGCGTTTGGACTGGCAAAACGAATTAGCAGAGATAAATTTGGCGCTGAAGTTAGCTGGTACGGATGGGACATGGTCGAGGAACCCACTTTACTGACCAAAGATTTTGCAAATGCGTTAAAAATCTCAACAGGATGGGAGCATTCACCAGAATACCAACCATATTATCCCCTCTGGGAAAAGCTCACCTGGCGTGGTGGATTGTATATGCAGCAGCATTACTCCAAAGGTAACACAGATCACCAAGCTCTGAACTACGCGATGACTTTTGGCTTTGGTCTCCCATACAATGACGGCAAATCACGTGTTGATGCCGCATTTGAATTTGGGCTAAGAGGTTCTAAAGACGATGACGGAGCCGCTGAAAGGTACGCGGGGATAACACTATCTATAAATCACTCAGACCTCTGGTTTGTACAACGTAGAAAACAACATTGAGTTGAGTAATATGAGTTTTAAAATTAATGACGGAATAAAGACCGTACTGATTACAGCAATCCTGGCTTTGGCAATATACGGTTTTAATGGATGTGCACCGATTCCTCAGGATATCGAAGACCAAATTGTTGAAGAGAAGAACACTGAAATAGATCCCCTTGCTGCAATAAAGAGCACCAGTAACGAGCTCGGGATGCACCGGAGTTTTGCATATCAATATTACCAGCAGAATGATTTCGCAACTGCACGGATCCATTACGACACAGTAAGGACGTACGACTACAAACACGAATTCCCCATCTACCAACGGCTTGCAGTATGTTATAATAAAACCGGAGAACCCGATTCAGCCATCTGGGCTTATGAACAGGGAATCAAGTACTTCCCGGAAGATGCATACCTGCACACCAGCCTCGCCCACATGTATCGAAATCGCGGACGAGTCGAAGATGCTATCGTTCATCAATTAGAAGCGATTAAGATCAAACCGGATCAATTTGAATATTATGTTGCATTAAAGGACATGTACAAGAAAATTGACGAGTATGATAAAGCAATTGAAACGCTTGAAAAACTCGTTGAACTGATGCCGGATGATCCGGAAATTAATGACGAGCTCGCTAACCTGATTAGAGCGCAGCGTGGCGGGGCAGAATATCTACAGGCATTGCGCGATGGTGTTGAGAAATTCCCGGATGATCATTCCCGAAGATTGGCATTAGCTCAAGCACTACTCGCCGAATTTGACAATGATGGTGCTGTCGAAGTATTCAAAAAGTATACAACTGTAATGCCAGGAGATCCTCAGGGCTGGATGGGATTGGCAAAAACCCTCGACAATCTTGAACGGACATCAGAAGCGATTAAGGCGTATAAGAAACTTGTCGATCTCAATCCGAAGGATATTGCATCAATGGTAGCCATTGGTACAGATTATTTGACACAGAATAATTGGTCAAAAAGTTTAGATTGGGCGCGTCGAGCGTTGAACGTGGACTCAAAATATGGATCGGCAATTATCCTGATGGGTGATGTTTACCAGAAGGTAGCGGATGTTACATCCGGAGACAACCCCAAATATAGTGACAAACTTGTTTTTATTATTGCTTATGGTCTTTACGAGCGCGCATCGAAACTGTCTGATCCACAATCCCGAAACGACGGAAAACGAGCTATGAACAGCCTGAAAGCCACTATTCTTGAAACAGAGAAAATGGTGGAAGACTGGTTCCAGTATGAATACAATAAAGAAGGCACCGTCCGACCGTATAAATCTGGTTATAAGTGGATTAATAAGGACTGGTCCGAAACAAAATACATAAAGACATATCTCGCAGAAGTTAGAAAAACTGCGGGTAAGTAGATTAACATTTAAGATTTGGTTCAAAGGAGTCGTAGATGAGATTCGCAGTGGGTTCTGACCACGCGGGTTATAAATTGAAGGAAGTGATCAAGAAGCAGTTGCACGAGTATGGGCATGAAGTGGTTGATTATGGTCCGGAAGCCGAAGCTCCGTGTGATTATCCTGATTATGGCCGACCTGCAGCGGAAGCTGTTGCTCGAGGAAACTGCGACAGGGCGGTAATTATGTGTGGGACCGGCATTGGCATGTCAATTGTAGCTAACAAAGTCCCTGGAGTATTTGCAGCACTTTGCATGAACGGGATACAGGCTGAATACAGCCGACGACACAATAACGCCAACGTGCTTGTTCTCGGTGCATGGCTAATCGGAAAAATGACCGCCGAGGAAATACTGGACAGATGGATAGACACCCCATTTGAAGCGGGACGTCACGCGCGCCGCGTCGCCAAGATTGGCGATTATAGCTATGGCGTTATTGAAGATTAGGAAAAGTTAAAGCATCAATTAAGGCAGAACCTGATATGAGTAATTCAGAATCAGCTCAAAATGGCGGAACCTGGTATGGAGCCGGGGATCCAATGCATTTTGAACACTTAAAAGTTGTTGACCCAGACATATTTAAATGCATTCAATCCGAGACTCGGCGTCAGGTCGAAACTCTGGAGATGATCGCATCTGAAAACTTCGTCAGCCCCGCAGTGCTGGAGTCGCTGGGATCAGTGATGACAAATAAATACGCCGAAGGATATCCTCGCAATCGTTATTACGGTGGCTGCGAGCATGTTGACATTGCGGAGGGAAAAGCCCGGTTCCGGGCAAAAAAACTCTTCGGTGCCAAACATGCCAACGTTCAGGCACATTCCGGCAGTCAGGCGAATATGGCAGCCTATTTTACTCTCGCCAAGCCCGGTGACACAGTTATGGGATTGCACCTGAATCACGGCGGACACTTAACTCACGGATCCGGAGTTAATTTTTCAGGGCGATTCTTTAATATAGTACCCTACGAAATCTCTACTGAAACTGGCAGAATTGATTACGACCAAATGGCAGAACTTGCTCGCGAGCATCGCCCAAAAGTAATTGTCTCAGGCGCTTCTGCATATCCCCGCATTATTGATTTTGCCCGTGTTCGTGAAATTTGTGACGAAGTTGGAGCGTTTCATATTGCTGACATTGCCCATATTGCTGGATTGGTAGCAACGGGTCTGCATCCAACTCCGATTGATTTAGCAGATATCGTCACCACGACCACGCACAAAACTCTCCGCGGTCCACGTGGAGGTATGATCCTCACCAGTAATGAAACCTCTGAGATTTTACTTGAGAATATGCCTAAGCCAAAAACAATGGCTCAGGCAATTGATGCCTGGGTATTTCCTGGCGGTCAAGGTGGTCCATTAATGCATGTTATTGCAGCCAAAGCTGTTGCCTTCGGTGAAGCTCTTAAACCAGAATTCAAGGTTTATCAACAACAGGTTGTCGATAATGCGGCAGTACTGGCAGAGACACTCCTGTCTGAGGGTTTTAAGCTTGTCACGGGCGGTACTGATAATCATTTGATACTAATGGATTTGTCTCCAAAGAAACTTAGTGGAAAGGCATCAGAAAAAGCTCTTGAGGCTGCTGGAATTACAACCAATAAAAATATGGTTCCCAACGATCCTCAGAAACCGTTTATCACTTCCGGCATCAGGGTAGGAACTCCCGCTTTGACAACACGGGGGATGAAAACCGACGATATGGTGGTGATTGGAAAAATGATTTCGCGTGTGCTAAATGATCAGGAAAACGAGCTGACCCTCACAAAAGTACGTGAGGAGGTTGCAGAACTGACGAGTCATTTCCCACTTTACCAGATACCGGTATAGTAAAATATAGGCTATCGCCTGTCAGTAGTTTGGGTTAGATTTATTTGGCAGTAAATCTTAACTCATTTTAAAATCTGTAAAAAAATTATAAGAGGCTGTTGTGAAATGCCCGTTCTGTGGACACCTTGAAGACAAGGTTGTGGATTCACGTTCAAAACAAAACGGTTTAGCAATTAGAAGACGACGCGAATGTCTTGGTTGCAACGAAAGGTTCACAACATATGAATACATCGAACGTGCGCCACTAATGGTGAAGAAAGGTGATAGGCGCACTGAGGAATTTGATCGTGAAAAACTGAAAAGTGGCATAATGCTGGCCACGGTCAAACGAAACGTCTCAAGCGAAGCAATAGATAACATCATCAACGAAGTTGTTGAGAAATGCCATGAACTTGGCAAACAGGACATTTCAACTTCAGAAATTGGTGAGATGGTGATGAATAAATTGAGACAGTTAGATGAAGTTGCCTATATAAGGTTTGCCTCCGTTTACCGGGAGTTTCAGGATCTGGGGGCTTTTAAGCGTGAGATTGATAAAATGTAATTTTAACAGGAATCTGTGTGAGTAATGATGATTTTGTTGCCGAACCAATGGAAAATGATTCGGGACAGGGTACTGTAAGTCGGATTCCGGATGAGCTGAAAGGATTGAATTGGGGCGCATGTCTTCTAACTTTTGTATGGGGTGTTCCTATGCGCGTCCCCCATGCTTGGTTTACCCTCGTCCCATTTGTGGGCGAGTTGATGCGAATCGTCCTTCTGTTTAAAGGGAATGAATGGGCCTGGCAGGGTCGTAAATGGGCTTCTCCGGATCAATTCCGAAAAACCCAGTCAAAATGGAACAGGCTCTCAATAATTCTGACTGTTTTAATGTTCGTAATTTCGCTTTTTGTTGCAAATAAAATGGTTGACCTGATACTCACTTCTCCTTACATGGGGGAGTACATGATGGAATACCAAAGATTTATTTTTCGTCTGCTGGATTCAACTCGTTAATTTATAAAGCAAAACCAATCGAGATGGAAGTTGCACTTTTTATCCTGATAGCGTTGGTCACTGTAGTATCCGCGTTATTAGTAATCATCAGAAAAAATGCTGTGTCTTCGGTTTTATTCCTGGTGTTAACCTTTTTCTGCCTGGCAATGCTCTATGTAATGCTCGGCGCTCAGTTTATCGCTGCTATGCAGGTCATAGTATACGCTGGTGCCATTATGGTTCTATTCATCTTTGTGGTGATGTTGCTTAACCTTGGTACAGATCAGAAATGGGAAATAACCGGTCCTGTCAGAAAGTGGATGGGATTTGGAAGCGCTGCTGGAATATTACTGATTGCAGTATTGGCATTCAGAGGAATGCAATCTCCGACTACCGAAATGGACACATCAATAGGAACTGTTTCATCAATAGGCGAAACAATGTTCCAAAGTTACGTGTTGCCATTTGAAGTTGCATCGGTGTTACTTTTAGCCGCAATAATCGGTGTTGTTGCGATGATAAGTCGTAAACCGGTGGATGCAACTACTGTCGAAGGAGGGAATGAATCATGACCGTTGGATTAGAATGGTACCTCTGGTTATCTGCTCTGCTCTTCGTTATTGGCGTTGCCGGTGTCCTAACTCGACGAAATGCTCTTATAATATTCATGTCGATTGAGTTAATGCTGAATGCCGTAAATCTGGCATTCGTTGCATTCAGCAGATTCATACCCAATATTGACGGACAAATATTTGTATTTTTCGTCATGGCAGTTGCTGCTGCTGAAGTTGCAGTCGGTTTGGCGATCATCGTAACAATTTTCAAACGTAAAGAAAGCGTTGACATTGATCAGGTCAACTTGATGAGGTGGTAACCTCATAAAAATAATGAAATCCATATCCCCAATAATTGTTTTTCTGGTTATGTTTTTAGCTGTTTTTGTATTTTATGGTTGTGACAGTGATGGAGATGGGACTGTTGCAGGACCTCAAGATACTATTGAAGCTGAAATAATGTCGCTAAAAGCAGGAAATATGTGGATTCATGAGTTTCGCCACCTTTTCGGTGACACATTAATATTTGAATTCCCGGATTCAATGATTATAGACTCAACTTGTTTACTTCGCGGTAATGAGTGGTGTGTACTAAGAGAGCAGTTAGATCAAGTTGCATCTCTGAATTTTTATCGACAAGCAGAAGATGGTATTCGGATGCTCCATATTTTGCACGAAGATACAACTGAAGGTCTGTTCTTTAAATATCCAGTTGAACAAGGTGATGTCTGGATTGCTCCGAATGGAGAATGGCTCACATGCCTTTCAACAACAGCAACCGTTATAGTACCTTTTGGTACATACGAAAACTGTATACACTTCAGTTATGTCAATGATGACGATGATGAAGGGATGTGGTTGAAACCCGGTATTGGTTGGATAAAAAGTATGTGGCGCGAAGGCGATCACACATTTTGGTTCAGCTTGCAGGAATTGCTGGTCAATTGATCAGCATTTTAATTCGATAAATTCAAGCATTAAATAATACATAAATTCAGGTATGTCAAACTACCTTTACCTAATCCCAATTATGCCATTTATCGGTTTTCTGATAAATGGTATATGGGGCAAAAAACTCGGCGAAAAGGCTGCAGGATATATTGCTTCTGCAATGATCGGCATTGCCTTTGTGATGTCTGTAACCGCATTTTTCGAGCTGCTTGGACACGATCCTCATCATCGAGTCATCGAAAAGGAATTCTTCTCCTGGATAGCGGTGGGGGATCTTTCAATTCCATTCGGAATCCTGCTCGATCCTTTATCTGCGGTGATGATACTCGTCGTTACAGGTGTATCATTTCTGATACACATTTACTCGATTGGGTATATTCACGGAGATCCCGGAGCTACCAGATATTTCGCATATTTGAACCTGTTTGTGTTCTTTATGCTGCTGCTGGTTCTTGGCAACTCATATCCAATTATGTTCATCGGCTGGGAGGGAGTCGGACTTTGTAGTTATCTCCTGATTGGATTCTGGTTCACTGATCAGGCAAAAGCTACTGCCGGAAAGAAAGCCTTTGTCGTTAACCGGATTGGTGACTTTGGGTTCCTGATCGGAATGTTTCTGATCTACTCCACATTCGGAACACTGACGTTTTCCGGTGCGATGCATGGAGCCGAGCTATTCGTTGGCTCAACTGCCATCATATTCTGGATGACTCTTTCTATGTTCCTCGGAGCTACAGGGAAATCCGCACAGCTACCTTTATATGTCTGGCTGCCTGATGCAATGGCTGGTCCCACTCCTGTTTCTGCACTCATCCATGCCGCGACAATGGTAACGGCTGGAGTTTACATGGTCGCGAGGAACTCCTTCTTGTTTATCATGTCTCCAGGAACGATGGAAATCATTGCCTGGGTTGGAGTTCTTACTGCTATATTTGCAGCTACAATTGCACTGGTTCAGAACGACATTAAAAAAGTTCTCGCCTACTCGACCGTATCCCAGCTTGGTTACATGTTCGTCGGTGTTGGTGTCGGTGCGTTCGCTGCTGGTGTCTCTCACCTTGTTACTCATGCCTTTTTCAAGGCTCTCCTGTTTCTCGGCTCTGGTTCTGTAATTCATGCAGTTCATCATGCCCACGCACACGCCGGATTTAAGGGAGATCCACAGGATATTCGTTTTATGGGTGGCTTGCGCAGTAAAATGCCTACGACTTTCTGGACATTTTTCGTTGGGTGTATTGCAATTGCTGGCGTGCCTGGTCTATCAGGTTTTTTCAGCAAGGATGAAATAATCTGGATGACGTTTGCCAATGGACATCCTGCGATAGGTGTGATAGCACTTATCGCCGCATTTTTGACCGCGTTTTACATGTTTCGTCTGTTATTCCTAACTTTTTATGGAAGTTGGCGTGGACGTAAGGATCAGGAAGATCACCTGAAGGATTCACCAAAGGTTATGACTCTACCGCTAACTGTACTCGCAGTACTGTCCATCATTGGTGGCTGGATAATGATTCCTTACGCTCTTGGTGGTGGGATGCAATTTGAACATTTCCTCGAACCCGTTTTTGAGTTTGCCAATAACTTTGCAGGGGAAAAGGGCCATCCATCACATATGGCTGAATATTCAGTAATGGCAATATCAATAATCCTCGCAATCAGTGGAATTTTACTTGCGAGAGCATGGTATTTGAAGAATCCCGATATTCCTGCCAGACTTGCAAATCGTTCTAAATTGGCTCATAAGGTTCTGTTCAACAAGTATTATGTAGATGAAATTTATAATTTTGCATTCATTCAGACATTCCTTGGACTTGGCGAAGCCCTATGGAAATCGTTTGATGTGCTGATTGTAGATGGCATCGTAAATGGTGTAGCAAAACTGTTGGGCTGGATTTCATCCGTTGTCAGAAAAATTCAAACAGGTCTGGTTAGCAATTATGCCCTGATGATGGCTATTGGGATTGTTGCTGTTGTTGGATACATGGTTTGGAAGATTTAAGAAAACTCACTTATTTGGTAAAAGCACTTAATGCACTGGAGCAGGAACATTGAACATATACATGCTCAAAAACTTTTCACTACAGGAAGTATATTTCGGCCTTTCTGAAAATGACGTTCATCAAGCAGTAAAAGCCCACAAGGGAAATCAGGACAGCCCGGTAGCACATTGGGAATTTGAAAAAGAAGAAATCAAATGGGGTATTGTCCAGGGAGATTTATCTGAGGTTTATGCTCAGGCTTTTCTGCAAGCTTTGCGGCGCGAGCCAACTGAGGATGGTTGGATTCTTGTAATGGGATTTGATTGATAAATGCTAATAAAACGCTAAGGTTAAAGCACAATTAAAAAGATGAAATCTGAAATCCAATCTGCAATAATTCTCTCCGCCGGTCAGGGGAAACGCTTATTTCCGATAACAGAATTCTTCCCAAAAGCACTTCTCCCGATTGCTAATACTCCTGCCATAGCAGGAGTTATTAACCGTCTGAGAGAAATTTCAATTGAAAACTTATACATAAACACATTTCATCACGCAGAACAAATAAAAGAATTCATTGAGAACGAGAAAGGTTCCGGGATCAATATCGAGGAAGAAGATAAATTGCGGAACACAGGTGGCGGGATTGCTAATTTCAAATCCTCATTATCGGAGAGCAGCTTTCTGTTGCACAACTGCGATATTTATACTGAACAGGATTTAAGTCAGCTAATTAGTTATCACCTGAAGGAAAAGGCTCTTGCTACTCTGATGTTCGTGGACTATCCTCGAATCAATTCGGTGTTAATTGAAAATGATGAAGTATTAGATTTTCACTCTGAATCCGGAAACCTGACATATAGCGGTATAGCTGTTTTTTCACCGCAAATATGGAAATACTTCCCTGATCAAGAGAACTTCTCACTTATTACTGTTCTGGATTCCGTACTCGCAGCGGGGAATAAAATAGCGGCATTTAAGTCTGAAAAATATTGGAGTGATTTTGGTACTCCACAAGACTATTGGGCGTTACACAAACATATTTCAGAACGCGAAACATCTGATGTTGAAAAATCTGCATATGTTAAGGGGTGTACGTTAAAGGGGTTCAACTATATCGGAGGTCACTCCAAGGTCAGAAATTCAGCTTTGGAAAACTGTATTGTACTTCCTGGGGCAATGATAAAGGATGATAACCGTCGCAACTCGATTTTCTTTGAACGAGGATATATTAGCCTCAGTTGATGAATGCTGAACAGAAAGCCTGGATCAACAAGAGATTTCCAATTGCTCTTGTAAAAGAATTACCTATTTTCGGATCACAACGAAAATTTTACAGAATCCAGGGTGATAGTGAAACCCGCGTTGTAATTATTGATGGTGAAATTGAACAGTTCAGGTTGTTTATTGACAGAGGGAGATTGTTTCGTGGATTAAATGTTAATATCCCTGAAGTTTTTGACTATTCAGAGAAATTGCATATCATACTTGAGACTGATCTCGGAGACAGATCGCTTGAGCTGATTGCTCATGAAACGAATGACAGGATTACATATTATAAACAGGTAATTGATTTATTAGTTCATTGGCAGAAGAGTTTTGATAACGAACCTGGTCTTAAGATGAGCTATCAAATTCAGACGTATGATTTTGATTTTGCGAGGCACGACACCCGGCTTTTTACCGAGAGGTATTTGCGGGGATATCTGAGTCTTTCACAGTCAAAGGTGAAGTTGCTGGATACATTCTTTGATGATCTTGCAGAAAGGACAGCAAACGTCAGGTCAACTCTGATGCATCGTGATTTCCAGGCTCGGAATATCCATTGGTATAGAGATAAACCTAACATTGTGGACTTTCAAGCAGCTGTTGTGGGACCTTATACCTATGATATCGCGTCACTGATTTTTGATAATCATGTCGACATCAGTCAGGAGGAACGTTCTGATTTGCTGGATTATTTCTTCAGACACTATCCTGAATGTGATAAAAGCGATCTGTATGCCCCTGCTCTACAGCGTACTTTGCAGGCGATTGGAGCGTATGCGTTCTTGAGTAAAGTTCAGGGAAAGAGACAATACGAGCAGTATATTCCCAACGGGGTGTCAAATCTAAGGATTTTACAAAGAAAATTCGACTGGATTGATATAATTTTAAATTGAGTGTGACATGCAACAGGAACTTACGATAGAAAGCCTGAGCGATCGCAATTCGATTTTGTCAATCGTTATGGATTATCTGTTTGATGGGATTTACATCGTTGACCAGAAAAAGAAGATCCTGTTCTGGAATAAAGGTGCTGAATCAATTACCGGATACTCCTATGAGGAAGTGAAAGGTCGTTGCTGTTCAGAGGATATTCTGAACCATATTGACGAAAATGGCAAGTTACTCTGCCAGTATGGGTGTCCATTAACGGAGACTTTAGCAACCGGAGAAAACATTGCTGCAAAAGTCTTCCCGTTGCATAAATCGGGCAAAAGATTTCCCGTTTACACTCATGTTGCGCCAATTCGCAATTCAAAAAATGAGATTATTGCTGCAATCGAGGTTTTTCAGGACGCGACGAATGAGGAACAGCTGAAGGTACTTCAGGAGAAGTTCAACGATTTCATTCGAAGGTATGTTTCCGAAACAACTCTCGAAGCTGCGATTGAAAATGCCCGTTCAGGTGAAACTGAAAGAACAAGACTGAGAGAGCTTACGATTCTGTACATCGATATAGTGGCTTTCACATCTTTTTCTGAGAAAAACGAACCTGATGTTGTAGTCAAGATGTTGAATGATGTATTTGCTGTATGCTGCCTGATCATCAGAGAAGAAGGTGGTGATGTTGACAAGTTCATTGGTGATGGTATTATGTCGGTGTTCGCCGATCCGGACTCGGCAGTTAAGGCAGCAGTAAAAATGCTTGAGATGCTCGGTGAGCTGAACGAAGGGAAAGCTGAAGGTGATGGCTCAGACCCGATCAATATTAGAATTGGGCTTAACACCGGGCTTGTTTTGCAGGGAGATATTGGATCCCCGGACAGGAAAGACCTTACAATCATTGGTGATGCCGTAAACGTCGCATCGAGAATTCAGAGTCAGGCAAAACCAAATACTGTGAACATCTCCGATGCAACGCTAAGCCGACTTTCGGATCAATCTGTTTTTGATTTTGTCGGTGATGTAACGGTGAAGAACCGGATTGAACCGGTTGGGATTTACAGACGGATTGAAGATTAGTGTCGGTTTTTAGTGGACACAACACAATTTATTGCAGTTAAGTGTTTTTCACTTATACAGCACTTTTAACCCAGAAAAGATTTTTAGATACATTTGACAGACATTAAATGGACATCTTAACCCTAATAATTTTCCTGCCCACCGTTGGTGCATTGGCGATGTTACTGCTGAAGCGCGATTCGGATGCGGCAGTGCGCGGAATAGCGCTGGTAACTTCTTTGGTGACATTCGTTGTTTCATTACCTTTGTTCTTCATGTTCGATCCGAAGAAGGGAGCTTATGCCTCCGGGCTTGGTGACCTGATTCAGTTTGAAGTGCAGAAAGTTTGGATTGAAACATTCAATATCAATTACCATATCGGACTTGATGGAATATCACTAATTTTATTATTGCTGACGACCTTTTTAACCCCTTTGTGTATTTGGGGTTCGTTTCCAGCAATAAAACAACGTGTCAAAGGCTATTACATGGCATTCCTGTTTCTCGAAACCGGGATGCTTGGTGTATTCGCCTCAGTAGACTTAATCCTGTTTTACGTCTTCTGGGAGGCCATGCTGATACCGATGTATATGATGATCGGTGTCTGGGGTGGTCCAAACCGGGTTTACGCTGCGGTAAAGTTCATACTTTATACTCTGGTCGGCTCACTGCTGATGCTTATCGGTATACTGTGGCTCTATTTCAACGGTGTCCCCGGTGTACACACATTCAGCCTGATTGACCTGACACATTTGGGGCAAATTCCAGCTGGGGCTCAACTCTACCTGTTTGCAGCATTTGCCCTCGCGTTTGCGATAAAAGTCCCGATGTTCCCATTTCATACCTGGCTTCCGGATGCGCATGTTGAAGCTCCTACAGCCGGTTCAATGATTCTTGCCGGTATTCTCCTTAAGATGGGGACGTATGGATTTATCCGGTTCTGTATTCCGCTATTTCCAGATGGAGCACATCATTTTGCAGGTACAATTGCAATTCTCGCGATAATCGGAATAATATACGGTGCTCTGGTTTCGATGATGCAGACAGACATGAAGAAACTTGTTGCTTATTCGTCTGTCAGTCACCTCGGTTTTGTAATGCTCGGTTTGTTTGCATTCAATATGGAGGGACTTCAGGGTGGTACCATCCAGATGATCAACCACGGTCTTTCAACCGGTGCGCTGTTCTTCCTTGTTGGGGTTATATATGAAAGAAGACATACACGGCTAATATCAGAATATGGTGGATTGGCGAAGGTTATGCCGAAGTATGCTGTTTTCTTCCTGATAGTATCGCTTTCATCAATCGGATTGCCCGGATTAAACGGTTTCATCGGTGAGTTTCTCGTTTTGCTTGGTGCGTTTAAGGCGAATCCTGTTTGGGGTGTTTGCGCAGCCTCTGGTGTTATTTTCGCAGCTGTTTATCTGCTGTGGATGTATCAGCGGGTCTTCTTCGGTGAAATAACCAATGACGCAAACAAAAAGCTCAAAGACCTGACAGGTTCAGAGTTTGCAATACTCTCTATTTTGCTGATATTCATCGTCTGGATTGGTGTTTACCCGAACACATTCCTGTCACTAACAGAAAACTCTGTACAAATGGTATTGACGAGGTTAGGTGGTTAAATACATTTAACCACGAGACACAAAAGCCAGTAGGATAGGCATTATTGCCTGTCCCTCATGTGAAGCATGAGTCTTTACATGTAAATGTGATTTTCTGAATCTGTCGTTTGACTGATAGACGAACAGGAATGTTAGACCTACTGCTAAGAGTGTTGTCAGGTGTCCTCACCTGACATTTCATAATTTGTTTTTCGTCAGGTGAGGACACCTGACGACACAGGAGCGCATATCGGGTTTTCGCCTGAATGCTAAACGAGTAAATAAGTAGAAAAAGCTGATTTACAAATGACTTTTAACCCAACCGATTTATTAGCCATTGCACCAGAGATAGCCGTTCTATCACTGGCGATTCTGGTGATTATGATTGAAGTGTTGATCTCTCGCAGCGAAGAAGTTTTGCAGGGAATCACCGCAATCGGGCTGCTCGCTGTCATGGCAGTATCAATTTTTGTAAGATCTACGTCGGCAAATGTTTTCAGCGGCATGGTTGCCAATGATGACTTCACGATGTATCTGAAAGTCCTGCTCACGGGGATTGCCTTGCTGGCTATCCTGATGTCCAAGGATTATCTGAAAGGGAAAAACTTCCGGGTTGGAGAGTATTATACACTGATACTTCTGGCGACTGTAGGGATGATGATACTCGCTTCATCGACGGATCTTGTTACAATGTTCCTCGGTATTGAGACAATGTCGATTGCTCTCTATGCTTTGGCGGGTTTTCGTTCTGAATGCAGTAAATCAAACGAAGCTGCGATGAAGTATTTTCTGCTCGGAGCATTCTCAACAGGATTCCTGCTTTACGGAATTGCTTTACTGTATGGAGCCACCGGTGGAAAAACCAATTTTGCAGACATCGGTATAGCAATCACTGCTTTTGGTGGCGACAATCCCGCACCCGCTTACCTTTATGCAGGGATTGGTTTGATCATGGTAGGTCTGCTGTTTAAGGTAGCCGCCGTTCCTTTCCACTTCTGGTCGCCTGATGTTTATCAGGGTGCTCCGACACCGGTGACTGCTTTCATGTCGGCAGGACCTAAAGCAGCAGCAATAATTGTATTTCTGCGCTTATTTGGTTGGGCACTTCCGGATATGTCCATAGCATGGCAGCCAATTCTTGGCGTTGTCGCTGCTGTAACTATGGTAACCGGAAACATTATCGCACTATCTCAGCAGAATATAAAACGAATGCTGGCGTATTCCAGTATCTCTCATGCCGGTTACCTGTTGCTGGCAGTTATTGCAGCTGGAACTGCTGGAATCAGGAGCGATGCTGCTGCCGGGATGTTATTCTATCTCGTGGCCTATTATTTGATGAATATGGGGGCATTCACGGTTGCTATACTCGTAAGTCGAGCTCGCCTTGATGGTGATTATCAAATCAACAACTATCAGGGATTAGCAGCAAATCATCCGTGGATTGCAGGTGCTATGGCACTGTTTATGATATCTCTGACCGGAATTCCACCAACGGCGGGATTCTTTGGTAAGCTTTACGTTTTCTCAGCTGCTGTTAAAGCAGGATTTATTCCGCTGGTCGTCATCGGCGTATTAGCGAGCGCAATCTCAGCTTTTTATTATCTGCGCATTGTTGTGTACATGTATATGCGGCCTGAAACTGCTGAATCTTCAAAAGATCTGAAACCGACTCCCGCATGGAAGACGATAATGATAGTCTGTTCAATACTTATTATTTACTTAGGTGTTATGCCCGGGATGATGATGAAATTGGCAGATTCGAGCTCACAGAAGATTAGTTCACCGAATAGAGTGGTAACCCTTAAGTAGCGCAGGCGTCCCTGCCTGCGATTGTATTGAAACGTAAAGCCACAGGCAGGGACGCCTGTGCTACTAAAATGAAACAATTCCAATGACAGTTGAAGAAGCATTAGTTTCCGCCCTTGATTTTGAGCATCGCGTTCGTGACCATTACGCTCGCGCCGCTGAAAGAACAACAGACAAAAACGCAAATCGCATTTTTGTCTCGCTGGCAATTGAAGAACAGATCCACGTCGATTACTTAAAAACAGCTCTTACCAACTGGAAAAACAATAACATATTAGACATAAAGGCTCTGAGGACTTCGCTTCCTGATAAAGAGTGGATCAATCTGGGTTGGGAGAAGCTGTCCAAAGTAGATCTGAAGACTGATTTTAAGAATGAGCTCGAGATGTTAAGGGGTGCGCTGTCACTTGAATCAGCAGTTTCGGATCATTACGCCAAGTTAGTCGAAAATCTCGACGGTGATATTCAAAAGATGTTTTACAAGTTTCTGGAAATGGAAGAATACCATCTTGCAATCATCGGCATGGTTGTCGATTCAATTGAGCGGGATAACACGCTGCTGGAAATTCCCTCCAAGAAAAGTGATTGATCGAGTAGATCATGCCTGATTGTCTCCGCGAGCAAATCCGATTTACGGTCGATTTTATTCGCAATACCGGTTATAGCGACACACCTGAAGCAGCTCTAATCTTCGGCAGTGGACTCGGCGAAATCACCAGAGACCTCGTAATTGACACATCACTTTCCTACCACGAAATACCCGGTTTTGTCAAAACCACAGTAGAATCCCACGCGGGACGCCTGCTCTTTGGTCATATTGGCAGCCACAAGGTCGTTGCAATGGACGGCAGATTCCATTATTACGAAGGCTATACGATGAAAGAAATCACCTTTCCAGTAAGGGTGATGCATGCTCTCGGCGCAAAGACACTTATGCTGTCGAATATATCTGGAGGCATTAATCCGGAGTATCGTGCTGGAGACATTGCAGTTATAACCGACCACATCAACCTAATGTGGGACAACCCCCTGATAGGACCCAACGACGACAAACTCGGCCCCCGCTACCCTGACATGATCGAGCCCTTCAGCCGTCGCCTGATCGCCCTTGCTGAAAGGCACGCCCGAAGGTTGAATGTAGACTTGAAGCGAGCCACTTACACATCCCTGACAGGTCCAACCTACGAAACCCGAGCTGAAATGCGCATGATCCGTAAAATGGGTGGCGATTTAGTTGGAATGTCTACTGTTCCTGAAACCCTCGTTGCTCTGCATGGTGGTATGGAAGTTTTGGGGCTGAGTCTCGTTTCCAATGAATGTTTCCCCGATTGTTTAACAGCAATTGACCCCGATGATTTGATGGAAAGGGCTGCGATTGGGGCGAAGGGAATCTTTGGTATTTTTAAGGCAGTTTTGGAGATTGGCGGGGTCTAAGGTCCGTGGTTATCCAGTTCGAGGAGAGTGGTGTATATAAATTAGGGAGTCAGGAAACTATTGTCCGTCGAATTGTTGTATGACCTTTCATTGTCTGGAAGTTAAGATTTAATAATCAAACTTAACATTTTGTAAATTGACTTGGTATGCAGAAAAAACTAGAATATAAAGATATCATCCCCATATATTCAGATGCTTTTGAATCTAAATATATCCAATCTAATCTTAAATTTCTAATTTCTGACATCGAAGGTTTAATGAAAGGTGGTAATTCTGTATCCGAATTTCAAGAATAACTTCTCAGTATCTTAAAGGATGAACAAAAGACAAATGAAGATGGATTTTGAGTACTTCATTTGCTTTTTTCAGGTATCTTTTCAGATTTTTCCTGTTCAGATATCCATTTTGAGTGTTCCCCCGAAACAAGATATTCGATACGCTCTGCCAATAAAACCTGGGGGTCATTAACTGAGGGATAAGGACCCGCTCCAGCTAAAAACAAATATTTTTCATGCTTAAGCGATTCACAAGTCGTACGATATGAAATCCAGTTTTGGTGATATTGATTCAAATGCTGAATCCCCTCCAGTAAAACAATAATCACTCCTAAACACCCGGTTAAAAGCTGAATTGATCCAATACCTGCAGTTAATGGCACAAATGCAGCAGCAGTTATCGAGGTGAATTTTAAAGCTTTATAAAGAGTTTTTGATTTCTTACTCGCAATATCATACCAGTCGATTTGATCCGCTAAACGTTCAATAGTTGGGTTTTTTTCTTCCATATTTCGAAACCATACCTTAATGAATGATATATAGAGTAATGATAAGTAATATTATCCAGAAATAAAATATTATTGCCAATTGTTCTTTGTTTTTTAAAAATATAAGACATCTAATAATTTGCGCATTTATAACTCTTTGTCTGGTGAAATTCCAATAAACTCTGCTCTGGTTCATATTTCTTATTCGCTGAAGTAAATGGGCAAATTAAGACACAGAAGATGATTACGATAAAATAAGCTTATCGACTAACCGGGTGAATATCTGGTACTGTAGGGAAGTATATATAAACAGGTTTTTGCTTTTTTTATTATTGGCAATTTCACTCAAAATGGATAGCAGGCTGGTGAATAATAAGCTCCAATTGCGTATGGGCTTTGTCCATTTCTTCATGATATTCCATAAAGCCATATACAACAACTTATTCATTGCTTCGTCTCTGGAAAAATAACCGTGATTCGTAAAGATACTCGGGCACCAAAGTAGCCCAAACCAAAGAGTCTGAGCAATTTAGAGCTCTACCTTAAATGCTCCTCAATAACATTCAGATATGCTGTTACTCTCGGATTCTCACTTTTCGGATCGCATCGTTGTATAACCTCATAGGCACGTTTGTACTGCTTTGTGTTATAGTATACTGCACTCAGGTTGATCAGCGTTTCTTCAAAGCGGGGTGATATATCGAGGGCTCTGGTGTAAAACTCAATAGCTTTTGAGTGGTCACTGAGTATTTCATAACAGGACGCAAGGTTGTTGAGGACGTGGATGTGATTGGGATGAAGTTCGTGTGCCTTTAGAAAGTCAGCTAAGGCTTCATCAATGTTGTCTTTCGAGAAATGTGCTACACCTCTGTACCATTGCAAGGGAGTGGTGGTTGGATCGATTTGATAGAATGGAGAAATTGCCAGGTCTATCCCTGAAATCACACCCTCCCAATCCTGGTTTGAGCGAGCGATTAATGCTTTTTTCGTTTGTGTTTCTGCAATTAAACGGGAATAACCAATCCATGTTGACATGGATGTTAGCGCAATTAAGGGAATCATCCACAGAGAATATGGGATAGATTTCCATCTCTTTTTTATTGGAAACAACCTGTGATAGCGTGACAGAACGCTCGCTATCATCAGTGTCACTAAAATAGTATGGGCAATCCGCTCTTTCGGATAGCTGAAAAACCCTATTACCAAATAGCCGACAATACCAAATAGCATCAGCAGGCCAAATATCTGGTCATGTTTATCTCGAGATTTGAGTAGTATCCTTATTATATAGCTGATCACAAAAATAAAAATAAGAACATAACACAAAAAGCCAGATATGCCGGATTCAGCCAGCACAAACAAAAAGTCATTGTGTGGACGCAGGCAATGTGTTAGTCCGGACTCGATCTCAATCGGCATATCACCGAGACCGTAAGCAGGAAAAGCAATCTTCCAATTCCCAACACCAACTCCGAACAGGTTACTGTCCGAAATCATAGATAAAGTGTTTGACCACAGTGGAAATCGGAGATTATCCGTAGTCCTAATCTCAATATCGGAAGTTAATAATGCCCCGGCGGCTACAATCAGAAAAAGAAATATTGCTGCAATCAGGTTTTTGGCGTTAGTCGAACTGTGTGATTTAACCAATTTCCTCCTGCATGATAACAACCACAAAGCAATTGAAGTGGCTATTGTGCTAACTATTAACCCCACCCAAACCGCTCGTGACGTTGCGATCATCACATTATAAGCAATTAAGACTATCGCCAGTAAACTTGCGACGGCCCATATTACTGGACCAACTTCTCTTGATTTTTGATTGCCAGAGGTTGCATCGAATAAATTAAAAAGGACAAACGGAATTGATAAGAAAAGGAAAGAAGAAAAGAGATTCCTGTGTGTCATGGTTGCGTAGGGTTCACAGCTACCTGGGAGAAAATTGAAGCCACAATAATAATATTGGCATATACCGATGACACATAGAACAATAACGACCAAGGTCAAGGATTTTGCCAAAGAAGGAAATGTATCCTCATTATCACCCAAAACCTTGGTCGCTACCACAAGTAACAGGGTGGATATAAAAATCCAGGATAATTCGAAGATACCTTCTGACAGATTGACACATCGGATAAGTGAGATAGCTGAAAAGATGAGATATCCAGCACTCACGATGAATATCAATCTTTGAACAAAACTGTAATCCGAGACAAGCTGGTGGAGTGTATGCCGTTGAAAAAAAAGAACAGTCAGCATTATCAATAATGTTGTTGATAATGCAATAAAGCGGATTAACAAGACCGGATCAAACTTATCCTGTAAATAGATAAATGGGATTAGCAGGATAGTTGTGGCTATGAAGAAGAAGCTGATCAAACGACTTGAATAATGTTGATTCATCTCGTTTTTTAGCTGTGCGGAATCTTTCATAGCCAGGTCTTGTTTGATGTATGCAGTTTATACAAATGCTTGTATAATCATGAACACCAACATCATCGAGGATTTACTCTGAAGCCTTCAACTAAGGGAGCAGGATTGGTCGGGGCATCCCACCAATATTGGACATCCCATAATCCTATTGGTGCTCCGTTTGGAATTGTAAAATCTACTTCCATAAGTTCATTAGTCTCAGCCCTGAGGTTGCGACCAGAAATAGAAGATTCACCTTTTCGCAGTATTATCCCACTATATATTCTATCAAATCGGAACCTGGTTCCTCGACCGGTGACAGTCACTCTCAATGTCTCGCCTTGCAGTGCATGATTCGGTTCTATTGATACAACTGCCTGCAGTTCTTCCTGGGTTAATGTGAGAGTCACTAATCCCGGTGATGCATCGGGGGCGGTAATAGTGATATCAGCTCGTCGCTCATCACCTGAGTTGGCATCATAATCGATGGTAATGGTTTCATTGTTAACTCCCTCAGTTGGACTAACGGAAAACCAATCCCCAGTTTCGATTATAGTCCAAACCATCCGACCTACACCGTTGTTACGTATATTGAATGTTGCACTACCTGCGGCATTTTCGACATTACAACGAGATGGTGAAACAACAAGTATCGGGTCTGCGGCGAATTGGGTCACACTTACAGTTACTGATTCCGGAGAAGCATCGGGTGCAGAAATTATGATTTCACCTTCACGTTCCTCGCCTGAGTTAGTTCCAAAGTCAACAGTAATCGTTCCGCGGTTGGTCCCTTCAGTTGGAGTCAATGAAAACCAGTCAGCTTCTTCGGATGAAGTCCAATCCATTTCTCCCGCACCGGTATTGCTAATCGAGAATGAGGTAGTTCCAGCAGAATTACCGACAACTCGAGAATTGGGAGAAACTACGAGTACTGGATATGCACTTCTTTGAGTGACGCTCACAGTCACCGACATTGGAATTGCACCAGGCACAGTTAATGTAATATCCTCTTGGCGTTCCTCACCCGAATTTGTGTCATAGGTTAATGTAATCGTTCCATTGTTAGTTCCCTCATTCGGACTTACAGAGAGCCAGTCAGCATCTTCTGAAGCAACCCAATTCATAATACCAGCACCTGCGTTCCGAACCTCAAATGTTGTAGTGCCTTCTAAATTGCCAACACTACGAGAAAAAGGTGAAACTGCCAGAATTGGATCGGCACATAACTGAGTCACATTTAATGTCACAGATATTGGCGAGGCATTGGGAGCAGATATAACTACCTCACCCTGATGTTCCTCACCAGAATTTGTGTCATAGGTCAATGTAATTATCCCGTTGTTCGTTCCTTCCGTGGGGCCTACGGAAAACCAGTCCACGTTCTCTGAAACATTCCAATCCATCGTGCTTGCGCCGTCGTTGAAAATAGAAAAAGTAGCAGTCCCGGCAGAGTTGCCTACTTCACAAAATAAGGGAGTCACAGATAGTATCGGCATTCCGGCCAACTGAGTTACAGTTACCATCATTGATTCAGGCGAAGCATCGGGTGCAGTAATCGTAATTTCACTTTGTCGTTCCTCACCTGAATTAGCTTCGTAGTTTACGGTAATCGTTTCATTATTGGCTCCAATAGTAGGGGTTATGGTAAACCAGTCCACATTTCCAGATGCTGTCCAATCCATCGTTCCATCGCTTTCGTTATTTACTTCAAAGGATACAGTACCAGCGGTATTACCAACTTCTTGAGCTGATGGAGTCACTGACAATATCGGTGAGTGTAAAGTGGAGGCAGAAATTGTATTCGAATAGGCAGCGAAGTCGGGGGATTTAAAGACTCGTACCCGATACAAAAAGGATGTGCTCTCGGGCAAGTTGGAATCTGAATAACTCAGTTCATTTCGACCAAGATTAACAATTTCCTCCCAATCTCCACTTTCGCTAATCTTACGCTCAATTATAAAGCCGTCTTCGACTCCTGACTGGTCTTGCCAGGACAGGTCTATCTGATTGCATGATATATGCATGGTTGTCAGGTCAGTGGGTGGTTCAATCAACGTTGTTACAGACAACTCGCTGCAAGTATCCTTAGATCCATAGTCATTGAATGCACCAACTCGATAGAAATATTGTTCACATTCAAGCAAATTTTGGTGTATGTAAGTTTTAACATCCGGACCAGTTGTATACAATTCACTCCAATTACCATGGGAGTTGGGTTTTTGATCAATACGAAATCCATCTTCGTTCAATGAATTGTCTGTCCACCTGAGACAAATTGCATCACAGGCAACGGAGTCCGCGACAAGATTGGTAGGTGCTGTTGGTAAATCAATCGGATTTATGCCAGACGGTGAATCATCTTTGCATGACAAAACTAACAAGAAGACTGCCAAGAGAGGAAAAATTATTAATAACCGCATTATCTGCTCCTTATGCCAAACGGGAATGAAAACAAAAAATAAATGAAAGCTACACTACCATTCATGGGCTCGAAATAGAGGACAAATCTTGCTTATTGCTTTTGCACATATACGATAATGATTTCGATTATGCTCCAGCTTATTATTACTGGCAATGCAACCGAGACCTCATTCAGTTTCTCTATTTTACCCTCCTACATACTAATATAAAAATAGTAATATGAAAATCATAACACAAGTAAGAATACAAATAGTAAAGGGTTTACCTTTATATAAGAACATTTCAACAGATAATGCACCTTGGTGAAAAGAGAAAGTACATATAAATACTTTTGCGCAACAATGTAGCCCAAACCAAAATCTAATCCCTTAAAGGTACTCTGAAAAAAAATCGACTCCCTTTTCCTAATTCACTATCGACATCAATTTGACATCCATGAGCTTCTACGGCCATTTTACAGAAAGCGAGACCGATGCCGCTGGAATAGCCCTTTTGCGATTTCTTGACTTCTGCCTGCCCGAACTTTTCAAAAATAATTTGTTGCAGATCTATTGGAATGCCGGGTCCGGAATCAATGATTGATATCTCCAGCTCAGTATCTAATTTCTTAATTTCTATTAAAACATCGTCACCCTTGGGAGTAAACTTAATCGCATTGGAGAGAAGGTTAACTATAATCCGTCTCGTCAAATCTACATCAAAACTACCGAGTATTTGGTCTTCACCCGGCTCAAATATCAAGTTCACATAATCCGCCTGAATCCCAAGAATCAGAACCGCATCCCTGATCGTTTGTACTAAATCATTTTCTTTCATGTCAACTGGCATCTGTCCCGATTCAAGACGATTCAGATCGAGCAAGGAACTGACCATTTCAATAAGTTTGGATGCGTTGGTTTTGGCTCCTTTTAGATCATGAAGGATACTCTCATCCAACTTATCCTTATGCAGAATCAGGATCATGTCAATATATCCCTGAATTCCGTTTAAAGGGGTTCGCATGTCATGGACGATCATGTGAGTAAGAGAATCACGTGCAGTTTCAGCTTTTTGCAATGCGGAATAGCTTTGCTTCAAAACCTGATGATGTCGTTCGAGCTCCTCTTTGGCATGTTTAAAGGTAATATGAGTTCTGACACGAATTTCTACCTCGCGCGGATCAAATGGTTTGGTGATATAATCGACTGCTCCGAGCTCAAATCCTTTTGTTTTATTTTCTATCTCAGTCATTGCGGTAATAAAGATGACCGGGATATCACTCGTATCTGGATTTTCTTTAAGTCTTCGGCAGACTTCATATCCATCCATTTCCGGCATCATTATATCCAAGAGTATTAAATCCGGAGTAGGAGTTCTGGCTGCGAATTCCAACGCTTTTTGGCCATTGGTTGCCGCCAGAATTGCATAATCATTCTTGAGTGTACCCATTAAAACATGGATGTTAGCCGGTTCGTCATCCACAACGAGGATGGTGCTTTTTTGTTTTTTATCGTTCATCCGAACTCTCTCTAAGTGACCAGGTAAACAACTATAGTTACTTCCTAAGCATTTCGACTTCCTCATCGAAATCAGCAAACTCAAGTGCAATCTTTCTGAATTCATCCTGTATTTCAACAAACACATCTACCATATCCGGATCAAAATGCTGCCCTTTACCTTCAATGATTATTCCAACAGCTTTCTCTACCGGGAACGGTGGTTTGTAGCATCGTTTACTGATCAGGGCGTCGTATACATCCGCTATTGCCATAATTCTTCCAGCAATGGAAATGTCGGTTCCCTTTATTCCCAACGGATAACCAGAGCCATCCCATTTTTCATGGTGACTGTATGCTATCTCACGTGCTATTGCGAGAAAGGAACTGTTTCCTAGTCTCTTCTCAGAGGATAAAATCGCATCTCTTCCAAATGTCACATGCATTTTCATTGCGTCAAATTCTTCATTAGTGAGTTTGCCATTTTTCAATAGAATGTTGTCTCTGACCCCTACTTTGCCAATATCATGTAAAGGTGCCGATTTATAAAAGAGATTGACTGTCTCATCATCAAGGAACTCCCTGTAAAGATCATGGTCTTTCAGATGTTCAGCCAACAATTTAACATATCCTTGTGTCCGTTTGATATGACCACCTGTTTCAGGATCTCGGTACTCAGCCAGTGTTCCCATACTCTCAATCGTGACATCCTGCGTGAGCTGAAGTTCTAGTGTTCTTTGGGCAACCAGTTCTTCAAGATGATCACGGTGCAACTTTAGTTCTACATGATTCTTGACTCTTGATTTTACCAGCGCGGGATTAAAGGGTTTTGTAACATAATCGACTGCTCCGAGTGCCAGTCCCTTTTCCTCATCAGAATCATCAACCATTGCGGTCAGAAAAATAACCGGAATGCTTGCTGTAACCGGATTGTTTTTTAGCCTTTCGCAAACCTCGTAACCATCCATGCCTGGCATCATTATATCCAGAAGAATTATATCTGGTTTTTTTGTACCTTCTGCAAGCTTAAGTGCTCGTTCACCATCTTTAGCCGCCAGAATTGCATATTCATCTCTCAGCGTACCCATGAGAACCTGAATGTTCTCCGGGATATCATCAACGATTAGGACTGTCGGTTTCGCTTTTAAATCAACCATGTAAGTACCTTCTTAGGTTTTCTTGAATTTGCTTATTAACTTCTCGAGTTTTTCTTTTGCAGCATCTACATCAAAGTTGTCTAAATAATCTGCAATTTTTTGATATTCACCTTCTAATTCAGTGGACATCAGAAGTTCTCCTAACTCATCAAGTTTATCCATGGCATCTGACATATCTTCCTCAATGAGAATGATTAGGCTTTCGGTGAGCTTTTTCAATTTACTAAAATCGACCGATTTTACAACTATTGATGGGGTTAGATTTGATGTTCTGTTCTCAAATTTGCTTATTGATTCCAACACCTCGGACAAAGTTGTTGATACTTTTGAAATATTATCATCTAGAGAACCTACCCTGTTGTCCTTTAAGACTATTTCAAGATCGCCAGCCCATTTAAATAATTCAGTAGCTCCCAGGTTGCCGGCAACTCCCTTTAAACTATGTGCATTTCTGGTGGCAGTTTCTATATCACCAGCTGATAGTAGATTTCGCAGTTCTTTCTCAAATCCATGGTAGCTGTCAGCAAATTTCAACAACAACTTCCTGTAGAAATCTTTACTTCCGCCAACTCTTTTTAATCCATCTTTAATATCAATACCAGGTAGATCGGGGAATACTTCCTCTTCTTTGATGTCAGTAGTTGTATCTGATTTGATCGAAGATGGACCTAACTTGATCCACTTCGCCAAAGCTCCATAAAGCTGATCAAGATCAATAGGTTTAGTTACGTAATCGTTCATTCCCGCTTCAATTACTTTCTCTCTTACACCAGACATTGCATCGGCTGTCATTGCGATTATTGGCAGGTTCATGAATCGATCATCTTCCCGGATTCTTTTTGTGGCCTCATACCCATCCATAATGGGCATCTGGAGGTCCATGAGGACTATATCAAATGTTCCAGGGGGGGTGTCATTAGTGATTTGATCAAGTGCTAATTTTCCATTTTCAGCGACAGAAATTTTAAAGCCCTCACTCTCAAGTAGTTCTGTTGCAACCTGGGAGTTTATTTCGTTATCCTCTACCAACAAGATATGAGCACCTCGAACTTCCTCAATTGTTGAAGATGATTCGGAGGTAGATTCCTCCAGCTCACCCGTACCTTCGAAGGTTTCACCAAACGAGTCCATGATTGTGTTAAACAACAGGGAATGATTCACCGGTTTAATCAGAAATCCATCTAGATCCAAATCGGAAGCCTGCTTCATGATCTCTTCTCTTCCATGTGCAGAGATCATAATAATTTTTGGGATACGCGGTAAGTTTAGATCGAATTTTATCATTTTAGCGGCTTCAATACCGTTCATCCCCGGTAGATTCCAGTCAATCAACACCAATTGCACATAATTAGACTCATCTTCGGACCAGTTTTGGATTTCCTTAATTCCGTCCTCTGCATTATTAAACAACTCAGACTCGAATGTGAAATCATCAAGGTAATCCTTCAGTACTTCTAACACAGTTGGACTATCATCAATAACAACTGTTCTCAGGTTTCTTAAATCGATGGGAATTGTTCGTTTCTTTGTCCTCTTATCAGATTGCTTAAACAAACAGAAGAAATTGAAGGTACTCCCTTGACCATAAACGCTCTCTATCCAGATTTCACCACCCATCATCTCGACAAGTTTTTTACTGATTGTCAACCCCAGTCCCGTACCACCGTATTTCCTGGTGGTTGAGGTATCTGCTTGTTGGAAGGATTGGAAAAGTTTTCCCTGCTGCTCTTCAGTTAATCCAATCCCCGTATCAGTGACTGAAAACTTGATTTTTACTTCCTGGTCTTGAATATCATGCAACTCTGCATCTATTCTGATTTCACCTTCTTCTGTGAATTTTACTGCATTGTTTGCGAGGTTTAGAATGATCTGCCCCAACCTGAGAGGATCTCCAATGAGGCGAACCGGGACACTTTTTTTGATATTACATATAAGATCCAGATCCTTTTCCTGAGCTTTGATATTGACCATATTCGAGATGTTCTCAATAACTCTGTTTAGGTCGAAATCTACGGATTCGATATCAAGTTTACCCGCTTCGATTTTAGAGAAATCGAGAATATCGTTTATTATGCCAAGAAGATTATGGGCTGAGTCCTGAACCTTCCGAGCATAATCTTTTTGCTTCCTGTCCAGATTAGTCTTACCCAGGAGATGATTGAGACCGATTATTGCATTCATCGGTGTGCGGATTTCGTGGCTCATGTTTGCCAGAAAATCAGACTTTGCTTTGGTAGCGGATTCAGCAACACCTTTGGCTTCGTTGATATCTTCCATCATGTTGAGCATTGCCCGACGAGTCTTGGCGAGTTCTTCTATCCGACCCTGTAGCTCACTGTTGGTCCGGTCTCGCTCCATAAAAGATGTTTCCAGTTGTTGAGCCATACTGTTAAAAGCATCAGAGAACTCTCCCATAAAATCAACACGTTGTGCAAAGTCTCCTTCAGCAATCTGCTGTGTTGTCCAGGTCAGGTTTCGTAAATTTGCCTGTAAACTCTTTAATGATTGGAGCAGTATTATTTTACTCTTCGGTGGTTCAAAATTCAGATCACCCTTTGACAATGTGTACACCACATCCGTGACGTCGTTATACTCATTGATAAACCGGTTAATGTAATCGACGGCCTGCTTGATCTCATTGTCAGGATAGCCTTCCGGGAGTTTAATCGAGGCTGGTTTCTTACCCTTTAGCATCAGGTAAAATGCTTCTGTTATCTTGTCGATATGTTCTTCTTTAACTGTGAGCATTTCTACCTTATCAGGTTGATTTTACATCAAAACGGCAAACCCTGTCACCGGAACACCAGCAATCGACTTCCTTTACATCAAAGCTCTTCCCGGTATACTCACCAAGTATTCCATTGATGAATCCTTCATCATAAGTGCATATTGTCTCCTCACAAACCGGAAGACCTGAACAATCGAGATCTTCTGAGACCGTCAAGGTGAAGTCCAACGTATCGAGGTTTGCTTCCTCAATTCGCAGGATTCCAATTTTCAGTTCTTTCAATCTATCCTGAAGTTCAACGACAAAATCGTTAAAGTTGTTTTCTTTGTTAATCAGTTCCCGGCAGAATACTTTTCCTGCGTGTTGACCGGCATCGTAAAATATTTTGTCTGCGGTTTCAGCATCAAACCGCTTGATGAGCACGTCTCTTAACGTGAACTGCATCAGCCTATATACGCTAACATCCATAGTTGTCCCCAGATTGGGACGACCCTCTACTATGTCTCCAATCATGTTCCAGTCAAACATCAATTCTTCTCTTTCTTCTTTAAACATTATTCCTCCAATTGGTTTAAGTTGTAGTTAGATTTCCTTCACTCAACGATCGTATATTTTTTCTCCTGACCGGCTTGAGTCAACAAATTGTTTATCTCTTCTTTTAGCTCAATCATCTTCTCTTCCCGCCCAATGGACATTGAACTAAATCTTTCAAGATCTTCAAGGCTGCGTTCCATTTCGGTTTTAATCCGTTTGCGTTCTGTGATGTTTTCCTTGACAGCAACAAAATGGGATATCTGGCCTGATTCCCCCCGAATAGGAGCAACTGTGGAGTTCTCCCAATATATTGTTCCATCTTTCCGTTTATTAGCAATTTCATCATTCCAGACCTTTCCGGATTTTACCGTGCTCCAGAGTCCCATAAAGAACTCCTTGGAGTGCATACCAGAATTTAGTATACGGGGAGTATTTCCAATTACTTCTTCCGAAGAATATCCGGTAACTTCAGAAAAGTAGGGGTTAACATATTCGATCACTCCTTCATTGTCAGTAATTATTATTATTGTTGGAGTTTGTTCCACCGCTAAAGATAATTTATTGAGTTTCTCCTCAGCTTTCTTCCTGTCCGAGATGTCACTCACAATAGCCGTGAATAACTTCGAATCCTTCAGCTCAACTTCGCTTATTCCAATTTCGAGGGGAAATAGGTCACCATCTTTACGCCTAGCGGTAACTTCCAGATGTTGATCTATAACTTTTTTTACCCCTGTTGTCAAATATGCTCTTAGAAAGGAATCATGTTTCTCTGTTATATCATGCGGAGTTAGTATTTTGATATTTCTGCCAGATATTTCTTCAGTGGTATATCCAAATATTTTTTCAGCTGCAGGATTAAAAGTTTCGACAAGACCATCGCTGTTAATCGTTATTATTCCATTGCTTGAGGCACGCAATATTGCATCATTTCTGTTTTTACTTTCGAGGATTTCAGTTTCGGCCTGCTTTCTTTCCTCAATTTCATTTTGAAGTGCATTTGTTCGATCCTCAACCAGTTCCTCGAGATGTTCATGGTGATTCTGTAGTTCCATTTCTGTTGTTTTTCTATACAGGTAGTTTCCCAATAAGCGCGCCATACCCTCTAATAAATCCTGCTCTTCCCGCATAAAAGGTCCAACATCAGCTTCGGGCATCTCATCCGAATAGAATACTTCAATTGAGCCTATCCGTTCATCCTTCTCATAAATCAATGTTTCCTGTTTCCACTCTGACTCCTTAAACGTTTTCGTGGTATATTTTTCATCCTTAATTGAAACTCTAGCATGGGTTATATCTGGATATTGCCAGCTAACGGGAATCATGTCGGTTGACTTTTGGAGTACTTCAGATCTTGACAGGGCAGGATCAGAAGTGAATTGAGCGACATTGTACAAACAATTGAGTTCTTTCATCCTTTCGTTGATATCATGACTCATTTTCCCGAATGACTCAGATTCAACACTAATAGTTTCCTTTACATCAGAGTACAAAACGTGGTATCGATAAGCTTTTTTCCATTTTTCCTGGGATTGATATAGTTTATAGAACTCTCGATATACTGGAAGCTTAGAACTTAAATTCTTCGAGTCTCCCATTATGTCTTCTGCTTTCTTGAGGAATTTTTCAGCTATATCATATTCATTTGTTTTAAGGTAAACATGGCTAATAATTGTTAATGCATCAATGTGACTCTCATTTTCAATTGAGTCAGGAATTTCATTTATAACCTCCAACGCTTTCAGCACATATGTTAGTGCTGAATCATAATCATTTAATTCTATGTAGCATTCTCCAATACCCATCAATGCCAATATATTTCCACCAACTATCTCATTATTCTCATCAAAAACTAATATTTTATTATATTCTTTAATAGATTTCTGATACTCACCCATCTTATACAGAAGACTTCCCATCGATCTATGGTAAATATTATATGCTTGCGGTGGTGCACCTAATT
>JABGPL010000169.1 GCA_018644935.1 Calditrichota bacterium | reverse complement strand
CAAGTCTTCAAAGAGATCAATAAGCTTGTACCCCTTTCCGACAGCCTTAAACTGCTTAATTAATGTTTCTGGAATCCTAAACGTGGTTCTGATATTATCTTTCTTATTTCTCTCCCGTTGAACACGTGCTTGGTACTCACTTTCTGGAATGAACTCATTACCAACTAAATGGAAATCGGTTTCTACTTTTTTTGGCTTTACCATTAACGCCTCCTTTTGACGACAATAACATAATATGACTACAAAAGATGTGCAAGAAGTATAAATGTAGTCATTATATAATTATGCATCACTGGGAAATGTAAATGTTGACTTTAGTTGAAAGCCGAATACATGATGTGAAAGTATTATTTCAAATTGATTGTATGTCGATTCAATACCGACACCAACTGATTCTCAAGCAATTCAATATTGTACGTAATATCTCATAATTATCATTGTTAGCATTCTTGAGTATGGGCTTGGCCAGCTTAAACATGGCCACTGAGTCTATTCTATCAAGCACAACCAGGCGGTGACGACTGTTTTTTGCTTCTCGATACCTTTTTTTCAATTAACACAAAAAGCGCGCCTTCCATGGTAAATAACACTTGACATATAAACATTAGTGCCTATCTTGCGAAAAATAAGGACGCTTCAATGTATCTTAATTCCAACAACTGCCACATCAACAACCTAGCTCAGGAAATTATCCTCAAGCTAAAGGTGTCATCTCTATCAGCGGTAGAGTTAGCCAGGGAGCTGCATCCTGAACACCTGAAGGATTCACAAACACGACCAGGTTTACCTCTCAGACGTCTACTCCGATCCGGAAAGATCATTGGTTCCCGGCAAGTGAACGGTCGCTGGGTTGTGGATCTTATTGCTGCATATAAAAAGGTCTGCAGCGTGAGCGATGTTCAACAGATATGTGGTTATAGTAATCCTAAATCGATCTACGATCGTGTCCACGATCAACAGATACCATTCCATATATGGACAACCTCATACAAGGATGAAAATCTCGAGCAAATATATTTTATCGAAGACGAGATTCGCTCATGGATTGATGGCGATCGACATGGGGATGTGATATCCGAATATCACGCTGAGGATGATTCCACGGACGAAATAAGGCGGATCAAAAAGATTCGAGAGGCTTTACCTGAAAATTTGAGGCACGATCTTGACTTCATCTTACAGACACATAATAAGAAGAGTACTCCCGAGGTAACCTTTACAATACCGGAAGGAAGCAATCGCATTACTTCGAGAGATGTGCAAAATGGAATTGTACGGATAACTCGCGGTATTAAGCCGTTCTTCCCACAAGGAACGCAAATCATAAATGTTGACATCGACGGTGATTCGCACCCAGTTAAGTTTCAAGATCGAGAGGGTGGCGACCGTGCTCGATCTCACGTGTTGCACCTTGGAAGAGACTTGATTATGGCTCTTCAATTAGAGGCGGGTTCATTAATCAATGTACGCAAAATCTCTGAGACTCACTTTGAGTTCAACAACAAAGCATCTGGTAACCGGACTTATCAAAAAACAAACAAGAACAGGAACTTCATGGTGATAGAGGAATCGATTACAAGCACGATGGAATTACCTGGCAACGAAGATTTTCGACTTGTTGGCACTTTAGGCGAACTCCTGGACAACGGATTGCCAGCAATGGATGATCTTCTGTCGTGTGGTAATTATAGGATACAAACCCCAGATAATTACAGGCCAGGCTATTTGGATGTGAATACTTCAAGACAGGCTGGTAATGTTGTAAACCCCTGGGCAATTGAGCGACTAAAGGAAAAATGGGTACCAGAGGCGACAATAGTCTACATCGGCTTAGCAGGCGCACGTTCACGCCGTACCCTTCGGCGACGCCTGATGGACCTCATAAGGCATGGTAGAGGTCAAACAACAGACAGGGGTCCTCACAAGGGTGGTGAGATACTCTGGCAGTTAAAAGGATTTGAGATGTTCACCTTATGGGTATCGCCAACAGGCGATCCACCAATACCACGCAAACTGGAGCGTCAGTATTTGGCAGATTTTGTGCGCAAATATGGTAAGCTCCCATTCGCTAATCGCCAATTTTAAGGGAGAGCAGGAAATTTCTTATGTTGAACATACAAAAAATCACTGCTTGCGGAGTAACTGTGGAAACTATTGAATTGATAACGCCGTTAATCCTAGCTGCGAATACAATCAGGGGGGATGGTGGTGAAGTCTATGATGGACTTTGGACAAACCTGCACAATTGCATATTTATTGATAGCTATGGAAAAGAGGTCTCCTTCGGTGAAATCGCTTGCCAGGAGATGTTTCTGTTCAAAGGTATTGACGTTCCGGTTTACACAAACGATGACCCGCGTTGTGAGGAAATCGCAAGTGAGATTTTAGAAAACGTTTTTGACGAATCCGAAATTGTGTGGAATTAGTTTTTTCTAAAAGGAGGGTACGATGAGTAAAGAGTTCAATATTCCAGTCGACGACAATGAAATCACTGTAGAAGACATTGAAAAAAAATGTTTACGAATAACAGTAAGCAACAAGGAACACTTTCCAACAAAAGATTGCGAAATTACGATTCGGATTGGTGCAGCTGAAACCAGGAAGCGGTATAAATACATAAAAAATAAGTCATCGAAAATATATCTGGGTACTGAGTGGATGAATCGTTTAGGTGTGGAAGCTTTTGGCTCGGTGAAGATTTTAAAGGAAGGCTATAAACAGTACAGAATGTCCGTATAAATAAATTTGCTTGTCGTGTTGT
This sequence comes from Calditrichota bacterium, assembly GCA_018644935.1. Taxonomy (GTDB): domain Bacteria; phylum Electryoneota; class AABM5-125-24; order Hatepunaeales; family Hatepunaeaceae; genus JABGPL01. The sequence continues at coordinate 2,360 of JABGPL010000169.1, read as the reverse complement.
TTGTTGTTGTTGGAAGAGCCCTGGTGATTTACCGGGGCTTCTTTTTTCAAGCTAGCCGTATGACATGACGGTCTATTTGGCTACACCAATTGATGGTCGATCAGTTGGTTAGTGGTATAACAACTGACGGACAATCAAAGAATAGGACCGTAAACTCTCGGGGCTTCAACGTCTTAGATCTATTGCTATACAATATGGCCAATAGGCTCGTGGCCAAGGCTGAGCAATTTTTGAAGTTGCTCAAATTGGTTCGAGCATGATAATAGGTATCTCTTTAATAAACCCTCGTCCAAGAGTGTGGACCACTTCTGCAACACGGAAATGTAATTCTTCCTCTTGCCCATCAAATGTATGGGGGGACAGAATTACTGTTTCGTCAATTCGTGGGATATCATTGCTGTTAATGTGAATATCAGCCTGGCCTTTGATATCAATGAAGTATGCCAAAATTCACTCTCTTAAGTCGCTATTCATTCAGACGGCCATCCATTGCCGTCTAAATAGTCTCGGAGGTCATTCCCTATATCAAAGAGTGACTCCGAGGCTTGGAGCAAAGAGATCTCAACACTAGGCGGATAATATCCCAAAGCTTTTTTGAAGCTCTTATGTATTGAGTCGCATTTAAGTGCAATCTCACCAACCTGTGAGGCCAGTACTTCAATCACCTTATATTCATAATCATCTGCGTGTTTCAGGTTCTTGTTTAAAAGGTTTGTACAAACATGAAAAAGCACGGAGATATCAACATTGTGCTTCTGGGCTATTTCAGAGAACTTTTTAACTGCACTGGGCGTAACCTTTAAGGTGGTCTTCCGAAACCCAGCCATTTTGAAATCTACTGCTGCATCGAGAGCAGTATCATCAACTATGTCACTAATTAGTAGTAATCTCCAGATTACATCAGCTATACTCATCTGTCGTTCTTCACTAATCTTGGTTATAGTTTTCAATGTTTTACTACAAATCTCGATATCCTGTGGTAAGCGCTTTAGGGATCTACCACCGAGTAGATCCTTAAGGTAGTCATTGTTTTTAATTATATACGATTCATCGACTTTGAGGTGTTCGTTCAAGGTTGTTTCCATCGGATTGCACTTTCTTTGTTAATTGCTAAGACCCGACTCTTCTAAGGGACATACCAAAGCCCTCGTTTTGAACAAGGTCGGGGAAATCTTGTTCAAGACGTTTAATGTTTAAGCGCGTATAAATTTCGGTGGTCGTGATTGAAGCATGGCCCAACAAACGTGATACTTCATATATATCTCTGGTTAAGAGGTACTTTCTTACTGCCGCTGTATGGCGCAAGTGGTGCAGATGACGATTTGTTATGCCTGCTGCTCGGGCTGCAGTGAGAAATTGGCGAGAATAGTAATTTATCTCATGGGTTCTCTGCTGATTATGCCTATATCCAAGTTTGTACGGTTTAGCCTGCTCTCGGAGGTGTGTGGTGGAGCGCATCTCCAGGACAATTTCTTTCATCCTTGAGGTAAGAAAAATATCCCGAGTTCGCTTTCCCTTTGCGGTATCTGCCTTGACTGTTAAAAAGTTGCCATTGATTTCTGCATAGAATGGTTCAGCTAATCGGCACCCACTCTCTCTATAGAACCACCAAGCACGGGAAAAGCAGTCCTCAGAATTGTCACAGATAGCCTCAAACTGTTGATTTGACAGGTAGACAGGATCCTGAGTAGGTACGAGTACGAACTTGATTTTTGGAATCTTTGCAATTAAATCCCGATCCAATCCCCAACTGAAGAAGGTTTTAAGGGTTCTCAGGATGATGTTCAACGTCGAGGGGGACAGTGAATCCATATACGCAATTTTGAACTGATCAATTTGACTGGTTCCAATTTTATTAAGTATGAAGTTCTCACCAATTATTTGTGCAAATTTATTCAAACCATACTCATAGTTTTCAAGTGTACTTTTGCGTATCCGATCAGCTTTTCGTGCTACCAGGTATTTTTCTATTGCATCAGTGAGAGTTATAGAAGGTTTCTCACCTCCAACGGTTTTCTGCAACCAAGAAAAGTCTACTTCAAGACCGAACTTAATTTCCTCTTCTCTAGGCTTAATTTCCCGGATCCGTAGTAAGGCTAATTTATGATCTTGGCCAAGAGGGATTTTTACTTCCTGTGGACTTAAGCTTTTGTCACGAATAATCCTGTAGTAATGATTTTTCCCCTGAATTCTATGACTTCCCATTGTATTTCCTTGTGTAAATACTGTATGAGAAGAAGGGTAAACAAGATATTGACTGATACAATCGGATCATGATTTTATACAATCGAAAAAGAGTGAAATTATCTTCCTGATTTTGTGTGAGATCTATCATGAACTGAAAAGAGTCCCTTGTCGAG
>JABGPL010000168.1 GCA_018644935.1 Calditrichota bacterium | reverse complement strand
TATCGGCATATCACCGATCAGACGATTCCATACTCCTACATCTTCCGGATTTGCACGCTCTCCCCCAATAATTAATAACCGTAATGTTTCCGGCAAGGTCAGTTTTAATCGACTAAATTCAGCTACAACCTCATGCCAATACGCGGTCGGCAGATCCAGCACCGTGATCTTCATTTCCTCACATTTTTCTAGAAAGCCGGTTACAGAGTCGAGCATTTCATCTGTTCGCAATATGAGACATCCCCCACTGAGAAGAGAGGGAAAAATTTCCTCAACCGAGGCATCGAAGCAGATGGAGGCAAATTGTAACACACGATCACTTTTCTGTATTCCATATTCATCTATAGCCGACTCAACAAAATTCAATAATGACTTGTGTTGAATCATGGTACCTTTCGGTTTCCCGGTAGAACCGGATGTATAGATAATGTAAGCAAGGTTTTTTGAATGTACACCACTTCTGAGATTGTCAGTATATTCTTTTGAAATTATATCAGAATCCCTGTCAAGGCAGATTATCGTTGGATGTTGATTTTCCGAATTCTGATCTTTAATTTCAGGCAAACGGAAAACCAGATTCTGCTGTGTTAACAAAACTGGAGCCATAGAATCTTTCAACATGAATGTCAATCGATCATCCGGATAGGCAGGGTCTAACGGAACATATGCTCCACCGGCTTTGAGTATACCCAACAATCCAACCATCATTTCCAATGAACGTTCTAAACATATAGCAACTGGCACCTCAGGACCAATTCCCCGGGATTGTAAATAGCGCGCTAGTTGATTCGCCCTATCGTTTAATTCTCTGTAAGATAGTTTCTTGTCCTCATATATGACTGCAGTCGCCCCTGGCCTCTGCTCAGCAAGTGCTTCAAATACCGTATGAATACATTTGTTCTGAAAATAGTCTTTATTGGTTCTATTCCAACCTGATGCCAATTGATGACGCTCGACGTCAGTCAACATAGACAATTCAAGCGCGAACTGATTCGGATTGAATGAAACTGACTTTACAATAGATTGAAAATGTCCTATCATGCGATTTATTGTAGCGGCATCAAAGAGATCAGTGTTATAAATAAAATACCCTTTACACCCTTCAGGAACTTCCCAGAGGTGAACCTCAAGATCCATCCTAACGGTTCCATGATCAAACTCCATTGGTGTCAAATCCAATCCCCGTAGTTTTAACGCCGGCGTCGGGGCATTCAGTGGTATGTTCTGGAGGACAAAAACCACTTGAACAAGCGGATTATAACTCAAATGACGTTCCGGTTGTAATTCCTCGACTAGTTTCTCAAAGGGAAGGTCTTGATGTTCGTAGGCACCAATAGTTGTTTCCCGTACCTGATCTAACAATTCACGAAAAGTAGGATTGCCCGATAATCTGATCCGTAGAGCCAGGGTATTAGCAAAAAAACCGATCAACCCCTCAACCTCTGCACGATTGCGGTTCGCAATAGGAGTACCCACGACAATATCCTCTTGTCCGCTGTATCGTGAAAGTAAGGTTGCAAAGGCTGTAAGGAGAGGCATAAAGAGTGTGGCACCAGCTTCACGACTCAATTTTTTCATGCCATCCATATGAAGGGAATCTAATTCAAAGGGAATAAAACTTCCACGAAAACTTTGTAGTGCGGGACGTGGCCTATCCAATGGGAGTTCTAATAAGGGTGGAGCACCGGCCAACTGTTGCTTCCAATAATCAAGCAGTGTTTCCAACGTTTCACCCTGCAGTACTTCACGTTGCCAATAAGCATAATCGGCATACTGAATGGGCAGTTCCGGCAAAGAGATGGTTTCCCCTTTTGAAAAAGCACTATAGAGAGAGGCTAATTCCTTGATGAATATTACAATAGACCAACCATCAGTGACTATGTGATGCATGGTAACGAGCAATATATGTGAATTATCGTCTAACCGCAGCAAAGATGCACGTAACAGTGGTCCCCTGGCTAAATCAAAAGGACATTTTGCTTCTTCAGCAATCAAACGTCTCGTTTTACTTTCCTGCTCTTTTCTCGATAAATGCTGTAAATCAATTAACGGGATTATCATCGTTTCAGGAGGATTGATCGTTTGTATTGGGCTACCATTTAACTGCAAAAATACCGTGCGTAAAACCTCGTGACGTCTTACCATTTCAGTAAGGCTCTGTTCCAACCCTTTTATGTGAAGTGGCCCTTTCATCTGAAAGGCAGCCGGCATGTTATACGCGGAAGAACCACCTTCCAATTGGTCAAGAAACCACAGTCGTTGCTGTGCAAATGAAAGAGGAAGATTCTTATTCCCTGCTAGAGGTTGTATGGGTTCATGACGAAAACGTGAGGTACCATTCTCCTTGTGTAAATAAGTGAGAATCTCGGCCTTGTGTTTAACCAACTGTTCACGAATTTCAGGAGTTATAACCCCCTTCGGAGCATTGCAACGCAGGTCCTCGCCTTCTGCCCAAACCTTAATATCTCGATTTTGAAGCATGGATAAAAACTCTTCGAAGCTTGTCATATTTTAATTTCCTCTCTATCCTCAGTAATAGGGCCAATCGGTGAATGCTTTTTATCCTTTGAAGATTGAATGTTTTCAACATACTCTGCCAAACCTGCCACTGTTGGTTCTTCAAATAAAGCGCGCAATGATAAGTTCAACCAATAAACATCACGTAAACGGGAAAGTACCTGCGTGGCAAGGAGTGAATGACCTCCCAGGTCAAAGAAATTATCATATATTCCAACCTGTTCTAAACCAAGTAAGTTTTGCCAGATACTGGCAATAGTTTGCTCACATTGATTTCTCGGAGGGACATAAGCGTTGGGTAACTTTGGCCTTAAGTACAGGTTAGCAGATATCTGTTTTCTTACATTCGTATCCGTATGATAAATCCACTGGTCCAGCCTTGTCTTGAGATCACCCGTAGAAACAACAAGTTGTTTTAAATCATCATAAAATAACATGCGATTTAATGCCTCGATACCTTCCCCTGGTGTAATGGCAAGTTCCTCCAATTTAGATCCAAGAGACGGTTTTTGCTCCTTTTCTTCTTCGAACCTCCATGCATCCCAATTTACGCTGATCCAGGGAACTTCTGTTTTTCTTTTATTGCAAGAGAAAGCATCCAAAAATAGATTTGCCGCTGAATAGGCTGTATACCCTATTCCTCCCAGTACTGACGCTAAAGACGACATCAACAGGCAAAAATCCAGTTTTTTCCCCTGTAATAATTTGTTCAGAACCAAAGTCCCCTGTATCTTAGGCAGAAATTGCTGTTCACAATGATCCTTATCAATCTCCCCAATAAGAGAAAATGTCTTTTCTCCAATTGTCCCCGCAGCATGAATTACCCCGTTGATCGGGCCAAATCGTTCCTCTCCCTGAGTGATTACTTCCTGCATTTGTTGCAGACTTGCCACGTCAGCTTTTAACACAAGAACTTCCGCTCCAACATTTTCCAGTTCACGTAATTTCTCAACCTTATGGCTAATGTCATTATTTTCAGCGTTTAAGGTTTCCGACAATTTCCCTGTATCACCAGGTGGAAAATCCGCGCGGCCGGTAAGTATTAATCTGGCTTTAACCTTTCTTGCCAGATACTCTGCAACAATAAGCCCAATATTTCCCAATCCACCGGTAATCAGATAGACACCACCTTCACGCAACCGGGCAGGTATTCCGGTTATTTCTTCTAAATAGACAGGCTCATAAGTCTGCACCCATCTATAATTTCCACGATAGGCAATTATTGTATCACTGTTTTTTTTCGTACATTCCTTGAGCAAATTATCTACCAGGTTTTGCTTTGCGTCATTCTCCTGCAAAGGAAATACAACATCAATACTCTTGCACTGTATATTCGGGTATTCCTGTGGGACCACCTTAATTGGACCTAATAACGTTGCTTTCTCCGGACACAAATCCTCTTCTCCTAATATATCCTGTATATTGTTTGATAGCACGATGATTTGATATTCTTTAGGAGAATCTTGTTTTCCTAGAGCCTGTGCGAGAAAAAGGAAACTGTAATACCCAGTATTTTGAGTTTTATTTACCATCTCATCTTCGCTCACGCTTTGATTATACATGGTAATATTCCATAAATGAACAATAGTTTCCGGGATACGACCGTGTTCACTACACTCCCTGAACAGTTCGCTATAATCACTTTGTCGAGTTGGGTCAACACAATAGGCGGTTTCATCTCGTTTTTTAAACACAGATCCTGCTTCCACGGTAACTACCTTATGTCCCAACTGTTTCAGCCTTTTTGCCAGTTGTGTTCCAATACCACACTCATCCAGAAACAGTAACCATTCATTACACTCATGAACACTTCTCTGCTTCAGGGTTGAGAGAGGGCTGCGCTTCCACGATGGTGCATAAAACCAGTCATCTACATCTGGTTTCTTAACCAACAATGTATTCCCCGATTGTTTTTTTGATACCTCCCGGGGCTCAATCCAATAACGCTGACGTTCAAAGGGATACGTTGGTAATGATATACGATGGCGCATCTCATGATGAGAAAATCCTGACCAATCCACCGGTACGCCTGTTAACCATAACCGGCCTAATGCATGCAAAACACAGGTAACGTCTGATACATTGTCTTGAGGATGACGCATGGAAGAAAGCACTTGGCATTCCCCTATCTTTTTTGCCTGCTGCATTACCAACGTATTCAATGTCCTTCCGGGTCCCACCTCTAACATAATTCTACCCGGTTCCTTTAACAGTTCCCTTACTCCATCAGCAAAGCGCACGGTCTGACGTAGATGCCTGACCCAATAATCAGGATCTGTTGCCTCATCATTGGTAATCCATGAACCTGTGACATTAGATATATAGGGAATTTGGGGAGTATTCAAACGGACATCTCTCACACGCTCAATAAATGAATCAAGGACAGGATCCATCATCTCCGAATGGAAGGCATGGGAGGTATACAGTAACCGACACGCTTTATCCTGTCCCTCCAATTGATCTTGTAGTTCCTCTATTGACTTTGTATAACCGGACAACACGCAAAGAGAAGGTCCATTCACTGCTGCCAGGGATATCCCGTTCTTTAAATAGGGTCTTATTTCCTCTTCCGAGAGTGTTACCGCAAGCATAGAACCTCTCGACAATTGCTGAATGAGCTGTCCACGTAATGCTACTAATCCCAATGCCTCTTCAAGTGAAAATACCCCGGATAAACACGCAGCCACATATTCACCAATACTGTGACCAATCATTGCCTGAGGTTGTACTCCCCATTCCATCCATAACCTGGCAAGGGCATATTCCACCACAAAGAGTGCAGGCTGGGTAATGGCCGTCTGTTGCAGTGGATCTTCTTGTCCTCTTTCCTTTTCACTATTCTGTAAGTTGTGGTAGAGCAGATAACGCAAGTCTAAATCCAGGTGCGATTTCAGGATTTCCGAACAACGATCTACCTGATTTCGAAATGTCGGTTCTTCCTG
>JABGPL010000167.1 GCA_018644935.1 Calditrichota bacterium | reverse complement strand
CCACATCAATACTACCTTCGTCCGGATCATCAGAAGTTATAGTCAAAGTTTCAGCGTAGTCATCTTCACTTGTAGGTGAGAAGGTTACTGTTACATCAGTATTTGCTCCTGCATTGATGGAAAATTGACCACCAAAATCCGTTGTGAAACCGCCACCTGTAACGGATATATCTGAAACATTAAGTACAACATCGCCATCGTTAGCTATATTTAAAGTAGCTGTATGGGCTTGATTGATCTCCTTTCCATCAAATGCTACTGAGCCTGCTACGGTGATATCGGGGGCTGGCAAAGGATCGGAATCATTAGCAAACCAAATCACATCATCATCAGTTATTATCCCTGATACGATGTCGGACGCACCATCAGAATTAATGTCACCTATATGAATAGAACGAGGATAATCTACACTCGACGCGACGATAAAGTCCGAAAAGTTTAGATTGCCATCATTCTTATACCAATGAATCTCACCTGCTGTAACACCAGATGCCGCGACGTCAATGTTTCCATCGTTGTCAAAATCCACAGCCTCAACTTTAAGTGATCCTTGGAGATAACCCAGGTCCTGGCTGGTGAAGTTTTCACTACCATCATTCACATACAAGCGGACGTAATGTTCAGAGTCACCAACGGCAAGTATATCCATGTCGCCATCACCGTCAATATCTATCGGAGCGACATCACCGGCATGTCCAACACTGTTATCAACCACATGGCTGGTAAAACTAACATCATCACCCTGGTTTTCATACCAGTAAACAGTATTGTTATCTCTAAAAGTTCCAAGCATATCGATATCACCATCGCCATCAACGTCTGCTGCATCGGCAGATAAAGGATAATCTCCAACAGTTGCGTTGTGTCTGGTGAAGTTCTCACTGCCATCATTTTCATACCATGCGATGAAATCATTTTGATCGCCATTACAGGAAATCACGTCCATATCACCATCTAAATCGAAGTCTATTGTATTAATATCCAGGCAGTTTTTAGCTTCAATCAAGTGATAAGTGAAATTTTCACTGCCATCATTTTCGTACCAAACCGTTTTACCGACAGCTCCGACAACAATATCAGTATCACCATCAGAGTCGATATCAGCAGAACCAACTGTACGAGGATTGTCTATGTTGCTGTCAACAGCATGAGGTGCAAAGTTTTCGCTACCATCATTCTCATACCAGATGACATCATCGGCAATATTGCTGACCGCGATAATATCCGTGTCACCATCATCATCTATATCACTGGAGTGAACATCCCAAGGCGCGTCAATATTGTTGTCAGCTACATTTGGTGTCCATTCTATTGCGATATCATTATCTGCCCAAAGAATATCATCGTCCACGAAGACACCAACTAATATATCAATGTCACCGTCAGAATTGATGTCTGCCGGAAATATTGAACGAGGCCAATCGACATTCGATAATACTGTATATTGTGTAAAATTTTCACTACCATCGTTTTCATACCATCTGATTTCGTCAGCAGAATAACCTAATCCCACTAAATCAATATCACCGTCATTGTCGAAATCTGCAGCTTCAACATTGTTTGCACCAGAAAAACTCGCATCGACATCTTGAGAGGTGAAGTTTTCACTACCGTCATTCACATACAAACGAATAACCCCACTCTGCGAACCTGATGCAAACATATCCATATCACCATCACCATCAACATCAATTGGAGCAACGTCAGAAGCATAACCAAGGGAAGCGTCCACAGTATGTTGAGTGAATGTTACGTCATCACCATTGTTTTCCCACCAATAAACATCGTGAGCGCTCCTTGAGGTACCAAGTATATCAAAATCACCATCACTGTCGACATCAGCAGCCCTCGCAGAAAGAGGATAGTTTCCAACATAGGCATTATGCCTCGTGAAGTTTTCACTGCCATCATTTTCATACCATCCAATGAAATCATCCGAAGAACCATTGCACGAAATGATATCAATATCTCCATCTTCATCAAAATCGATTATTTGAAGATCAATAGAAGTTTTTGCCTCGATTTGATGATATGTAAAATTTTCACTTCCATCGTTTTCGTACCAGACAATTTGTCCTACTGTTCCAACAACGATGTCAATATCTCCGTCTGAATCAACATCATCTGAATTGATCTCACGTGGACTGCTTATACTATTATCTATAAAATGAATCTGAAAAGACTCTGCGCCATCATTCTCATACCAGGCGACCTTGTTGTCATCAGTTATAACGGTAAGAACGTCCATGTCGCCATCCTCATCGAGGTCAATGCTGAAAATGTCATTAGGACCGTTAACATTGGCATCAACCGCGTTGGTTGTCCACTCAATGGCGAATACACTGTTTGACATAAATAGAATCGCCAGGAGGACTAAAAATTTTGCCCCATTAAGCCGGGATTTCTTTTCCAACAATGCTGGTGAACCAGTTTCATTATTAGACCTACAATAAGTAAAATTAAGTTTTTTCACTTTGTTACCTTTTTCAGGTTAGTTTTTTACGATCTCCATCCAAATGCCTCTTCATTTACCCACTAAAGGATTATTCTTAATTTTGAAAAGGCTGTTCCTACATATATTAAACAGGAAGAAAAACTCCTGAGAATAAGGTCAAAAGCAGTAAAAAGAAATTCGACAAGGGATTATTCCGATGAGGTGCATCTGGAATTTTCTTTTCGGGATTCAATTGAATCCTTTGTACTGTTGGGATTACACAGATAATCGAAATGCAGCAACGCATATTTTTTTCGTCCGTTCTTTCTGGCTATCTAATTGTGAATGTCTGTTGATGTGACTTAGATCACCTGTTGATCAAAGGAAGTACGATGTGTTTTTGAAAAAGTTTGGCTTGCCAAGATTTAATTGTAAGACACAACATCATTTCACGAGACTAACATTTTGTCATGGGGACAATTTCCTCTACAAAACAAGATCAGCCAATATCACCGTGGGTCTTAATCCGATGACGAAGATTGCTTCTCCTGCTCAGAATATCTCATCCAAAACCATGAAATTCTTGTCAGAGACGAACTGCAAAAGTGTTTTAGGTATTGTAAATGCTAAATCAATTGTTAAGGTTGTAGATTGTTGATCGAGGATTGACTGGTGGAGGTTGCTACAAATAAAATATAAACGCAGAAATTATAATAGGATAGTAGTTCAGTTTAGCGAAATTACAAATGTTTTTTCGACAATCTTACCACCTCCAATATTCATATTCAGGCGAATTGATCGCCATTGATAGGAGTGTAATACACCTTAGCTTTTGTATGGTTCTTTCTCGAGTGTTTGGTTTATGGCAGGATAAACATAAGCTAAGTGATTTCAATATCGTCTATTTCAATTTGTTTAGGATTCTTTCTGAAAAATGAGAACAGATTAAATGGGATTTTCTTTTTATTTGCAGATTCGGAATAATAGGGTTTGATATATTGGGAGCGATAATCAGATTGGTCCAGAGCGGATTTAATATCATTTAACACAACTCCGACAATATTGGCTTTAACATTGTCGAGAATGCTCTTCGTCCGCTTTAACGCATCTTTTGAAGTGTGCCCAATTTCATATATGATCACAACAGCATCAACATTTGGAGCGATGATGGATGCGTCTGTGACATGAAGTAAGGGTGGGGAATCCAGAAGTACGATGTCGTATTCAGACTTCACTTCCTCAATGAATTTAGCGAATATTTTGGTGGTCAATAATCCAGAGGGATTGGGAGTCGCACTTCCACTGGTGATTACATCGAGATTGTCCAATCCTGGACCAGCCATCATATCAGTTAGATCGACATTTTCACCTACAACCATATCCATTATGCTTTTAACGTTATCCTGCCATTTTGCGGATTCCTGTAGGATTTCAACTAAGCCAGCTCCTCGATCCAGCCCAAAGGTTTTATGCACCGTGGGGCGTCGCATATTGCAATCAACTAAAAGAACTCTCTGATTCATCTGTGTATATGTTATTGCAAGGTTGGTCAGGGTGTTAGATTTGCCCTCACTCATCAGAGAACTGGTTGTTAAAACAGTTTTGCCCTTTCCTGGCATGAGCATGAAATCAAGATTAGTTCTAAAACTCCGGAATGCTTCAGCCTGAATAGATCTCGGACTGTAATGGACAACTAAACGCCGGGCTTTTACCGGGTCCTTAATCTCTTTAAATTTACTGCTTAGACTGGAATCCTTGTGATCGATATTTGGAATTATTGATAAAACAGTCAAATCCAAGAAACTCTCAACATCCTCAACCATTACTAACGTGGTGTTTTGGGACTCCATAAATACAACTAAAACAATGGATAGAAATGGGAATAATGCTATTGATAATAACTTAACTTGCTTTCCACGTTTGCTTCCTATCGGTATAGCCGTAACAGCATATTCAAAAACTTCTACAGGTTCTTGCTCTTTTGAAGCCTGAATCAACACATCTTGAAAACTCGTGGATAAATGTTCGACAACACTTTCATTTAATGCTACGTCTCGTTGGAGATGGTCAAACTCAAGACTTCGCTCAAGCAGATCCAGTGTTCCTCGCTCTCGAATTTGATTTGTACTCATTTCTTCATCAAGTGCAGAAATCGCAGCATCAATGGTTACCTTAATCTGATTTTCTATATTGAGAACCTGATCCGAGGTTTCCTTCTGATATTCTAATAACCGAACCTTCTCCTGTTCAAGTTTGATTAAACTTGAAAAAATATCTTCTCCATATGAAATTGAGTTAATGCCTGTTTTCCAGTCTTCAAACTTAATTTCCCCGTTTTTCCTTCGAAGAAGTTTGTTTTTTAGGGAGTGATATTTACTTTCCCTTTCTTTAATCCCCCCCATATGAAGCCTGCATATCCATAATTGAGCCAGTCTGTAAGTTAACTGCGGGAAGATTTTCCTTCACATAAGCGACCAGCTTTCTTTCGGAAATCTCAAGTTCTTTTGTGTATATACGAAGTTGATTTTCAATGAATTGCTTAGATTCATTGATTTCTTTGTTATGATCTTTTTGGGATTCCTCTCGAAAAACTTCTGACAGGATATTAACAAATGTCAATGAAAGTGAAGAATCATCTGTTACAACCGAAACTTTTAAAATATCTGCAAGTGATTGATTTCTATCAACCTTAACAGGTGCAGCAGTTACTTTGGATTGGAACGAGCTAACAAGATTAAATACCTCTGGATGCTGACTAAAGTTTTCATACTGAATGCTCTCTTCAATTAATCCGATCCGCTTAATCGTTAGAAACACAATCCTTTGACTCGTGAGAATCCGTGATTGTGTATACAAATTAGCACTCTCATCCTGATTGAAAAAGAAATCCCAGGACATATTTGGTGTAAACTTGACAGGACTAAACTCAAGTGAAGCATGTGATGAATAAACAACAGGTGGATTAGGAGTAAACAAAAAAACTAATAGAATGCAGGGCAAGGAAATGCCAAGAATAAAGTATTTTCTCTTACGAACTATTCGCCAAAGTTCTGTTAAAGTCAAGTTTTCTGTAATATCCAACCTTTTTCCTTTTCTTTAGTCACCAGCATTCAGGATGATCTTATCGTGATT
>JABGPL010000166.1 GCA_018644935.1 Calditrichota bacterium | reverse complement strand
GATTAATTGTGCCTGTCACTTCAATAGAAAAGGTCGCTTCGGATACAGAGTACGATCCATCCTCTTCCTTTGAAGAATCCGTATAGGCCATAGCCCATTGATTCCCTACTGTCATTGGGAATATCTCAGACAGCAAAATGGTATTAGTATTATCCGTTGGTTCAGTAGGACTATCATCATCATCGCAACCGATAAAAGTTATACCAAATGAAACTGAAAACAAAATGGCCAAAATAAGTAATTTTCGACTCATAATACCTTTCTCCTCGCTCTCTTATAAATTAAGTTTATTAAACGCACATCGCTTGCCAAATGCGTCTGTTAATTGAGCGTGTAAAATAGGATGTATTCATGCTTGAGGCAAGTATGATTGTGAGATTTGGACAAGTAAAATAAACCTGTCAATAAATATTGTTTTACAGTTTAGAAAATGGTTCATTCAGCGTCTGAATCTTCCCTAATCTGAAATAATTACCGGTGTAAATGTAGTGTCCGGATTGGGGCTGATGCGTTTGGTCAGATACTCGAGGTGAGCTTCGCCGATGGCGGGTTTGTGGAGGGTGACTGTGGTTATCATACTCTCTGCTTGAAAGCTCTGTCTGCCGCCGAAAACCAGATTGCCAAGGCCGTAAAATGCGATTTGCTGCAGGTGGTTGTGTTCATTCCGGATTTCTTTTACAGGCTGAGTGTAATGGGAGTGTGAACCTGCTACTATATCTACTCCGGATTCGAGCAGGATGTCGACGATTTCAAGCTGCCTCTCTTTTAACTCACTGCCGCTGATTGGTCCCGCATGCAGGATCACAACTGTAAAATCACTGGTCATTTCAGCTTCGCGGATGTTTTCCAGCAGCATGTTCATCTGGATATTGGTTGAGTAATTTGCGGTGTCCGGGATACCGGCAATTCCAAGTTTTCTGTCGTATGCGAACATATCCCACGGTTCAAGTATGTCGGATATACCAAAGAACGAGACATTTATCCCATTAATATTTTTTACAGCCGGCTTATATGCGTCCTCTCCAAAACCAGCACCCACAAAATCGACTTTGCCTTTAAGTAGTTGAATCGTATATTCCAAACCTGTCCAGTAGAGGTAATCAAACATATGATTGTTGGCGAGGGATACCAGGTCAACTCCGGCAGCTTTTAATATCTCGGGCGTTTTCTCATGTTGCCTGACGGGAATTAACTTGTCCTCCATTCGGATTTCGATGTCTTCCTGCGGGAGTTCCGGGGTAATCGGTCCTTCAAGATTGACGACACTGAAATCAACATCCCGAAAATCAGACCTGATATTACTGAACAAACTGTCCGCAACACATTCCGGACCACCATGCTGCAAAAATCTTTCAATTCTATTCGTCAGTAGCACCATTGATCCATAACTTGGGCTGTTGTAATACCCTCCTAACAGGACGTCCCCGCCGAAAGTTATTGTCGCTGACTTGTAGCCCTCTGCATAAACGTTCGTGAACATGGCAATTGCTAATACCAACACCAGCAGTAATATCTTATTAGGATTAAACAACATAATCACTCTTCAAGTGTGTCGATTACTGAAATAGTCGAAGCAGCTTCAGCCCACATCAACCGTCCGTCTTCCCGATATTCTTTTATCAAATTTTGGATTAACTCATCCCGTTGGGACACTCGATCTGCTTCATGTAAGATAGCTGATATCTCAGGCTGCACTTCTTCTATTCCTTTTTGTTCGCCGGCTTCCTTGCGATTGATTAGTTTAAATATCCAGTATGTTTCATCAATCTTTAATACCCCTGAATAACCGTCTACTTTCAGGGCGGATACAACTTTCCAAATTTTTGGATCCGTAGTACCGAGACCATCTATTGAAACAAGATCATGAACCATATCTCCTGCCGGTCCAGTCCAAATTATATCCTTTTTACTTTTCATCAGGTCTTTTCTAAGTTGCCCCATTCCCTCTGAAGTATTGCTGCGCCAGTACTCTACGTCGAGATGTATAACTGGCCAGACGAATTCGGCTGAATGTTCCTGATAATAAGTTTTAATTGATTGAGCGGATGGCTGCGGTTGAGTAAAGGCTTCCGATTCCATGAAACGGGAGATGAGTAGCGTGCGCTTAATCCTATGCAGCCGCTCAACAACCCACGGATCTTCCATCAGGTTTTGAGAAAGTGCTTCCTGAAAAAGTAATTCCTCTTCGACCCAGTTTCTGATGAAGCTCCGTCTTGTCTCAACAGGTACTGAGACCTCGCCGAGTGCAGCTTCCCAAGCTTCTACATCAACTGTGCTGAGTACTTCATCGTTGACCTTTGCAACCACCTCTCCAATTGGCTGTTTATCGAATATGCAGCCTGAAAAAAGGAGTACTGGGAGCATAAGACAAAAGAGATTTCGTAAGATGTAAAAACTCATTTAAGAACCAGATTTGAAATGGATTATTTACTTTTTCGAAATTATAGCGGTATTCCCGATACTTCGAGAGGGTTAAATATTCACCCGAACGGCGATCCCTGAATTCTGCCATGTGGTACGGTGAAAATATTACCATTCGACAGACAAGGGGTACCTGCAAGTGCAATAATGCCCAAAACAGATCAAGGCGTCATTCCGACCACTCGGGATGACGCCCTGATATATACCGCTCAAATATTACTTGTCTTCAGTTGTGTTGCTGAAATCCATAGAAGCAAGCTGCTTATAATAACGCCATTTGGCATCTATACCAGCTTGAGACTCCTGAAGGAGGCGTTCGGCTCTTTCAGGTTTGAATCTGGTCAGCATCTTAAACCGTGTTTCGCTGTAACTGAAGTCCTTGACGGGAATTGAAGGGTCTTTTGAATCCAGTTTTAATGGATTGATACCTTCTTTTGCATTGTCAGGATTGAACCTGTACAGTGGCCAGAAACCACTCTTAACAGCCATATCCTGATTCTGACTTCCCTTAGCCATGTCAATACCGTGGGCAATGCAGTGACTGTATGCGATAATGATTGAAGGTCCGTCGTAAGCTTCAGCTTCGATGAATGCCCGGACTGTCTGAGCATCGTTTGAACCCATCGCAACCTGAGCAACGTAGACATAACCATAGGTCATGGCAAGCATACCAAGGTCTTTACGGGTTATCGGTTTCCCTGCTGCTGCAAACTTCGCGACCGCGCCAAGTGGGGTAGCTTTGGAACATTGACCACCTGTGTTTGAGTAAACACCTGTATCAAGTACCAGCAGATTCACATTGCGACCGGAAGCAATAACATGGTCAAGACCACCGTAGCCGATGTCATACGCCCAACCATCGCCACCAACGCCCCAGATAGAACGTTTAACCAGAATACTAACAATCGAAAGTAGCTGACGAGCACTATCGTTGTCAATATCATTCAGTTTGGTAGTTAGTTGCTCAACATATTCACGTTGTTTCTGGATATCAGCTTCGTCGGCTTGCTTGTTGTCTTTGATGTTCTGAACCAGTTCCGCACCAACTAAGTCTTCAAGTCTATCAAGAAGCTCGAGGGCAAACTCGTGCTGTTTGTCTACTGTCAAACGGAAACCGAGTGTGAACTCAGCGGTGTCTTCAAACAGTGAATTGTTCCAGGTAGGACCTCGACCATCTTTGTTAACCGTATATGGGGTTGTCGGCAGGTTACCACCGTAGATCGAAGAACAGCCCGTTGCATTACCGATAATCGCACGATCACCGAACAACTGAGTCAACAGCTTGACATAAGGAGTCTCACCACAACCGGAACATGCACCAGAATACTCAAACAATGGTTCGAGGAACTGTGAACCCTTGACAGTCTTAACCTTAACAAGTGCTCTGTCAATTTCAGGAATGTTAAGGAAGAAATCGTAGTTCTCACGTTCAGCTAATCTCAGCGGAGGCTGCGGCTTCATGTTGATGGCTTTCAGGTCTGCGACCTTCTTGCTCTTGACCGGGCAGACATCTACACAAAGGGCACAACCCGTACAATCTTCGGGTGCAACCTGTACGGAATACTTCAGACCTTTAAAGTCTTTGGCTTTGTAATCAACGCCTTTGAAAGTAGCGGGAGCATCATCCATGATTTCCGGTTCAAATACTTTTTGACGTATCGCCGCGTGAGGACATGCAATTACACATTTACCACACTGTGTACAAAGATCTTCTTCCCATACTGGAATCTCAAGCGCGATATTTCGTTTTTCCCATTTGGTTGTCCCTGTCGGGAAACGTCCGTCAATTGGGAATGCGCTGACTGGAAGTGAGTCACCCTCGAAAGATATGATTTTGCCAAGTGTATCTCTTACAAATTCAGGAGCTTTGTCAGAGACAGCAGGCAGAACTTCCCAGTCTGAAGTTACTTCAGCTGGAATCTCAACCTGATGCAGGTTCTCGACTGCTTTATCAACAGCGTTGTAGTTCATTTCTACAATTTTCGGTCCCTTCGCACCATAAGTCTTTTCGATTGAGTTCTTAATTGCCTTAATCGATTCTTCAGGAGAAAGAATTCCCGAAATATAGAAGAAGCATGTCTGCATGATTGTGTTGACACGTTCACCCATACCCGTTTGACGACCAACTTCATAGGCATCAATTGTATAGAACTTCATCCGCTTTTCAATCATAGTCTTCTGAACTGATCTGGGTAGTGAATTCCAGACCTTATCAGCTGAGTGATAGCTGTTCAGCAGGAATGTAGTTCCTTCAACTGCAGTTTCAAGCATATTGTATTTTTCAAGGAATACTGTCTGCGAACAAGCGATAAAGTTAGATCTGTCGATTAAGTAAATCGAGCGAATTGGTTTCGGACCAAACCTGAGGTGAGAAACGGTCATTGCGCCTGATTTCTTAGAATCGTATACGAAATAACCCTGTGCGTAGTTATCAGTACCTTCGCCGATGATTTTAATCGAGTTCTTATTCGCACCGACGGTACCGTCTGCACCGAGTCCGAAGAATAATCCACGGAAGACATCGTCACTTTCGACTGATAAATCTGGATCGTAACTGATGCTTGTATTTGTCACATCATCATTGATACCAACTGTAAAATGATTCTTTGGTGTATCTACTGACATATTGTCGAATACGCCTTTAACCATAGAAGGTGTGAACTCTTTCGATGACAGACCGTAGCGTCCGCCATATATCTTCGGCATATCGCTGAAAGGTGCTGAACCATCAGCCAGACCTTCAAAAATTGCTCCAACTACGTCCTGATAAAGAGGTTCACCAGTTGCGCCAGGTTCTTTTGTGCGGTCGAGAACTGAAATTGAACTAACTGATGCTGGAATTGCATCCAGAAGGTTTTTGATTGAGAATGGTCTGAATAATCTTACTTTGATCAGACCAACTTTTTCACCTTTATCCATCATGTAATCAACGGCTTCTTCAGCGGTTTCTGTTGCTGAACCCATTAAGATTACAATTTTTTCAGCTTCAGGATGTCCGTAATAGTCGAACAGATGATATTGTCTGCCAACGATTTTTGCAAACTTATCCATCTCTTCCTGTACAATAGCAGGGCAAGCGTCATAGAATTTGTTGACTGTCTCGCGAGCCTGGAAGAAAACGTCAGGGTTTTGGGATGTCCCGCGAACGTCGGGATG
>JABGPL010000165.1 GCA_018644935.1 Calditrichota bacterium | reverse complement strand
ACCGACCAGCTGAAGGTTGATAACATCATCCGCGTACGAGCCGGTGAGCGAATCCCAACGGATGGTGAACTCTCAGATGGCAGCTCATCCATAGACGAATCCATGTTAACTGGTGAATCGATCCCAGTGATGAAAATCAAGGGTGATCATCTCTACGGCGGAACATTGAACGGTTCCGGTTCCTTTTTAATGAAAGCAACAAGAATTGGCTCGGAAACCGCTCTGGCAGGAATAATCAAGCTCGTCGAGCAGGCTCAAGGATCAAAAGCTCCTATTCAAAGACTGGCAGATAAAGTCGCTTCTGTATTTGTGCCGGTAGTACTCGGTATTGCTGCTATTACTTTGGTGATATGGTTAATTGCAGGACCAGATCCGATATTATCACATGCACTCACCGCATTTGTATCAGTTTTAATCATTGCCTGCCCATGTGCAATGGGTCTGGCAACTCCAACGGCAATAATGGTGGGGTCAGGAACGGCTGCCCGACATGGAGTTGTCTTTAAAGGTGCAGACATTCTGGAATCAGCTGGGAATATTCAGACCTTGCTGTTAGACAAAACTGGAACGGTTACGACTGGAAAAGCATCAGTGACTACCATTTCTCCGATATCAGGGGTTACAGATTCGGAGCTCCTTACCATTGCAGCAGCCATTGAAACTGGATCAGATCATCCGCTGGCAACCGCTGTGAACCGGGCTGCTAAAGAACGAGAACTTGAGATCCCTTCAGCCGATAATTTCAACTCTATTCCCGGACATGGAATGGAAGCCGTTGTTGAGGGAGAAACAATAAAAGTTGGGTCATTTGAATGGATGCAAGAATCTGGTGTCAATGTCAATGAGCAGAATTTGAGTGACATCAACAATAGACAGGAACGTGGTGAGAGCGTCATAACTATCGCTCGAAATTCAGAGCTTATCGGATGGTTGGGTGTTACGGATACACCTCGTGAGACATCTGTCTCTGCAATTAAAGCCTTAAAGGCAATTGGGCTAGAGATCGTACTGCTTTCTGGTGACAGGAAAAAAGTCGCTGATCAAATCGGAAATGAAGTTGGTGTGGATAAAGTCATCGCTGAAGTACTCCCTTCGGGAAAAGTACAAGAGGTAAAGAATCTGCAATTTCAAAATAGGAGCGTTGGCATGGTCGGAGACGGAATCAACGACGCTCCGGCTCTTGCTCAAGCAAATGTCGGGTTTGCAATTGGAACAGGAAGCGACATTGCTCTTGAGGCTTCAGATGTCACCCTTGTCGGCTCTGACTTGAACGGCGTTACCTTTGCAATACGTATGGCTCGTCAGACTGTGCGAGTTATTAAGCAGAATCTTTTCTGGGCATTTGGATACAATAGTTTAGGGATTCCAATTGCTGCTGGAGTATTATATCCTCTGACTGGTGAGCTTCTTTCTCCAATGATCGCAGCGGCTGCGATGGCGTTTAGCTCGGTATCGGTTGTGATGAACAGTTTGCGATTGCGCAAATTTAAATAGATCTATAGGGATGTTCAGGATATGTAGGATAACCATCAAGTGATGCAAGTGTCGTCAGGTGTCCCCACCTTACGAATAAAAAACTGAACTACGTGTCAGGTGGGGACACCTGATAACACTCAAAGTAAAATAGGCATTCCTGCCTGTCACTCACTCCCAAGCGTGAGCCTTCGCAAATGTTAGTGATTAAATGAATCCGCCTGTCGGCGGATGGTCGGACAGGAATGTCCAACCTACTGGTTCGTATTCTCGGACAAACTGGAAATGTCAGCGATCCATTCCTTCGACTATAATATTTAACATCATCTTTCCATCAATCCCCAAATCCCTTGTTCTGTTTTATCAGAATAGTTAGATTTGTTTAATGAAACTTTTACAACCATTCAAACCGGAGAAATTCTGATATGGTCGGAGTAACTTACGTTGATTTATGGCGTCCTGCAATTCGTCGCAAGGCGTTAGCTTACGATATCTCCCTGGTAATCGGTGCATCCCTTTTGATGGCACTGTTAGCACAGATTCGATTTATCCTACCGTTCAGCCCGGTGCCAATCACCGGACAGACCCTAGGCGTATTATTAATTGGAACAGTCCTCGGCAGCAAACGCGGTGCAATTGCAATGGGCGCGTACCTGCTACAGGGCATCAGCGGACTGCCCGTCTTCGCAGGTGGTGGTTTCGGTCTGGCATACCTGCTCGGACCAACCGGTGGTTACCTGCTCGGCTTCATCCCCGCAGCTTTCGTCTGTGGCTACTTAGCTGAAAAAGGATTGGACAGGCACATCGTCACAACCTTGCTCGCAATGGTAGTCGGCACAGGCATCATTTTCGCCTGCGGCTTTGCATGGCTTTCAGCTTTTGTAGGTCCTGCACAGGCTGTTGTGATGGGTGTTTATCCGTTCATTCTTGGTGGAGCTTTGAAGATTGGTATTGCCGGGGCGCTTTTGCCGTTGGCTTGGAAGTTTGTTGGGGGTCGGAAATAGAGCTTCTAAGAGTTTGATTTGTAAAAAAGGGGAACATTGTTCCCCTTTTTTATTGTTGATCTTGACGCTCCGTATGGGCGATTCACTAACCACCCGGCTATTTCAGGTTGCTGTATGGTAACCGTATGGGTGATTCACGAATCACCCTGTTATTTTTGGTAGCTTTGTTTAGGGGCGATTCGTGAATCGCCCGTACGATGTGATCACCCGCTTATTTCCTGCCCTTTTCCCATTCCACCAAATTATCAAAAATATACCGACGAATCCCATTCAATTCCTCTTCATCTCGAATAACATGCTCATAATAATCTCGATGCCACAAGGATGTCCCACTTGTCCCACGCAAAAGGTTTATTTGTTTTGCAGTATTCATCTTAAAATAACCAACAATCTTCGGAATCAACATCCGTCTTCGATCAACCTTCGAATTTTCATTTACGCCTCGTATGGGTGATTCACGAATCACCCCTTTAATTTCGGTTGCTTTGTTTTGGGGCGATTCATGAATCGCCCGTACGGGTGCATAATTTATTCCTATCATCACGATAAAATGAACATGATTAGTCATAACAATCCACTCGTCCAATTCAACATTTGGATATCGCTCTGTAATCTTGTGAATAAATTGCTCTGCAATTTTCCCAAACCCATTCAAAACCATCTTCCCATCCACCACATCCCCAAACAAAAACTGTTTCATTTTGGTATCAATGGTGATGTAATATCCACCGGGTTGTGAATAATCGTACTCTGGCAGTCGGATGGAACGTCGGTGGTGTTTTTGAGGGTTGAATGTCATATTGTGATTCTGTTATTCTTTGTACCGTATGGGCGGGTCGTGAACCGCCCCTTTATTTAATTGCAGGGTATCGGTGTACTTCTTACAGTAGTATCATATTGCCGGTAAAAATGACATTTCTATTTTAAATGCTCTTTCCGCAACCTAAGTAGTCCTTCCTTAACCAAAACGGTGGCATTGCTGACTTGCAGGTATTTTTCATTCACGAGCGCGATTGCTATTGATGCAACACCAAGGCGGTTGTATAAGCATGATTGCCCCGTAATTACACTAATTGGTGGGAATTGTTTCTCAAATGCCGGAACAATCATGATTGTTTTATCAATTGCACTTGAGAGATCATCGAGTTTGTTTACACCAACTTCAGATAATCTGAGTAAGAATTCCTGCCCATCAATCGGATTAAATTTATCTCTGTCAGGTAGTTTTGCGTTTAGCAGTGCAAGGAGGGTGTCTGCATTAATATTCTGATTAATTGGCTTTCCGTCCTGGATATCCTGTTTGGTTTGGGTTTGGTATATGTCACGATCTATGCGAAGCTGATTGAAGGAGCGGTCAACCGTTTCGAAAGTCCCTGCAAGAGCATTAAGTTGGCGGTGAAGATGTTTGGGAGCATCACTCTCTTGTTTGTAAGTGAGATGATGGGCAACAACCGCCCATGCATCCTGTAGAATTGTTCTGACTTGGATTTCGCAGGTTAAATTCTTAAGATCGTCATAACGAGCTCCACTAATCTGAGGAGTCAATCGCACAAGGTAATGAAGAGCACCATAGCCAAACTCTGCTTCTTGCTTCTCTTTCAGTTTATCAACTTTCTCTACGACTTCAAATGTGGATTCAATTAGTAATTCAATCTCGGGAAGATCATCAGTGTAAAGATAAGATACCCTTGCTCCAGCAAAATCGGTAATCTCCTCAAGTGGATCTTCATATGTTTTGCGAGTAAGTTTTTCGCAGAAACTCTCAGGCGTTTTGGCTCTCCAAATTACAGAGTCAAACTTGATGCCCTCTTCCTGTAGCCCATCTCAAGAATATAAGCAATTTCTTCTGCAAGTTTTTTGTAGGCTGGTCTTTTTGTTAAAAAGTTACGGATTGTTTTAGTGTCTTCTGACCAAACTCTATCGAGAGCGTCTGTGAAATCCATTGATTTTCTCTTATCTCTTTGTCGTATAAATTGTCACTTTATAATTTCATCCACTTTTGTGGATATTTTCTAACATAGAACAGATCATTTGATTAGTCAAGTAACGAACGTAAGTTTCCGTATGGGTGATTCACGAATCACCCCTTTCATCGCTGCAAGAAATAGCGGGGCGATTCGTGAATCGCCCATACGGAGCAATCCCGTACAGCTAAGACAAAACAGCATAACCCAAGCCTTCCGGCTTGGGTTGATTTACTCTCAGGCTAAAGCCTGTACTCTGAACTTTTGCTAAATACTACCGCATAGTCCCTTCATAGCTGGCAGTCAATTGCCTTGCCTTGACATGCTTTTCTGTGTTGTTCAGCGCGTAGTCAGCGGCTGACTTTCCGGAGATGCGACCGTAAAAATACCACGGGTATTCTGTCTATCTATTTCAAATGAACAACCTTCACGACATTTAAAGAATTTTCCTGCTGTAGTTTAATCAGGTATGTTCCTGAAACGAGATCTGCGGTGTTGATTGATAATGTTGATACACCAGGTGAAACAGTGGTTACATCTACAATTCCAACTTGACGTCCCGATAAATTGTGAATCGAAATTTCTGCCTTACCGGGGGAGTCAATGGCATACGTGATATTCAGGGATTCATTAAATGGATTAGGAGAAACGGAGTGGATTCCAAAACTTAAAGGCTTGACATCTTGATCTTCCACATATTCTCTATCATAACCCTCACCTGAAAGTATTATATTATAAGTACTTTCACCACTGACTGAGATTTCCATTTCGTCGATTTCAAGCCCTGGAGTTCTAGGATTAAATTCAACCGGTATGACCAATCTATTGCCCGATCTTACATCCTGCCAGCCTCTTGTTTGCCATGTATAAATATTAGTTGTGGGTTCCGCCACATAGATGGAAATTTCGTCATCACTTATATTGGAAATTGTGATATCCATCGAGGTCGAATTATTTATCTCGATCCTCCCGAAATCCAAAGTATCATCAGAAAATTCAACTAAAAGCGACAAAACTCCAACTCCAAGCAGTGGAATATTGAGCTCTCCTTCCTGATATCTAAGGACTATTTCAGATACAAATTCTCCTGCTGCGAAAGGTTGAAACTCAACGATTATGGAAGCTTCTCCTCTGGGATTAATAATCCCATTCTCCACAGCTTCCCAGTTAAAAACTCCTTCATCCGGAGCATCAATTGAATAATCCGCAGCCATT
>JABGPL010000164.1 GCA_018644935.1 Calditrichota bacterium | reverse complement strand
CGCCAGAACATTTCAGAAAGCCGACGTTGTAATAAATGTTCCGAAACTCAAAACTCACAAAAAAGTTGGTGTGACACTAAATCTTAAGGCGATTGTAGGCACAATCGGCAACAAAAATACCCTGCCGCATTTTCGAAAAGGGAAGCCTTCCGAAAATGGTGACGCATACCCTGAGGATAAGGAACCTCGAAGCCATTTTTTGTTGAAGGTAGAATCAAAATTAAAAGATTTATTGTTGAAAAAAGGAAATAGATTCGGCGAGGTGATTTTCAAGAGTCTGTTTCAATTCGGTAGGTATGTAATTAAGCCCCTAATGAGACCGAATCTAAATAGATCACAGACATTAGGCAACTGGTATGGCAACGACACGTGCTGGAGAATGGTTGGTGACATTAACAAAATTTTCTACGGGTATCGTGGAAACGAATGTGAATACATGTTCGATAAAAAGACAGAAAAGCGTTTCTTGTCGATAATAGACGGGATCACCGCAGGTGAAGCAAATGGTCCATTGACACCAACACCCATTCAAGTTGGCGCATTGTTATTTGGGACGAACCCACTCAGTGTGGATCTCACTGCGATTAAGCTCATGGGATTTGACTACAACAAAATTAGGCTTTATCGAAACATAATAGCTGATTCGGAGTTTCGCGCTCTTCTTGATTTCGATCCAGAAAGTGGTATTCCCATTAATGTAAATGGCAATGAGTGTAACGAAATTCCTCAAGACATCGTTCATCAAATGACTCCGCACGACGGGTGGCTAGGTCATATTGAAGCTGAGTTGGATCGTTGAATTTTTTTAAACGAAATCCATCCATTCGAAGAATTGCAAGCGCTATTGTTCCCTCGAAATGGCGATTCAGGCAGATCAATAATCACGTTCGTACGCTCGACGCTCAATCAAAATGGAGTGCGGAACGGATTGATGAGCATCAGTCGTGCGTTCTGTTGAACCTCTTAGACCACTGTAGAGCATCGGTCCCGTACTACCAGACCGAGGACTATTCTGCTCTCAACTCCTTGAACGAGTATAGCACTGCGGCCCCGGTTCTAAAGAAAGCTGACATCCGCGCCAGAAAAGAAAGCTTTTGTTCTACATCAGTCGCAAAAAACAAGCGAGAACCATTTTCCACAAGTGGCACTTCCGGGACACCTTTCAGTTTCTACTGGGAAAAGGGGGTTACTCAGCCCAGGGAAGATGCATTTCATCAGTACTGGTTTCAGCAAATTGGTTTTAGAAATTGCTGCGACAAGAGTGTCATACTAAGAGGCACATTTACCGGAGAGAAAAGCACACATCGGTTTGATCCGTACACAAACCGCCTTGCACTTTCGACTTATCACTTGTCCCGCGAAACAATTCACGAATACGTTGAATTGGTCAGAGGTTTTGGTCAATGTGTTCTTCAAGCTTATCCTTCGGCAGCGACGATGTTCTGCAATCTAGCTAACCAGGCTTCCATAGACCTATCCGATATATTTTCTGCAGTAATCACTACGTCTGAAATCCTGCTCTCAGAGCAACGTGAGGCGATTGAAGGGGCGCTAAAAGCTCCTGTCTTAGACTTTTATGGGAATGCAGAAAGGAATGCACTGATCTTCTTTTGCCTAACTTGCAACAAGTATCATATTGACCCATTTTATGGGTTCACGGAAGTATTGGATGACGACGGGAAAGCATTATCTTCACATGGTGCAATTGGCCGTGTAGTGACCACGGGGTTCAATAATAATGTCATGCCAATGTTGAGATATGACACAGGCGATCTTGTTGAGCTTGACGGCAAACCAAACGAGTGTGGAAGATCATTTAGGTCTTGTGCCAAAATTAAAGGCCGCGAACAAAATTTTTTCGTTACCGGCGACAAGAGATTAGTCTCTATAGCTGCGCTCAATATGCATACGGACATATTTGACAATGTTTCTCAGTTTCAGTTCCAACAGAATAAGATTGGTCATACAGATCTTCTGCTTGTTCCAGACAGAAACTTTAAGGAATATGAAATCGACTTAATCCAAAAGAGTATCCAGGTAAAGCTGGGGCTAAATTTTAAAATTGATGTTAGGCGAGTAGATAAAATCCCTTTGTCCGGGAGAGGAAAGCACGAATTTATCAAACAAAATTTAGATGTAGGTCAGTACCGATAACCTTGTTCAAGTTTGCTAGTTAGCTATCTTCTGCATCGAAGGGGTATTAGGAATTCCTCTTCGGCATGATTGCATCGCTAGGGCGAAAAGCTAAGAGCAGAGTTTGGGGACAAGACATTCAATCATTTGGTGCCGCGACATCGTAGTAGGTTAGGGGATGATTTTGAAAGAAAAGATTCTAATTAGCATGCGTGGAGCATTGGGCGATACCTTGTGTTTAACGGGGTGTTTAGAAGATTTCCGTGCGATCCATCCAGAAGCGCATATTGCCGTGTTTAGCCTTTATCCGGATTTGTTCAGGCATAACCCTTATGTAGACGAAATTGCCAGTGAACCATCCTGGTCTCAGACTCCTTCGGTTGTACGCGACATGTTAAACAGAGCCCCTTGGCTTAAGGCAGTTGCCAGCAAACTAAAATACAAGTTGTTGCACGCCCGAGGCGGGACGAACCAGGTTTTAGAGATAGACTGGGAATTTATGTACCACAATCGTGCGATGCACCTACAGGATACCATTCGCCTGCAACTTGGAATACCTGCTGAAGATAAGCGACAAAATCCTGAGCTCTTTCTCACGGGCAAAGAGATTCGCGAAACTATACAAAAATTTTCGCTGGAACTTAATAAACCCTTTGTCGCTTTTTCCACGGATGCGGGTTGGCAATCTCGACAATGGCCTGAATCACATTGGAATCAACTGATTGATCGATTGGTTGCTAGTGGACATCTGCTGGTTCGGCTCGGACGAGACAATGAGCGCTCTATATCGCAGAAAGTAGCAGGGAATTACCTTGATTTGACTAACATGACATCTGTACGAGAAACAGCTGTATTAGTTCAGGCAGCCAGTCTCCTTCTGTCAGTCGATAGTGGAATGTTTCATGTGGCAGCCGCTGTCAACACGGAAGCGATAGGACTCTTTGGACCAGTGAACCCGGAACTACGGATTTATTCATATAATAGTAGAGGCCTTATCAGCACTACAACGGATTGTGTGGCATGTTCCACGACACAGGACTTGCGAGGAGTGGATGGGCATTGTCCGACCGGAACTTTTGAGTGTATGTCGACAATTAACGTTGACGCCGTTTATACGGAATGTAAGAAGTACATTGAAAGACCCAAATTATCTTGTTGACCATCCATTCCATCCATTCCATCCATTCCATCCATTCCATCCATTCCATCTGTAGCGATTTTTGGTCTGTTAGTGTCCGCTTTCTCTATCTTGGGACAGACATAGTTGGAATTTTCTGAGAAATTTTCCTCAGGAGACACACATCAAAAAAGTCACGATTTCTCCCGACGCAGATAGTTTTGATATTGAAGGAAGTTGAAACCGGGCTGAAAGTTGACCAGGTTTGTCACAATCACGGGATCAGTACCATACCCACTAAAATTGGGAATCGAAGTATGGGGATATGGAACCACAAGATATTAGTCGCTTGAAAAAGATGTTCCACCAACCTCATTTTGGAATACGAATCAGCTAATAAACTTATTGTAAAAGAGGTTGATGACAGCAGAGGATCGCGAGGCGCCAAAGTCACTGGTGAAATCAGGTGTGCCCATCTTTGAGGCTTCGAGTTGTACCGTTGAGAGACATTCTGGACCATGGACGTGATTGACGAAGGTGCGAGAGATTGGCTCGTAATTGAAGCGTGTGCCGTGTAGCCAGATCGGTGCGAAGGACATGAGATATACTTGCTTACATCCGAAAGGGTAAGCCTCGGCAGAATGGCTTCGCGGAATGATTCAATGGATAGTTTAGACGGGATTTTCTGGATGCATATTTGTATGAGAACCTTAAGCAAGTCGGAGACATCGCCAGGAGTTGGGCAATGAATTGCAACGAAGAGAGCTCATATGAAGGGGTGGGTAAAATACCCAGGGCAGGTTATCGCCAAAAACTGGAAAACTCTGGAATATAAGTGTATTGGTAATTAGAAAGCGGACAGTATGAAACGAAGCAGGGCTACACTGTACCTATTAGCTACGGACTGGATGATCATTGTTGGATCGTTCGCATTGGCATTACACTTCAGACGATTCAGTCCTGAAATGAACATTGTATCTCGCTATCATCTGATCCCTGAAATGAGCCTGGTCTTTATCTATGGCGTGGTGATGTTGGGTTTTTTCAGTGCCCTCAGTCTTTATAAACGAAAGATTCAACTGAGTCCTTTTCAACATTTCTTCACTATCGTAAAAGCAACAGCGGTCACTGTAGTCATCTATATCCTGGCCAAGAGTTTCACCAAATCTGATCTATTTATTCCATCACGGCTGGTACTATTGCAATGGGGGATTCTCCTGCTGGTCGTTTTGACCATACACCGTCTGATGGTGGTGAGATTACTTTTCACCCTGCTCTCAAAAACGGACATGCGGCGGCGGGTGGTCATCATTGGCGACACCGAAGTTGCAAGTCGGTTTATTAAAGAATGTAACAAAAAAGCAGATTGCGGAATGCTTGTAATCGGTGTCATGGAAGATGCGGATCACGCTGATACGGTACAATCTGTACCCTTTCTCGGCGATCCGGCAATGCTCCCCGAAGTTATCAGCCTGTATAATCTAGAAGGAGCTGTAATCTGCAACCCAGCGCTCACTCACCAGAAATTGATGAATCTCGTCGAACAATGTGTACGGCTTTTCGGTTGGGTTGACATTCATTCCGATCAATCCAGCACATTACAACGTTCGGGTAGTGCAGATGCCCATTTTGATATTCCCTTCGTTCGAATGCACGGTATTCCAAACAGTTTGCTGTATAAAGCCTACAAGCGTATCTTCGATTTCACAGTTTCTTTAGGTGGAATTCTGCTACTTTCCCCAATTTTGATCAGCACTGCCATTGCTATTAAGCGCTCTTCATCAGGACCGGTTTTCTACGCCAAAGAACGTGTAGGGAAAGATGGTAAGCCCTTTCTCTTTTATAAATTCCGGTCCATGGCGCAAGGTGCGGATCAAGATGAAACGCGGAATGAACAGATTAGAAATTTTATCCAGAATCAGCAGCAAGACGAAACAACGAGTAAGATTGTTAATACCGCCTACGTTACACCTGTTGGCAAGTTTATTCGAAAATGGGCTATTGATGAGTTGCCCCAACTGCTCAATGTACTCAAAGGCGATATGGCACTCGTAGGCCCGCGGCCTGTTCCTCAAGCTGAATATGAACATGAGGATGACTGGCACCGCCGCCGGTTTGCCATCGAACCAGGCTGCACTGGGCTTTGGAAACTTCATGCCACGCGAACTGGAGTCACCTTCAATGACTCCGTTCTCTATGACATCTTCTATTCTAGGAATATGAACCCTGCTTTGGACCTAATGATTATCTTGGGAACAATCTGGATTATTATTTCAGGCAAAGCAGATGGATAAGGTCAAGCGTCCAACTGATGAAATACTCGCCCGAACGTTCCCCGCCGCCGATGATGTAATAGGAAAAGGCAGGCAAAACCATCAGGACTGCTATCACCCAAACTTGCGGCGATTTCCAGAATCTCTTCCAG
>JABGPL010000163.1 GCA_018644935.1 Calditrichota bacterium | reverse complement strand
GCGTTTTTCATTATGTTTCCGTGTTCCTGATTGCATCCACGGCAGTTCTATTGTTAGATGGCTTTGGAGTAGACCTCGGTGGAGACACGATTCTGTTGGTTAGATTTATATCAGTGAATTATGCTGCGTTTGCAATATGGCAAATTCTCATCGCGGCTACATCCAGTATTCCAAACGGGCTATTCAAATTATTTCAGTGGATTTTCTTTGTGATAATTTCTGTTTGTGCTATGCTGGGGACGATGGGCTGATGAATTAGCTACAGATCATGTAGATCGGCTTTCTCCGAACCCGGAAAAAAAGTTATAGATTTGTTCGTATTGTGTTATAAACTGTCTCCATTAGGACTGAGACAGTACTTATAGAGTGTGGTCAAATGACCATAAGCGTCTCATGCCCGTAACTATTAAGAGACGTAATTTTATATGGAGGTGTGTCTGTTGAATATCAGGTACTCTTCTTTCAATAGAAAAATATTCCTAAAAAAATGGAGAAAGAAATGAAAAAGTATTTTTTAATGTTAATTGTGCTCAGCTTCCTTTTCGGAATGAGCGGAAGTGCGTCTGCACAATCCCTCGTGTCGTTCGATATGTGGGCTAACGACGACCATCTACTCGATGAGGATGATGTAGATAATAATTTTGTCCTTTTCGTGGCTCACAATGATGCGGGTGGAGTGGAATGGTCGGATTTCGCATGGAATGTTCCCGGTACTGTCT
The DNA here is from genome assembly GCA_018644935.1 of Calditrichota bacterium. GTDB lineage: Bacteria > Electryoneota > AABM5-125-24 > Hatepunaeales > Hatepunaeaceae > JABGPL01. The sequence goes on along the minus strand of JABGPL010000163.1, from coordinate 5,066 downwards.
TTCATAATTATATTCCTGCAGTAGATTTGCCGGATGTTGATCATTGGCATGTCTTTATTACTGATGATCCCATTCTGTGGTGGCTGGGTATAAATGCTGCCAGAGACAGTGGTCCACACCCCGTTGAAACTCATTATTTCACCTGGAATGTAGATGACGACCGGCCATAGACTAAAACATGTGGATTGAGAGCCCAGTTAGGTTTATCCGATCACTGTTTTCAAATCCTTAATTACCAATTGTTATAACTGTATCAAGAATTGTCATCCTGATCCCACTACGGGCTGGGGGAAGGGTGGCGACTTTTATATAATTTTCATCAGTGGCGAGCTGATCATGTTTGAATCGAAAAAAACTTCGCGCACTGGTTCTTTCGGAATTTCCTACCGAATACGATGCAGACCACGGATATATAACCGGTGTCGTTAAGATCGAGCATCCGGGAGGTGATGTCTATGAAATAGGTCAATTTCAGAGCGAGAAACAAATTTGGGAATCCTGCATTGTTGAATTCGGCAAAGGCAACCCCAACGCCGCTCAAAAAACCCGAAAGAGCGGTTAGCTTTTTCAATCCCGATGTTGTGGTGTTTGTCGGTGTGGAGGGTGTCGGATGATTTGAAAGAAGCAGAGAAGGGATTGATGGAATGTGAGGGCGGTGGGTGATGATGATGAGATACTGGCTTTGTGATTGAGCTATGTGAGTTGATGCTGTAAATCTTTGTTTGAAATCGGTAGTGAATCGCAGATGTGAGAGGTGCACAGGCGCTATGCCTGTACGGGTTTTGGGGGCTAGTGTTGTTTGGGTTGCTCTGACATGTTTCGCCTCAGAAATCGAAGCCTCGATCCTTGTGGTCGAGGAGTGTTATCAAATCAGGGTTGCATTATTGAGTTATAATGTTTAAATAGAAATTGTACCCTCGACCCTTGCGGTCGGGGGAATTCTTGAAAAACCCTCCCAGTAGTGTTCCGGGATACAATATTTTAGAAATCTGTTCCAGCTAATAACGGAGAACACCATGCACAAATTCACATTGTTTTCACTAACCTGCATTTTGACATTTACCTTGAGTTTCCTCCCAATTTGTGTTTTGGGTGAGATTTCCGTTGATCCGGCAGGAGTCGCTGTTCAGGCTGCTAACGAAGAGGTTACGGAAACCGCTTTTTCCATAATCAACAACAACGATATCGACTATAATTTTAATGTTTCCTTCAACATCGTTGAATTCCAAGCTGCTGAAAATGAAGAAGAAGAACGCGGACCCGTTCGAGATGATCCCGGTGAGATAATCAGAGAATTTGATGTGCCTTATTTCAACACTGTTGGAATGGCATGGGATGAGGAAAATGGCTGGATGTGGGGAATTGCGTGGTCTGATAGTCGACTGTATGCCATGGATCCCGTTAATGGTGATGTTGTCTTTAATGGTGCATGCCCCAGATCGACGCTGAGTATGTTCTACAGCGATGGTTTATTATATATCGGCGGCTATAACAATAGTCCCAATATTATTTTCCGCTATGACACTCAAGGAAGACAGGTTGACAATATCCGCATTCAGCGAAATTTGACCTGGTCTCATATCGCAGGGGACGACAGATATATATATGTCGTTCAGTATCCGAACGCTGGTGGACAGGGTGAAGTTTATGTTCTGGATAGAGAGGATAATTACCAGGAAATTGCAACTATTGATTGCGGTGAATGGATTGGGGATCAATCCTACGGAGTTGTTGCAATACACGATCATCGTGAAAACTGGCTCTGGTTGAGTGATAGAGAATCTTTATATCAGTTTAGAGTCGACGAAGAATGGAATGCAGAGCTTGTAAGACAATTTGAGACCGTTGAGAGTGGTCACACAGGACTCGCACATGATGGAGAAAACTTATGGAGAGGAATCTATGACGGTGAAACACGCCTTTGGTATGTAATTGATGATGGTGTTCCTGAAAAATTGAATGTAACGATTGAACCTGATGGTGGTGCAGTTGAAGCGAATGGTGACCGGGAGATTACCATAACTATTGCACCGGAAAACAGTGATATCGGAGTTTATATTGGTTCATTGTCGGTTCAATTTTGGGGAGATGGGGAGAACCCGGAAATTACAGAAATTGATTTTTCACTGATTGTTTCACTTGAAACTCCGGTTGCAAACATATCAGGGCTCATCACGGATGCTGCTACAGGAGAACCACTGGAAGGAGCCCAAATAAGCCTCGACTTATACACCTATTACCGAATTGCAGATGATGAGGGCGGCTATGCGATGAACCAATTACCCAGAGGTGTGTATAACCTGACCTTTACAGCTCCGGATTATCTTATGTATATGGAAGAAGTGGATATCAATGAGGGTGAAGAAATCGAAGTTGACCATGCATTTCTTCATTCAGAATTCCTGCCTGATCCCGATGAAATATTTGCCGAGCTTGCTCTCGATTCTGAGACTGAGCTTTCGTTAGACATTACAAATGCGGGCAACGGACCGCTTACATACTCTGTCAGCAAGCATCTACTCGGTGATGCCGATTCTGATCCCTGGACACTAAGGCAATCATTTCAAGTGGGAGAATTATTAGAAGATGGCAATATTTATGCAGCCGTCTATATCAATGATCATTTTTACATTGCCGGTGGTAACAATAATCAACCGGTTATTTATGTTCTCAATCGTGATGGTGAATTGCTCGAGTCTTTCGACCAACCCGGTGAATCCAGGCGTGGGATAAAGGACATGACTTATGATGGTGAACTTTTCTGGGCAGCAGATGAGGATATCGTTTACGGATTCAGTCCAGATGGAGAGGTGCAGACATCCTTTGAAGCTCCCTATAATCCAACAACAATTATAACCTGGGATTGTGATCGGGAATGCCTGTGGCTTGGGAGTACAACTCGAGATCCACTGGGATATGACAGGGCGGGCAACCAAATTGAAAATCTCGAAGTAGACCGATCAGGACTGAGAATATATGGGATGAGTTATTGGCAGGAAGACCCGGATGATTCACCGCTTTACCTTTATCACCGGGAATTAGAGACAAATCGACAGGTCGTTCATAAGGTGAATATTGAGGAAGATGACACAACGTTCGTCGCCTATCTTGATCCGGAAGAAGGCGGCAACACTCAGGGCTGTTTTATAACTAATCAGTTTGATCATCTGAGCTGGGTGATGCTCGGTATTGCCAGTATCTCATCTAACGAGGGCGGTGACAGGCTTAATATCTGGCAGGTTGCGAACAATACTGGATGGTTCAACATTGACCCTGATGAAGGGGTAATAGATGCTGAAAGTACTCTTGAATTCGGAATTACTCTCAACTCAACAGGATTGATCCCAAATGAATACTCCGGAGAATTTGTTTTTGCTCATGACGGGATAGGTGGATTATCTACAATCCCGGTTACCCTCAATGTGGGTGACGGACCTCGTCAGTCAGATCAGCGGATTGGCCTGAGAAGAGGTTGGAATATGGTCTCAGCTCACCTTGAACCGGAAGATCCGGATGTGATTGTTATTACAAGTGTCTTAGTCGAGAATGAGACATTCCAGATGATGAAAAATGGATCAGGGCAATTCTATAACCCGCAGTTTAATTTCAATAACATCCCGGGGTGGAATGTTGCAGAAGGATACTGGGTAAAGATGTCCGATGCGGATGAACTTGTGATGAGCGGAATGACCGTTGATTGGGATCTGCCAATCCCATTGTTACAGGGGTGGCAGATGATCAGCTACTATCCTGCTCAACCGGTGGATGCTACAATTGCGCTGTCCGGTTTAGTTGAACTCTTATTGATAGCAAAAGATGAACAGGGCAGATTTTACTCACCTCCATTCGGATTCAGCAATATGGGCGAAATGGAACCCGGAAAGGGGTATCAGCTGAAGCTCTCTGAGGATGCGGAATTAGTATATCGATTGCGTGAAGAGGAAGAATTGGCAGGTCTTTCCGACAATTCAAATCCGGTACACTTTCAAACTCCGTCGATAACAAGCCGGAATATGAGCTTGTTGGTATATACAGATACTCAAGCGAGAGGTGAGATAGGTGCTTTCTGCGGAGATCAATTGGTTGGCTTTGGATTAATTCAGAGCGGTCAATGTGGTGTGTCAGTTTGGGGAGACGATCGATCAACCAATAATCCTGATGGCTTATTGGAGAACCAATCATACCGGCTGGTCCTGTGGGATGCTGAAAATGAAAAAACCGTGGAAATACAGGATCTTGAAATCATCCTGGGAGATGGGTTGGTATATCACACCGACGAATTTACGGTTGTGAAGATAAATAATCTTGCCGATGTTCCCAACGAATTCTATCTATCGAGCGCATATCCAAACCCGTTTAACATGACGACTGTGATTCCCTTTGGATTATCGGATCAGGTAATGGTGAATATTGGTGTTTATGATGTAAAGGGAAGGTTAATCCAAACCCTACGGAATGAAAAAATGGAAGCTGGGCATCATAAGCTTGTGTGGGAAGCAAAAGGATTTTCTACAGGCATATATTTTGTTAGGATGGATTGCTCTCATAGATCGTTTATTCAGAAGGCGATTTTGGTTAAATGATCAACGTACCCCCGGAGTGCTCAAGCCATGCTTGAGCTTTTCTAGAATAATGATTTACTTGTTGTGCAGTTACAATTTGAATTGGGATGGACGCTCAAGCGTGGCTTGAGCACTCCTCGGAAAAGGGTTTCTGGCTTCGAAAATTTTGTTCAATACGGAGGATATATCAATGAACTTCAGAGGTGTTTACTTAATTCTGGTTATCCTGCTGTTTAGTCCAGTAACTGCAACAGCTCAAATAATCAGTATTCATAGCGCAGAAGGCACTCAATCATTCGATCTGGCTGAGGTTGACAGCATTGGATTTGTTGATTTACAGCCCGGTGAAGAAAGGGAATTTCAGCTAACAGGGGATGTTTCAATTATCATGGTCTGGATACCATCTGGTTCGTTTATGATGGGTAGACAGGAAAACGAACAGGGTTCAGAGGATCGCGAAGATCCCCGTCACGAGGTGAACCTCAATTATGGTTTCTGGATGGG
>JABGPL010000162.1 GCA_018644935.1 Calditrichota bacterium | reverse complement strand
AAAACCTGGGTTGGAATCAGTGTGTCGAGGCGGGAGTATGATATCCAATTCCAACCTTCCTGAAGTAAGTATTCGGTACCTTGAGGCATCAAGAGACCAGTAAATTCAATATTGGCGACTGCGGAGAGTTTGGCCTGGTAACTGTTCAAATAGTTCCAACTGCCAATATCGTTGGTGTTCTCAGAGGGGTTATAAACGTTGCCATCTACATCGCGAAGTTGCAGGATTGCATCGGCAATATGGCTGAACAAGGTTTCTAATTCAAACTCATTTGGCGCAACCGGGGATGAAACAAGATTCCAGCCAGCCATTAACTCCATACTAAAGACATCATCTGGAGGAGGAGGTTCGGCTTCATTTAATCGTGTAGAAATTGCGTAAATATAGTCACCCGCAGGGCTGCCGTTGTTGTTCGCTGCGTTTCCCGCAAGATAAAAGACAACAGGTCCTGACGCTGCTTCCGGTGCCTGCCAATCTATTCGCCATGAGGCAGACCGGTTTCCAGCAAATGTTCCCTGACGAAGTTGTTTTACGTACTGTGGTTCCTGACCTCCACCTCCGGAGATCGTCGTTTCGCGGTCATTAACCAAAATAAAATTACCGCCCCGGAGCTGTTGCTCGTTGTGGGCGGTAATTTCGAATCCCCATCTTGATGTATTTGGGGAATTAAGATTAATGGTTAGATTGTAAGTCTCGCCGGGTTCATACTCGGCGGGTAGACCCTCAATCGACAGGCTGCCTTCGCCGCCGTTGAGCCTAAAACTGTTGTGGCACTCCACGCATGTGTTGTTTCCAGGTGGATCGCCAGCATATCCATCACGTGGACCGTTGGCGTTGCTGAATACTGGGGCTTGAATTATTAATAACATCAGACAAATTAAAACGGACCTCATGATGGTCTCCTGTCAAGTGCTTCTGTTTGGAACTGACTTTATATCGATACTGCCCTTTTCGCTCTCGCATATATACTGGACAGTACTTCTCTTTTGTTTCGTTTCTAGTATTACAGGACCTCGCCATAACTGGTATACATGGCGCAAGGTCTTTTTTGCATATTCCGTATCGAGATCACGTCCATCAAACTCATGGATCAATAATAATCTGCCACGACCTTTGTAATCAGCATCAAATACCTTAATAACCGGGAGACTGTTTGTTCCAGAAGATGCAATAATAGTATCCCGAACGTTTTTCCAATCCTGATCTGATGCGACTTTTGTGACGACCCTGTCACGTCCTTTGTCCTCATGAACGTACAGGTCCATCTCAATCATCAATTCTTTGGTGAGATATTGGCGTAAGAAAGAATCATCGCGGTCGGTCTCCCGAACCTGGAATAATCTCTCGTGACCTGGAGTTACTTCCCAATTTGTTCCAGCTAAATATTCGGCACTCCCGCCATCTATATCAATACCGTTTTCCTTATTCCAACGGCGCTCGATATCTTCCAATATCTTATAACCCAAATAATATGGATTCAAGCTTCGGGGGATCGGGCGAAGAACCTGGTTATGGCGAACATAAAGTTCCATCCTCAATTCTTCAGGCAAATCGAGAGCCTCAAGGATTCTCTTATGCCAGAGCGACGCCCAGCCCTCATTCATGATTTTGGTCTGGATCTGCGGAATAAAGTACGATGTTTCGTCGTGTACAATAGTTAACAGATCTTTTTCCCAATCTTCCATAAAGGGATTATTATCCCTTATGAAAAGTAAGAGGTCTTCATCCGGAACAGCCGGGTTTCTTCTTACTTCGGATTCATGGTGGTCATGTGAGGTATCTGATGCACCATCACATTTTCCCTGGCATCCGCTCCCGCACTGTTTTTTTGGCTCTTTCTTTGGTGATGAATATCCGAGACCGGTTTCTTTTTTAACGCTCATGTATCTTGTGCAATTCATTGATAGTGCATGAGCTGCGTCGAGAGCATTCTCGACTTTTCTTAAGCCGATATGAGGGTTCTCAATATATTTACGCACCCTTACTGAATGGGATTTGAACTTTTCAAGGGTATATTCAGGATGAGTATGTCTAAAAGTGAAATTGTGCCTGAAAAAGTCATTATGACCGTATACATGCGCCATCGTTAATATCTGCAAAAGCAGAGTATTATCCTTCATAAGGTACGCCAGACATGGATTAGAGTTGATCACCATTTCATAAGGCAATCCCGTTAGTCCATAATTGTACAGTGTCTTTTGTTTTTCGTACTGCTTCCCATATGACCAATGAGGGTAACGGGAAGGCATTCCAGAATATGACATGTAGCCGATCATCTGGTTGTGGTCACATTCTTCGAATATTTGAGGGAAAGGATCGAGCCCGAACTTATCGACCAGTACTCGGATCTTCTCGTCCCAGGTTTCAAGGTCTTTTATGGTATAGCTCATGACTAATCCTCCTTATCGAGAGAAATCAGTTTCTTAAATGCTGGCCAGATCTCATCTTTTCGGGTGATTTTTACCATCGTGAAGTTATCACCCTTTACAGGAGCGAAAGTTTTAAACATTGTAGATTCAAAACCTCCGGTCAGCCCGGGTTTAATTTCCCCATAACCAAATAAGTTACATGTTTCGGCCAGTTCCTGAGCAGTTTTTACAGCCTCCTGATTATCATTAGACCAGTTATCTCCATCGGAACCGTGGAATGCATAAACATTCCAAACTGCCGAATTATAACGTGATTTTATTATTTCTAGTGCAAGTTTGTACGCCGAAGATATATACGTTCCACCGGATTGACCTTTATGGAAGAATTCCTCTTCTGTAACCTCTTGGGCTTCAGTATGATGAGAAATGAATACCAGCTCAGTGTTGCTGTATTTTATCTTAACAAACTGGTAAAGCAGGAAGAAGAAGCTTCTCGCCAGAAATTTCTTTTTCGTATCCATTGATCCGGATGTATCCATCATACAGATTACAACCGCATTAGATTCCTGCTTAATATCCTCGTCAAGTCGCGTGTATCGCAGATCGGTTTCGTGAAACGGGAATCGTTCTTCTTCCTCTTCTACTCCCGGTTCAGTTTCAATAAGCGCGCTCGCATCAAGTGTATTCCTTTCGGATGCTTTCTTTCGACGTATCCGTTGCATTGCGGTTTTTTTCTTATCGAGATGCGCCCGGATTCCTTTCTTTTTAGTTCCTTTCGGTTTCATCAGTCGAACTGAATCGATTGTCCGGAATTTCTTGCGGTCGAGATTTGGCAGCTCGAGATCCTCGAAAAGGATATCAATTAGCTCGTTAAGAGTAATGTCTGTTTCGTAGTAGTCTTCACCGGGTTTATCTCCGGCTTTGTCACCCATTGGACTGGCATCACCCTGACCTTCACCTACTTTGTCACCGGGCTGTGTATCACCTTCACCCTGACCTACACCCGGACTGCCATCACCGTATATGAATCGGTATTCTTTAACGCCCCTTATTGGGATTTTTATCACCTTGTCACCGCTCTTTCCGATAATGGACTCCTCAGAGATAATATCGGTGATATTATCCTTGATCGTCTCACGGATTTTTTCGCGGTGCCGGGTGCGATCGGATGCACTCCGATCGCTCCGGTAGTCGGTTTGTTTAATGAAGTATGTCATGTCAGCCTCGCCATTTTAGTAGTTAGATTAGACCTGTCTTTTAGGCTAATCTCTCCACAGGTTGTTGGCTGCATATTTGAGAATAGTATCAACGCAAGTTTCGCAGTAACCGTTTTTCATCAGTTGCTCGACCATTACGCCGTATTTCTCCTGTTGGTCCTCATCACGAGTTCGTGATCGGGTTACTATTCGTGCCAGATCCTTTACCGAAGTCAGAAGCTTTTTCTCAATTGCTTCTTTCAGCGGCTCGTAACTCTGGTAAAAAATCTTGTTTCCACGGCGTGAAACTGCCCAGAGGAAAGCAATTACGTCCTGACGGAATCCATCGGCGGCTGTGCCGGATACTCCGATTTGACCTTCGATGGACTGCAGGAACTGAATGTCGGGGTTGAGCTCTTCACGGGTATCTGCATCTGTGAGCTTTGTTTTATTCACATAAGCTTCGGCATGATCGAGATAGTTCTGGAACAATGACTCTGCCTGCTCGCTGTATGAATAGACAAACGCTCGCGTGATTTCTTTTTCAAGAATCTGCAGATATTCTTTGTGCAGGGTATCTGTAATGTAAGCGAGATACTCCTTGCGTTGGTCTTCCGCCATCTCGGTGGATTTGATCATGTTGACCAGCGATTCTGCGATGTTAATCGGATTGACACAGTGGCCGTTGCCTTCGCTATCCGTGATGGCGTTATCCAATGCTTTCATAATGAAACGTGTTGAAATACCAAACATTCCTTCCCGTCCGGATTCTTCCTTCAGTTCTTGAATGTCAAACTTCTTGGTCCTGCCCTGTTCGAGAACATCGTCACCGTTGTAGATCTTGAGTTTTGTTAACGGGTCCACTTTGTTGCTCTTTTCAAGTCTTGTCAGGATCGCGAACATTGATGCAAATTCGAGAGTATAGGGCGCGATGTGAGCTTCAAAATCTGAGTTGTTTATGATCTTTTTATAAATCTTTACTTCTTCAGACAGCTCCATATTGTATGGCACCGGAATAACAACGATTCTATCGAGAATAGCTTCGTTAGTGTGATCGGCGCGGAATTTTCTCCACTCCGCTTCATTGGAGTGGGCGATTATCGCTGAATCCAAATATATCATGCCGTGACGTCCCGGTGCGGGAATAACTTTTTCCTGCGTCGCGGTAATCATAACATGTAGGTACTCAACCTCATTTTTAAAGACTTCAATGAACTCAACCATACCTCGGTTTCCAACATTCATCGCCCCCGAGAGATCCAGTACACGCGGATCACCTTCGGAGTGCATATCGAGTTTGGAAATGTCCTCGCCGCCAATCAAAACTGATGTGTCCTGATTGTTCGGATCTACGGGAGGAACCATGCCGATTCCAACGCGCGAACGGCGGGAGAAATCCTTAGTTTCTATCTTGAAATTTTCGTAATTGTTATCGTATTCATTCTTCAAGCGCCAGCGACAAACAGGGCAGAGGTCACCCTCGATTTGAACATTCAGCAGTTCAGAGAATTTCGCTCGCAAATGTTGTGGCAGGAGGTGCAACGGCTCCTCGTGCATAGGACAGCCTTCAATGGCGTAAAACGTGTTTACTTCAAGTGCATATTTGAGTTTTTCCACAAGTGAGCTCTTGCCAGAGCCTACGGGTCCCATCAAATACAGAACCTGTCTGGATTCCTCACCGCGCATTGAGGCTGAACGAAAATAGCGAACGATTTGGTTAATGGTAGGTTCAAGGCCGAAAAATTCATCAGCAAAGAAGTTGTAGATCTTAACAGAGTCGTCTTTGTAGATTTTCCTTAGTTTTGGATTCCCTACTGTAGCGACATCTCTTATGCCCGGCTTCGTCAACGTGTTATAAACTCGCTGGTGCGCAAGCATTGCAGTTTCAGGCTTTTCCTTGACCAGTTCCAGATAGTCAAGAAAAGTGCCGTTCCAATCATCCTGGGACCTTTCTTCCCGGTCCTGTTCGATGATCTTTGAAAAGTCGATTGTAGCACTCATGACTGATCCTTTCGCTTTAGTTAGTTGTTTTTCTCTTACAATTCAAACGCGAATTCGATTGAATTGTATCCGAGAGGGGGTATTCATGGTTTAATTTTGACCTAACTTCTGTTAATCAGGTATCTAAGTATTATACGCTGAGTTAGGCTCAATAGTTCCGGAAGGGTGCTTTTTTTTATCAAATCTAAAAAAAACGGCTATTATTCCGAAATATGAAAGTTCCATTGAACCGACCCCTCACTTATAAATACGAGACTATAATAAAAATGAATGTGACAACAAGCACTCATTTTTGTGATTCATCCTATATGGCTTACAAAAGTAACAAATAAGTACATAAAAAATAACAACTAATACTGTATGAGGTAATTTTAAAAATTATTTTGTTTGGTTTTTTCTTGCTTCTGCCACTTCCTTTGGTTGAATGAGATCACCTGTATCATTTCCCCATGCATTTCTTTCATATGTTGTAACCGCAGCAATCTCTAAGTCAGATAGTTGGTCTCCAAATTTTGGC